>JBAZOF010000111.1:0-8566 GCA_041648855.1 Sulfuritalea sp. | reverse complement strand
AAGGACGCAGCGCGCTGGCGCTGGCATCACGGCGAAAATGAGTCGGCCGCCTGCTTCAAGCAAGGCGGCCGATTTTTCTTGGAGAACTGAATGAACATCGCCGCACGGATGGCGCAGATCGCGCCGTTTCATGTCATGGAATTGATGGCGCGCGCGCAGGCGCTCGAAGCCGAGGGCAGGTCGATCATTCACATGGAGGTTGGCGAACCCGACTTCGCAACCGCCGACCCGATTCTCGAAGCAGCCCGACGCTTCCTCGCCGGCGGACACGTGCATTACACCGCGGCGCTCGGTCTGCAGCAGTTGCGCGAGGCGATCAGCGACTGGTATCGCTCGCGCTACGGCCTAGAGGTCTCACCGGCACGAATCGTAGTCACGGCCGGCGCCTCCGGTGCGCTGCTGCTCGCCCTCGGCGTGCTGGTCAATCCCGACGACGAATGGTTGCTGCCCGATCCCGGCTATCCCTGCAACAGGCATTTCGTGCGTCTGCTCGAAGGCAGGCCGGTGTCGCTCGCAGTGGAGGCGGCGTCAAACTACCAGCCCACGGCAGAGCAGCTTGCCGCGGCATGGACGGACAGGACGCGAGGGCTGCTGGTGGCTTCCCCCGCCAATCCGACGGGAACCCTGCTCGACCATGAAACGCTGGCGGCGCTGGCCAGGGTCGTCGCGGCGCGAGGCGGTGCCCTGCTGGTCGATGAGATCTACCACGGGCTCACTTACGCAATCGATGCCGGATCGGCGCTGGCCATCAGCGACGACGTGTTCGTCATCAACAGCTTCTCCAAGTACTTCGGCATGACCGGCTGGCGCCTGGGCTGGCTGGTCGCTCCGCCGCGCTATGTGCGCGAGATAGAAAAGCTGGCGCAGAACCTCTACATCGCACCCTCGACCATCGCCCAGCATGCCGCGCTGGCGGCCCTTCAGCCGGAGACTCTGGCCATTCTCGAAGCCCGCCGCCAGGAGTTTTCCTTGCGCCGTGATGTTCTCCTGCCCGGCCTGCGCAAACTCGGCTTCACGATCGCGGCTGAACCGCGCGGCGCATTCTATGTGTATGCCGACTGCAGCAGATTCACCGACGACAGCTTCGAGCTATGTCAGCAACTGCTCACGCAAGCAGGGGTGGCAGCCACTCCGGGATTGGACTTCGGCAGTAACGCGCCGCAACGCCACATCCGCTTTGCCTACACCGTCGAGCGGACCCGGATCGAGGAAGGCCTCGCCCGCATGGCGGAGTTTCTGAAATCCAAATATCCCGGGATACCGTCCTCGCCCAAAGGGACTCGGGGCCTTGCCCGCCGGGGATAGCGCTTCGCGCGCCGGCGATAAAAGAAAGCGCGTGCTGACTTAACAGCACGCGCTTGCTATCCACTAGGCGCCGCGATCAGTCCCGCAGGACTAAACGCAGGCCGCTGCTACCGTCAGGGACGGGAACCGGTGGGAAACGGCCAAGCCGCCGCTGGATTCAGCGAGGACTTGATGCCGGGTGCAGCAGCAGTCGAAGGCGCAGCAGCGGCGGCGGGCTTCGCAGCCGGCTTGGCAGCAGCCTTCTTCGGTGCAGCCTTCTTCGCAGCAGGCTTCGCGGCCGGCTTTGCAGCGGGCTTCTTGGCAGCGGGCTTCTTCGCCGCAGGCTTCTTGGCAGCTGGCTTCTTCGCCGCAGGCTTCTTGGCAGCCGGCTTCTTCGGTGCAGCCTTCTTGGCAACAGGCTTCTTGGCGGCAACCTTTTTCGCAGCCGGCTTCTTGGCAGCGACTTTCTTCGGTGCAGCCTTCTTCGCAACCGGCTTCTTGGCAGCGACTTTCTTCGGTGCAGCCTTCTTCGCAACCGGCTTCTTGGCAGCGACTTTCTTCGGTGCAGCCTTCTTCGCAGCAGGCTTCTTAGCTGCCGGTTTCTTGGCAACAGCCTTCTTCGCAGCAGGCTTCGCAGCCGCCTTCTTTACAGCCGGCTTTTTGGCAGCTGGCTTCTTCGGGGCCGCAGACTTCTTAGCGGCGGGCTTAGCCGCAGCCTTCTTTGCGGCCGGCTTCTTGGCTTTCTTGGTATCAGCCATGTTGAACCTCCTTAACAAATTAACAGGAAAGAACCACCACTACTTTTTTACTGCCACCCGTCTGGGCTAGCACGGATTATCCAACGCTCCGATGCAATCGAAAGCGACGAATTCCTCACGTTTATCCGCCTATCACTTCGTTTTGAAACTGCGAATGACAAACGCACAAGAAACCAAATATCATATTTCGGAAAGCGCCTGAAGCGCGTTGCCCTTCTGCCACAAGGCGACCGCGACCCCGAATCGAATCCACGCGGCCCCGAATCGGCAGCGCACCCTCGGCAGACGATCGATCGGGCCCGCAATCGAATACCGCGCCAATGCCGAACTCGTGCCGATGCAATTCGGCACTGCGGCGCAAATGGCGCCGAGACCTTGCTGCGTGCGAGCGCCGGCCATGCGAAATGCGGTTCAGCACATTTGCGCGACGAACGAAGGCCTGGATCGGGGGAGTGAATGAACTGCCGGAGATGGAATGCGGATGACGATCGGTGTCAGGATCGAAAGAAGACAGGTGGGCGATCCGATTGAAGTCGGTGAAGTCGGCGCCCAGGGCTTCTTGCATTCAGATCTCCCGTCTTTGTTTTCATGAAGCCGGTGATGATCGGGACGCTATGGCAGCGTATCGTCCCTTCTGCACAACGACCTACTATATCTAGTAGGCCATCGACGATTTCGCACTAATTGTAGTGGTTGCATTTTTTGACTGCAAGAGTTTTCTGCAGCTGCGACGCAATTCGACGTTGCAGCTTTGCGACAGTCATCTGCGGGCGCCGCGCACCCGACTCCAGTCGAAGCATGGACCTGGATCGGTCTTGCGCCCCGGCGCGATATCGCTGTGGCCGACCACCGCTTCCAGCAAATAGTGGCGGCGCAGCTGGGCGAGCAAACGGTTGAGAGTCCGATACTGGGCGTTCTCAAAAGGGAGGTGATCGCAGCCCTCGAGCTCGATACCGATGGAGAAGTCGTTGCAGCTCTCGCGCCCCAGCCAATTCGAAACACCGGCATGCCACGCCCGCCGCGAGCAGGGAACGAACTGGATCAGCTCGCCGTCACGGCGGACAAGGAAGTGGGCCGATACCCGCAGTCCCTGTATCTCGCGAAAATAGGGATGCGCCTCCGGATCAAGGCAATTGGTGAAGAGCTGGACGATGCCCGGTCCGCCGAATTCGTCCGGCGGCAGACTGATCGCATGGATGACCGCCAGACGCACCTTGGCATCCACGGGCCGCTCATCGCAATTCGGCGATGGCACCTGCCGCGCAGCGGAGAGCCAATCCGCGTCGACCCGCGCCACTCTTCCCTGCCTCGCCTGCCTCACTCGTTCATTCCGAGGCGCGCCATGCGATAGCGCAGGGAGCGGAAGGTGACGCCGAGCAATCTTGCAGCGGCGGTGCGATTGTCGTTCGACTGCTTGAGGGCCTCAAGGATCGCCTGCCGCTCCACCTGATCGAGATGGTCCTGCAGCGAACCGCCGGCCGCAGTGGCGGCCAGACCGGGCAATTGGGAGGGCGCAAGATTCAGATCAACCACATCGATGCGGCTATCCGCCATCAAGGCCAGCGCACGCTCCAGCACGTTTTCGAGTTCACGCACGTTGCCCGGAAAGGGGTAGCGCTGCAAGGCCTCGAGAGCAGCCGCGGTCAGCGGCGGGGAGCTGAGACCGGCACCCCGCGCCAGCCTGTCCAGTATGTGCCGCGCCAACATTGGAATGTCTTCGCGGCATTCCCTCAGGGCCGGCATCCGCAGCTCGATGACGTTGAGTCGGTAGAACAGATCCTGACGGAACCGTCCCTGCTCGACCAGCATCTTCAGGTCTTGGTGCGTAGCGCAGATCACCCGCACATCGACGGCTTCCTCGCCGGTGGCGCCGACCTTGCGCACCCGTTTTTCCTGAATCGCGCGCAGCAGCTTGACCTGCATCGTCAGCGGCAGTTCCGCCACCTCGTCAAGAAACAGGGTGCCGCCATCGGCGACATGAAAGAAACCTTCACGGTCATCGCTGGCGCCGGTAAATGCTCCCTTGCGGTACCCGAAAAATTCGCTTTCCATCAGGTTTTCCGGAATTGCCCCGCAGTTCACCGGAACAAACGCGCGACTGCGCCGGGCGCCCAAGGTATGGATCAGCCGCGCAGCCAGTTCCTTGCCACTGCCAGACTCGCCGGTAATATGCACCGGCGCCTGACTTCGCGCCACGCGGTCGATCAGTTTGCGTACCTGCTCGATTGCCGGCGACTCGCCGAGCAAGCCGCTTATCTCACTGATGCCACCCAGGTCGCCTGTCGGATCGGAACTGGGCAACTCCAGCGCCGACTTGACCATGCCCCGCAACTGCTCGAGGGAGACCGGCTTGGCGATGTAATCGAATGCACCGGCCTTGAGTGCAGACACGGCATTCTCGGCGCTGCCATGCGCGGTAATCACCGCCACTGGCAAGTCGGCCACGGTATCGGCGATGTGACGCACCAGTTCCAGGCCCTCGCCGTCGGGCAGGCGCATGTCGGTCAGGCACAACTGGTAGCGCTGACTGGAAAGCATGCGGCGCGCCTCGGCCAAAGAGCCGACACAATCTGCCAGCAGACCCATGCGCGCCAGGGTGAGATCGAGAAGTTCGCGGATATCCGCTTCGTCATCGACTACCAGCACGCGCTTGGCTTCGCCCCGGCCGCGAGGACGGCGTTCATTCTTCAGCGACATAGGACTCCTTCGGCGGAGATACGGAAATGGGCACCCGGCCGATCATCCAGCAGTTCAAGATGGGCGCCGCTCGCCTCGCACAACTCCCGGGCGATGTAGAGGCCCAAGCCGGTACCCGCGCCATGCGTCGTAAAAAATGGCTCGAACACCTGGTTGCGCTGCGCCTCATCGACCCCCGGCCCATCATCGATGATGTGCAGTTCCACGCCGTTGGCAGCAGCGGCAGCCCTGGCCTCCAATCGCACCGCGCCGTCCGCTGCACTGGCATGGCGCAGTGCATTTGCCAGGAGGTTCCACAGCACGCGGTACAGATGCCCCCGGTCAAAACGCAGCTCGACGTCGCTCTCGCCAATATGTATGCGCTTGGCAGCCGAGGCATCGTGCAATGCCAGTTCCTCCAGAAATCCTGAAAGAAATGCGCGCCAGCGCAGCGTCTCCGGTTGCGCACGGTCGCGGCGCCCGAGTTCCAGCACCTCGGTCACCAGCCGATTGAGACGACGTGTATTGTCATGGATGATCTTGGCAAGACGCTGATGCAGGGGGTCGCTTTCCTCTTCGGCCAGCAGTTCCGCCGCGTGGCTGATGGCGGCCAGCGGATTGCGAATCTCATGCGCCATGTTGGCTGTCAGCCGTCCAAGCGCAGCAAGCTTCAACTGCTGCGCCTGGGACTGCACCCGTTCCATGTCTTCCAGGTAAATGAGCGAATGTCCGCCGGTCTCGGCCGCAGGCAAATAGCGCACCCGCAACAAACGCCCGCCTTCCTGGCGCAACATCTCCACCATTTCGACAGGCTGCGCACTCCAGGTCCGGTAGCGGTCCGCCAGACCTGCGGAAAGCGTTGCCAGTTCGGCGCCATCCGCTGCAGACACATCCAGTAGTGATTCGGCACGCGGGTTGAGCAGTCGCACCCGCCCCTCGCCATCGACCACCAGCACCCCGTCCTCCATGTCACGAATGATCCGCTCGCTGATCCGCAACTGGTCATTGAGTTCCCGTCCCCGCTCCCGCGCCAGCGTTTCGTTGGCTACCAGCCGCCGGGCCAGCAATTGGGCGATGATCGCGGTGCCGAAGAAGGCGATGCTGATGATTCCGGTGCGCACGAAGTCTCCCGGATCGCTTTCCAGGGTCAACGCACGCCAGCTTTCTTCCAGCAGCATGGCCACCGAGGCCAACGCAGCGTAAAACAGCGTCATCCGTCCCTGGCCGACCAGGCCGGCCGCAGCGACCACCACCATCAGCAGCACGGCTATCCCGCTCTTCTGTCCACCGCTGGCGAACATCATCAGTGTCAGTGCGGCAACGTCGACGGCCACTTGCACCGAAAGCTGAAGATTGAAACGGCGCGGCCGGCGCAGCAGTGCAACTACAAAGGCGACGGCAAGTACCAGATAGACTGCAGCGGTGCGCTCAAACAACTGGGCATCCTGCGTGCCGAGACTCACCGTATCGCCAAAGACCAGCGCCGCAACCAGAAACAGGATGGCGATCGACAGGCGGTAGACCGAGAAATAGCGTAGCGAGCGCCAGAAGGATTCGATTGCGTCCGTTTCCTGCGGCGCGACACCCCGCGCGGTCAAGACTTCACTCCCAAGCGTCGATGATCTTCGCAACAGTAGTCGCGCTCGGCGTCGCGTATCGACTCGTTACGGGGAAAATGCACCCCGCAATGCGCGCATTGCGTCATCGCCTCGGGGGTGCGCTCCGCGGGTGGTGCCTTGCTGCGGCGGTTCGACGCGCGCACCAACATATAGATCACGGCGAGCACGGCAATGAACAGGAGGAATTTCGCCACGGAGTCAGCCTCCCGCAGCAGATTGGTCGGGGCGAGAGGATTCGAACCTCCGACTCCTGCGTCCCGAACGCAGTACTCTACCAGGCTGAGCTACGCCCCGATGGCAAGTTGGTGGCAAGGAAGGACATTGCGGGAACAGGCTGAAGAGTTCGGCCCGTGGGGTCATCCTTGCGAACATCGCGGTGGTCAAAAACTTCGTTGCACCGCAAAGTCTGCTAATTGTAGCAGCGTTTCCCTGAACTTTGAATCCGGCAGCGGCGCCAGTGCCGCTTTGGCCATCTCGGCCTCGTCGACACCCTGCCGGCGCGCGGCATCGAGCGCGCCGCTGGAACGCACCGCCGCCAGTACTTCGGCAAAGCTCTCGCTGCTGGCGTTTTCAATGGCACCGCGCACCAGCGCAGCCTGCTGCGGACTGCCGTGCTGGATCACATGAATCAGAGGCAGGGTCGGCTTGCCTTCGGCCAGGTCGTCGCCGAGATGCTTGCCGGTTTCGGCTTCCTTGCCCGAGTAATCGAGCACGTCGTCGATCAACTGGAATGCGGTGCCGATGTGCGTGCCGTAGGCCGCCATCGCCTCCTCGATCTCGGGGCTGACGTTGCCCAGAATGGCGCCGAGGCGCCCGGCAGCCTCGAACAGCTTGGCGGTCTTGTAGCGGATCACGCGGAGATAGGCATCCACCTCGATATCGGCGTTGCGGCAGTTCATCAGTTGCAGCACTTCCCCCTCGGCGATGATGTTGGTCGCATCGGCGAGCACCTGCATTACCCGCATGCTGCCGACGCCGACCATGATCTGGAAAGCACGCGAGTACAGGAAATCGCCGACCAGCACGCTGGCCGGGTTGCCGAACACCGCGTTGGCGGTGTCGCGGCCGCGCCGCAACGACGACTCGTCGACTACGTCGTCGTGCAGCAGCGTCGCGGTATGAATGAACTCGACGACTGCGGCCAGTTCGTGATGGCGGGTTCCCGAGTAACCACAGGCGCTGGCGGACAACAGCACCAGCGCCGGGCGCATGCGTTTGCCGCCGGCGGAGATTATGTACTCGGCGACCTGGCGAACCAGCACCACCTCCGAGTGCAGGCGTTCCCGAACGACGGCGTCAACCGCGCGCATATCGGCATCAATCGGGGCATACAGGCTGGCGAAGTCCACGGTGGAGTCATTTGCTGAAGCAAAGGCGCGATGTTAGGCGGCGCGTGTGCCGGCGTCAACGGAACCGCGCGGCGACCACTGGCGGCGACCCGTCAGACAGCGAAGGCTTTTACCTTATACTTCGTATTTGGCTCAGTCGCTTGTTGCCTTTGATTTTCCAGTGTTTTTAGTTGCGGCCGTTGCGCTTGACGCCGATGAGGCTGGCGCTGGCCTTCACTGAAACTTCGTTTTATCGCGTGGACGCATTGCCATCTGACATGGCAACCCGATTATGACAAAACCGAAACTACCGGCATCTCCAGCAACCCAGGCAGCGTGGTCCGGCCGCTTTTCGGAACCCGTTTCCGACCTGGTCAAACGTTACACCGCTTCCGTTTTTTTTGATCGTCGCATGTGGCGGCAGGACATTCGCGCGTCCCTGGCGCATGCGCACATGCTGGCGCGGCAGGGCATCATCGCCACTGCCGACCTGGCGGCTATCGAGCAGGGCATGGCGACGGTCACCAGCGAGATCGAAGCGGGGAACTTCAACTGGAATCTCGACGACGAGGATGTGCATCTCAACATCGAAAAGCGTCTCACGGCCCTGGTCGGCGACGCCGGCAAGCGCCTGCACACCGGTCGCTCGCGCAACGACCAGGTTGCCACCGACATCCGCCTCTGGCTGCGCGACACCATCGACGACATCGACGGCCTGCTGCGCAATTTCCAGCAGGCGCTGCTCGACGCAGCGGAGGCGCACGTCGACACGCCCATGCCCGGGTTCACGCACTTGCAGGTGGCCCAGCCGGTGACCTTCGGCCACCATCTGCTGGCCTATTTCGAGATGCTGCGCCGCGACCGCGAGCGCTTCGCCGACTGTCGCCGCCGCGTCAATCGG
>JBAZOF010000110.1:0-8656 GCA_041648855.1 Sulfuritalea sp. | reverse complement strand
AGGCTTGGGCCTCTTCGCTGAAGTACTTGAGCAGCAGCGCGCGCCGGCAGGCGGCGGTTTCGCACCAGGCCAGCAGGGCATCGAGCTTGCTGCGCTCGACGCGTTTTTGTTCCTCGCCCGCGGCCGATTCGTCGATGCGCAGGCGATGGATCACCACGTCGTTGAGTCCATAGGTCATCCAGGCTTCGGCGGGTTCGCCGTCGCGCCCGGCGCGGCCGGTTTCCTGGTAGTAGGCTTCGAGGCTCTTGGGCAGGTCGAGATGGGCGACGAAACGCACGTCGGGTTTGTCGATGCCCATGCCGAAGGCGATGGTCGCCACCATGACGATGCCGTCTTCGCGCAGGAAGCGCTGCTGATGATTCAGGCGCATGGCCGCGTCGAGCCCGGCGTGGTAGGGCAGGGCCGTGATGCCCTGCTGATTGAGCCAGGCGGCGGTCTCGTCCACCTTCTTGCGCGACAGGCAATACACGATGCCGGCGGCGCCGCGCTGCCCGGCGAGAAAATCGAGCAACTGGCGGCGCGGGTTGTCGCGCTCGACCACCGTGTAGCGGATGTTCGGCCGGTCGAAACTCGAAATGAACACGCGTGCCGCATCCAGCCCGAGGCGGGTGATGATTTCCTGCCGCGTCAGGTGGTCGGCCGTCGCCGTCAGGGCAATCCGCGGCACCGTCGGGTAGCGCTGGTGCAGGGCCGAGAGCTGGATGTATTCGGGCCGGAAATCGTGCCCCCACTGCGAGACGCAATGGGCTTCGTCGATGGCGAACAGGGCGAGGCGATTCTTGCCGACCAGATGGTCCATGACGCCGAGAAAGCGTTCCGTCAGCAGGCGCTCCGGCGCGACATAGATCAGGTCGAGCTCGTCCATGCGCAGGCGCCGCTCGACCTCGGATGCCGTGGCGTAGTCCTGCGAGGAATTGAGGAAGGCGGCGCGCACGCCGGCCTGCAGCAGTGCATCGACCTGATCCTGCATCAGCGCGATCAGCGGCGATACGACGACGCCGACGCCCTCCCGGAGCAGGGCGGGGATCTGGTAACAGAGCGACTTGCCGCCGCCGGTCGGCATCAGCACCAGCGCGTCGCCGCCGCCGATCAGGTGCTCGATGATCTCCTCCTGCGGCCCGCGAAACGAGGGGTAGCCGAAGACGCGGCGGAGGGTTTCGAGAGGAGCAGCCATGAAGGGGAAAGCGGCGGTGAGCAGGGGTGCGCATTATGCCCGCTGCGCCGGGTTGCAGGAAACCATTCGGGCGACACTGATATCATCGGGCTCTGTCCACTGGAGCCCTATCATGGCCGGCAATCCCGAAATCACCAGCATGGCGCTGTTCTGCGACTTCGAGAACGTCGCTCTCGGCGTGCGCGACGCGAAATACGCCCAGTTCGACATCAACAAGGTGCTCGAACGCCTGCTGCTCAAGGGCAGCATCGTGGTCAAGAAGGCCTACTGCGACTGGGCACGCTACAAGGAATTCAAGGCACCGATGCACGAAGCCTCGTTCGAGCTGATCGAGATTCCCCATCTGCGCCAGTCCGGCAAGAACTCCGCCGACATCCGCATGGTCGTCGATGCCCTCGACCTCTGCTACACCAAGTCGCATGTCGATACCTTCGTCATCATCAGCGGCGACTCGGACTTCTCGCCGCTGGTCTCCAAGCTGCGTGAGAACAACAAGCGCGTGATCGGCGTCGGCGTCAAGGCGGCGACCTCCGACCTGCTGGCGGCCAATTGCGACGAATTCATTTTCTACGACGATCTGGTGCGGGAACTGCCCGCCAAGAAGCAGCGCAGCGAAAGGAAAGCTCCGGCCAAGGTCGCCTCCAGCACAGCAAAGACCGCAGCGCCGAAGAGCGATGAAAAGGCCGAAGATCCCAAGCGGCAGGAGGCGATCGACCTGGTCGTGGAAACCGTCGAGGCGCTGGTCGCCGAGCGTGGTGAAGACGAAAAAATCTGGGGTTCCATGGTCAAGCAGACCCTGAAGCGGCGCAAGCCCGGCTTCAGCGAGTCCTATTACGGCTACCGATCTTTCGGCGAACTGCTGGAAGATGCCATGAAGCACAAGCTGCTGGTCTTGGAGCGCGAAGAAAAGTCCGGCCAGCACATCATTCGCCTGCCCGCCGAGGACTGAGCCGGTCGTGAGCGGCATCCCCGAAATCAGGCCGGAGCAGTCGGTCGCGCTGCTCCAGGAACTGCACATCCTGACTCGCGACGGCAAGCTCAACCAGGACAGCCGGCGCAAGCTGAAACAGGTCTACCACCTCTACCAGTTCATCGAGCCTCTGCTGGTCGAGATCATGGCCGAACGTGATGACCTGGTGCTGGTCGACCATGGCGCCGGCAAGTCCTACTTCGGCTTCATCCTCTACGACCTGTTCCTCAAGGCCAGGGACCGCGGCCACGTATATGGCATTGAGACCCGGGCCGAACTCGTCGAACGATCCCGAGAACTCGCCCAGCGGCTCGGTTTCGCGCGGATGTCCTTCCTCAATCTCTCGGTCGGGGAATCGATCGAGTCGCCGCAGCTGCCGCCGCAGGTCGACATCGTCACCGCACTGCACGCCTGCGATACCGCGACAGATGATGCGATCAGGTTCGCCCTGCACAAACAGGCCCGATTCATCGTTCTCGCGCCCTGTTGCCAGGCCGAAGTGGCGTCGGTGCTGCGCCGGCACAAGAACGAGTCATTGGGCCGGACCGCCCTGTCGGAAATCTGGCGCCACCCGATCCATACCCGCGAATTCGGCAGCCAGATCACCAATGTCCTGCGCTGCCTGCTGCTCGAGGCGCACGGCTACCAGCTCAGCGTCACCGAGTTGGTGGGCTGGGAACATTCGATGAAGAACGAACTGATCATCGCCCGCTTCGCCAACGCGCCGCGCGGCAACGCGCGCGAGCGCCTGGGGCAGATACTGCACGAGCTGAACCTGGACGACTTGAAGGAACGCTTTCTCTACTGATGGCGGGCCTGGTGAAAGTCGGCGCTGGCGATACGGCGATGGAGGCCTGGTCCAGCCGCGGCGGCGGTCAGGACCATGCTGCTTACGGTATCCTTTGCCAGTTTTCGAGGCACGGAAACGGCCTTTCAGGCAGCGAAACCGGATCCTGAAATCCATGGTCCATCGCAAAATGGGTCGCGGTGCCTGCGAACCTCGCACACACAGCCAATCTCGACACAGGAGTCAAAATGCGACTGGATCCGCGCCGATTGCTTGACCTGCTCGCCGTTGCCCGCCACGGTTCCTTCAGTGGCGCAGCCGAGGCGACTCGCGTATCGCAGCCGGCCTTGTCGCAAAGTATTGCCGTCCTGGAGCACGGCTTGGGCGTGCGTGTGCTCGACCGTGACCGCCACGGTGCGCGGCTTACCGAGTTCGGCAAGACGCTGGCTTTTCACGCGCAGGCGCTGGAGTCGCTGCTCGATCGCGCCAAGGTAGATACCCGCCTGCGGTCGATGGGACTGGAAGGCTTGCTTGCCCTGGGAATCACACCGATTACCGCCGTCGGCCTGGTTCCCCTTGCATTGGAGGTGCTGCTGCGTGAAACGCCGGATGTCTCGGTGTCGGTAGTCGAAGACCTCGATGACAGAATCCTGTCGATGCTGAGATCGAGGGAACTCGACCTGGTCATCAGTCGCTTGGGCGTGGGCCCCGACTATCCGGACGTTGAAACCGAACCGCTGCTGCTGGCCGACTGGTCGCTGATCCTGCGCGCAGAGCACCCGTTGGCCAGCCTGTCGTCGGTATCCTTGAAAGACCTGGAAGGCGTCAAATGGGTGCTGCCGGCGGGTGGCAGTGCGTTCAGGCGGCAACTGGAGAACATGTTCGCCACGGCAGGCATCGGCTGGCCGACGCGCGCGATCAATACCAACTCGATTCTCGCCATCAAGGCGATCGTCATGAGCTCCGATTGCGTGACCATCATGTCGCCGCGACTGGTCGAGGTCGAGCGTGAGTTGGGGCGCATTTGCGCCGTGGAATTGACCGATGTCGGCCCGCTGCGGCCTGTGGGACTGATGTGGCGAGCGAACGAGGAACTGTCGCCGATCGCCGCCCGCTTCGCAAAAGTCCTTCGCCAGGTGGCACAGGGAAATTCTGCCTGACAGTTTCCAGGAAACAAACCTCAGCTGGTCGCCTCGCGTCGGATCGCCCGCTGTGCGGCGGGACGCGCCATGGCTTTGTCGTGATGCCGGCATAGATATGGAAATTGTGCGGCCTCGATGCCCGACTCCGGGCAGCGCCCCCAAGCCCACGCCAGGTAGGCGTCTGCGATGGACCACGCCTGGCCCAGCATCCAGGGCTGATGCGACAATCTCTCTTCCGCAACGCGCAACTGTCCGATCATCTCGCCACGCGCCAGGTCGCGGACGCGGTCGGCGCTACCCGGCAGGTCGCAGAATCGTTGCGGCAGTCGCAAGCGGGTTACCAGCGGGTGCAGTCCCGCTGCGCACCAGCTCAGCAGCGACAATGCCTCCGCTTCCTGCCACGGATCGGCTGCCGGCAGCAAACCCGCTTCGGGATGACGCCGCGCCAGGAATGTCAGTATGGCGACGTTTTCGGTGAGCACCCGATTGTCGACCAGCAAGGCCGGAACCTTGCCTTTCGGATTGACGGCGCGGAATTCCGGCGTCATTTGCTCGCCGTTCGCCAGCAGCACCCGGTGGGCCGTATAGGCCAGTCCCGTTTCTTCGAGTGCGACCAGGCTTACCCGGGAACAGGCACCGGGGGAGAAGTAAAGCCGAATGGATGCCATCGGACGCTGTTCGACCGGCACTTCAGGCTTCGCCTGAGGTGCTGTTTGCCTGGATCGGGCGAACGCAGTCCCGGTAGGGTTCAATTGCCATAGAGTATTCGCGGCAGGTACAGCGCCAGGTCCGGAAAGGCGAGCAGCAGCAGGATCAGGACCAGCGGCGAGACCATGAATGGCAGAATTCCCTTGTAAATGGAGGGTATGGGAATATCCGGCACCTGAGCCTGAATGACGAAAAGATTCATTCCCACAGGTGGACTGATGAGCCCCATCTCGACGACAACTACGACCATGACGCCGAACCAGATCGGGTCATAGCCACTGGCAACCACCACCGGCAGAAACACCGGTACCGTGATCAGGACCAGACCAATGCCCTCCAGGAAACATCCCAGCACAATATAGGTGATGACCAGCGTGATCATCAATCCGAGCGGGGACATGCCCATGCTTCTGATCCAGTCGATAAGTGCTTCGGGCAATTGTGCCTGCACCACGAAATACGAGAAGATCATTGCGCAGATGATGATCAGGAAGAGCATGCAGGTGGTCTTCACCGTCTCGTAGAAGCATTTCACAAGAGAGTCGAGATCGAGCTTGCGCCGCAAGACTCCAATCACCAGAGCCATGAACGCGCCGATGGCGGCGGCCTCGGTCGGGCTGAACAGGCCTGCGTAGATGCCTCCAACCGAGACCCCGAAGAGCAGGACGAACTCCCACATGCCCAACAAATTGCGCACTCGCTGCGGCCAGGATTCATGGGCACCGTGCGGTGCCCATGACGGATATATCTTCACCATCACTGCTGCCGCTGCGATATACAAGGCGGTGAGCACCAGCCCGGGCAGCAATCCGGCGGCAAACAGCCGGGGTACGGATTGCTGCGCGATGATTGCGTAGATGACGAAGATCAGCGACGGAGGAATCAGGATTCCGAGCGTACCGCCGGCAGCCACCGATCCGGTCGAGAGCCTGTCGTCGTAATTGTTGCGGCGCATTTCGGGCACGCAAATCCGGGTCATGGTGGCGGCCGATGCGACCGACGACCCGCACACCGCGCCGAAGCCCGCATTGGCTCCAATGGTCGCGTAGGCAAGCGAGCCGCGCAGCTGGCCGAACATCGATTTCGTTCCAGCAAACAGCCGCGACGACATGCCGGATGCCGAAGCCAATTCGCCCATCAGGACGAACAGCGGAACAACCGACAATGCATAGCCGGAAGCGATGTCGAAGGGCGCCGCACCGATGACGGTGGTCGCCTTGGCCCAGCCCTCCAGTGCCGCATACCCCAAAAAACCGACGATGCCGAGACAAACAGCGACCGGAACACGAAGAAAAATCAGGATCAGGAGCGCCAGCATGCCGGTGGCGCCAATCATTTGGACAGACATCATCACTCCTTGTCCGGCGGGGACGAAGTCTCACGCTCGAAGAGTGAGAAAAGAACCATCAGTGCGGAAAAGGCGATGCCGAAGATCATCGGAATCCACAATACGTAAAGGGGCAGTCCGAGTTCCTGCTTGCGCTCGCCGAACTTGAACGCATCATGAGCGGGAGTGATCATTTGCCAGGCGAGGAATGCCAAAAAGACAAAGGTCAGAAGCTTGGCGACGATCTTCAGGCGCGCAAGAGTCGGCGGCGAAGCGACGAGGTCGATCACGTCGACCGCGATATGGCTGTTGGCAAGGAATGTTGCCGGGAAACCGAGGAACACCACCAGAACCAGGGTGGTTTCGACCAGGTCGAAGACGCCGATGATCGGCCGGCGGAACAGATTCGCCATCAGGACATCGGCAACCGTGGCGGACATCATCAAGACCAGTGCAACTGCCGAAAAGGCGGAACATATCCGCGCCAGCTTTCCCATCATGAAACCTTTCGCATTGCGATATCACCCGATGGAGTCCGCGCCATCGCTCAACTGGCGACGGCGCGGGAATGCGGCTTAGCGGGCGCCGGCCTTGACCAGTGCGTCGTAGAGCTGTCGCGCAGGTTGCCCCTTGGCCTCGAGCTTGCCGATCGTGGTGTCGATGATCGGCTTGACGACAGATATCATCTCGCGTTGCATGGGCTCGGAGAACGTGACGATTTGAACACCCTTGCTGCTCAGGTGGTTGCGTCCCTCCACTTCGGCACTGTCCAGCTCCTTGCCGATGCGTTCGGCATTGGCGGGCCCCGTGGTCTGGTCGATCAATGCCCGCAGGTCAGGGGGAAGCTTCTCATAGGTCGCCGGATTCATGACCCAGAAGAAGCTGGCGGCGTTGATCCCGGGTTCGTAGGAGAACTTCGCCACCGTGTGCAGCTGGAAGCTTTGGGCACCTTCGTGCGGGAACATCGCGCCGTCCACCGTACCCTTGCTCATGGCATCGACCACCTCGCCCGGAGACACTGCGACAGGCGTACCACCGAAGGCCTTGATCGATTCGGCGAACAACTCGCCGGCGTAGCGAATCCGCAGCCCCTTGAAGTCAGCCAGGGTATTCAGCTTCGCCTTCGCCATGTGAAACTTGAGCGGCGGAGTCAGGGTGATTTGCAATAGCTTGACGCCGGCGTACTCCTGAGCGAGATACTTTGGCGCAAGTTCCGTGATTGCCTTGGACGACCGCGAACTCTCGGTGACCACGAACGGCAGGTTCGAGACTTCCGTCATCGGGAAGCGCCCCGGCGATGCCCCGGACAGGCCCACGCCAATGTCGGCGACGCCGGTGCGGACGAGATCGAACTGACGCGGCGTCGGGCCCATCTGGCCTGACGGGAATACCTTGATCGTGATGCGTCCATTCGACTTCTTGGAAAGTTCATCGCCCCACCGCACCAGTTCCTTGTGGAAGGAATGATTGGGAGGCAGGAAGTGGGTTGCCTTCAGTTCGAAAGTCTGGGCTTGGGCAATCGCCGGCGTGCTCCCGAGCAGCGCGATGCTGCCGAGCGTGACAACTGCAGTTGAGTAAAAAGCGTGGAAACGTCTCATGGTTTTTTATCCTCCGGGTGGTTTGGTGATGTTTCGTTGCTGGAATCTTTTTTCGGCTTTTTCGTCAGAAACTTGCGCATCCTTTCCGTCTTCTCCGTGGTGCTGAACATCAATTGAAATGCCTTTCGCTCATGGCGCAGTCCCGCGTCGAGCGTTCCGTTCATGCTTTCCAGCACCAGCTCCTTGATCTGCCGTATCGCCAGAGTCGGCAAGCCGGCAATCTCGGTGGCCAGCCTGAGTGCCTCCGGCAACACCTGGTCATCGGCGACCACACTGCTGACAAGGCCGCTGGCAAACGCGGCTTCGGCGGTGAAGGGTTCGCCGGTCAGCAACAGCTTCATTGCCACGAACTTGCCAACGGCCCGACTCAGGCGCTGGGTGGCCCCGCCTCCCGGGATCAGCCCGACGCGGACCTCGGGCTGGCCGAATGTCGCCGACTCGCCGGCAATGATGATATCAGCATGCATGGCGAGTTCGCATCCGCCACCCAGCACGTAGCCATTCACGGCAGCGATAACGGGTTTGGGGCAGTCCGCGACGGCGTCCCACAGCAGGGGCATGTTGCGGCCAATGATCTCGGTGGGTGTCGCGTCGACATACTCGTTGAGATCGGCGCCGGCACAGAACGCCTTGTCGTTGCCCGTCAGCACGATGCAGCGAACATCGTCGCGGGAGCCAAGATCCCGGAATTGCGCTGCAATTTCGCGACGCAGTTCCAGATTCAGGGCATTGAGTACCTGCGGGCGATTGAGGCGCAGCAGAACCACGCCGTCGGCGGGTCGTTCCTGCAGCATCAGTGCCGGCGAATCATCCGTGTTCATCTATCGCCCCGAAAATGTCGGCGTTCGTTTCTCGAGCATTGCCGCGACGGCTTCGGCATGGTCCGCGGTCTGATGCGCGAGCGCCTGGTAGGTGGCGGCCATGCCCAGGATGGTGTCGAGCCGTTCGTG
>JBAZOF010000109.1:0-8764 GCA_041648855.1 Sulfuritalea sp. | reverse complement strand
CCCGACATCAAGGCGCAGGTGATCCACTTCCTCAACAAGCCGATGCCGAAGAACGTGCCGAACCGCACTTCGCGCGCGCTGCTCGACGTCGAGGACGACAGCCTGATTCCGGTGATCCGCGATCCCAAGCAGGCGAGCGATGAATCGGAAGCGGTGTTCTACTTCCCCGGCTGCGGCTCGGAGCGCCTGTTCTCGCAGGTCGGCCTCGCCACCCAGGCAATGCTGTGGCACGCCGGCGCGACCACGGTGCTGCCGCCGGGTTACCTGTGCTGCGGCTATCCGCAGACCGCCAGCGGCGACGAAGACAAGGGCCAGGCGATCACCACGGCCAACCGCGTACTGTTCCACCGCGTCGCCAACACGCTGAACTACCTCGACATCAAGACCGTGGTGGTCTCCTGCGGCACCTGCATGGACCAGTTGCTGAAGTATGAATTCGGCAAGATCTTTCCCGAGTGCCGACTGGTGGACATCCACGAATGGCTGTTCGAAAAGGGCATCAAGCTCGACGGGGTGAAGGGAACGCAGTACATGTACCACGAGCCCTGCCACACGCCGATGAAACATCACTCGGGCATCAAGGTGGCCAACGCCCTGATGGGCCAGCGCGTCGACCTCTCCGATCGCTGCTGCGGCGAATCCGGCTCGCTGGCCATTTCGCGGCCCGACATCTCGACCCAGATCCGCTTCCGCAAGCAGCAGGAAATCGAAGCGGGCGCCGCCGCACTGAGAGTCGGCGCTGATAATGCGGCGGTGAAAATCCTCACCTCCTGCCCGTCCTGCCTGCAGGGCCTGTCGCGCTACGACAACGATGCGGATATTTCGGCCGACTACATCGTGGTCGAAATGGCCAAGGCGATTCTCGGCCCGGACTGGATGCAGAACTACATACGCGCGGCGAACAGCGGCGGCATCGAACGGGTATTGCTCTAGGCAGCACGGAGCGCCGGATTGGCGCTATGCTTGGCATGTGGCGACAAATACGGATTGCGAGCTCTGTGCCGATCCCGGCGGTGATCTGCTGTGGAGCGGTGCTGCTTGCCGCGTGGTGCGGGTGGCCGGAGCCTTGGGTGAGGCTTTCCCCGGCTTCTGCCGGGTAGTCTGGCACCGGCATGTCGCTGAAATGAGCATGCTCACCAGGAGCGAGGCGCGGCATGTCATGGATGTGGTACTCGCCACCGAGCGCGCCCTGCGGCGAGTGGTCCAGCCCGACAAGATCAATCTCGCGAGTTTCGGAAACGTGGTGCCACATTTGCACTGGCACGTCATCCCCCGTTGGCGCGATGATAGCCGCTTTCCCGAGTCCATCTGGGGCGCAGCGCAACGCGCCGGGGCTGTCCGTGCCGGTCCCAGCAATGCCGCCTTGCTGCACGCCCTTGAAGCCGAACTTTCCACCATTGAATGAGATGCCATGAACTTTGATTTGCCTGTCACCGGAACCGAGCAAAGTCCTGCCTTCCTCAATCCAATCGCCTGCCATGACTGGCTGGCCACCGTGCCGCTGGCGAATGCGGTGCAGGCGCAGTCGATGTTTTTGCGCCAACTCAATTTGCTGCACCGGTTTGCCATGCCGGCACCCGAGCGCTTTGCCATCCTCGAGGCTCTGCGCGGGGCCATCAGCGACGTGCAGGACGACGCTGCAAAGAAGTTTGCCGGCAAGCCCCTGCCGCTGGCGCCGCACGAACAGGCGGCCCTGGAAATCACGCTGAGCATCTGGCATGTGCTGGCACTCGGTTATTTGCGCTGTTTCGAGGCCCTCTGCGCAGGCAATTCAACCAGTTCCGGCAATGGCAATGGCAACGCCATTGCTTCGATACCCGCCTTGCAGGCCCGACACACGCAGATTGTCGCCAGCACCGATCTGGCCGGCAAGGCCGCCACCCTGGCGCAACGTACGCTGTCGGTATTCGCCGACTGGCAGGTCGATCTCTGTCGCGGCGAGCAGTTGCCAGATGCTTCCTACTGGAAACAACTGCACCAGGTCTTTTTCGCCGCGGAAACACTTGGAGTCAGCACCCGTGCCGTCACTGATCCCGTGCGTCACGGCAACGCGCCGACCAGTTCCCTGGCCGCTTTTTCCGAATGCAACCTGCTGAGCACTGCCAACGTCTACGAGCTTCCGGCCCGTCATCTGGCCTGGGTTGCGCGCTGGGCGCGGCGCTGGGGTGCCAAGCTGTCCCTGCTGAAAGCACCGCCCGAGGATATTCGCAACCGTGCCGTGCCGCTTTGGGTCGACCTCGACTCGGATCGTCCGGCAAGCTACTACCCGCAAGCATCCAGCGGCAGCCGCTGGCTGGAAACCACGGAACTCCGAAAAAGCCTGATAGCCCGCATCAACCTCCTGGAAAAGGGTCGCGCGCCGGCCGAACTGCAGCTCGGCGACGACGTCACCCAGCCGGCGGCGGCCCAGTTGCTGCAGCGGGTCCTGCAACGCTGGTGCAAGGGCGGAGCACCGCGGCGTCATGAACGGCATGCCTCGAATGCCGCCTGCAGCTTCATTGCGGGCTTCGAAGCCGTGCATTACCACCTTGCGGGTCGCCAGGTTTTCCGCGCGCCGTCCCGTGACGACACGACCCTGCGCCGCGAGCGGGAGGAATTCGAGACTTTCGGCGACCGCAGTCATCGCACAGGTAGCAGCGGCGAGGAAGGCGAATCTCATATCGAGAATTGGCAGGTGATGGACGACTGGCGCCTGCTTGACGAATCAGCCACCGGCCTGCGCATCACGCGGCCGCTCAAGGAAGGCGTGCGCATCGGCGCCGGCCAGGTTATCGCCGCGAAAACGGGGAGCAGCCAGCTTTTTGTCCTGGGCAACGTACGCTGGGCGCTGCGCGAAGGAGACAATTCACTCGCGGCAGGCATCCAGCTGTTTCCGGGCGAGCCTCGCCCCGTGGCGATTCGCGTGGTGGATCCGGATGGCACCCGCGGCAGCTGGCGTCAGGGCTTTCTGCTGCCGGAACTGGCCGAACTGAAAGAACCCACCAGCGTGGTTGTTCCTGCTGGCACCTTCCGCCTCGATCGCAGTGTCGAGGTCATGGTCAATGAACAGCCGCAGGCGCTGAAGCTGGTCCGCGTCCTCGACCGTGGCATCGAGTTCGAGCGCTGCGCCTTTCAGGGCTGAACGCGATGCTCTGGAAACACCGCGCTGAACGTCGATCCCTGACCCGGTTCGCTTTCGATCTGCAGCACTGCCTGATGCCGCTCCAGCACATGCTTGACGATGGCCAGACCGAGCCCGGTGCCGCCGGCTTCGCGTGAACGGCCACGATCGACCCGGTAGAAGCGCTCCGTAAGACGGGGCAGGTGCTCGCGGGCGATGCCGATGCCGCTGTCGCGCACGGAAAATCGCCCGCCGGCCTGGCCATCGGTACTCCAGCGCAGCACGATCTCGCCGCCGTCCGGCGTGTAGCGCACTGCGTTTCCGGCCAGGTTGGCAAACGCCGAGCGCAACTCGCGGGCGCTGCCCAGCAAGCCCCGCGGCCCCTGATTTTCCAGCGTGATGCGATGGCGCCCGGCCGAGAGGGCTTCCACCTCGCGGCAGATGTCGGTGAGCAGGGCCGCGACATCGACCGGGTCTTCCAGCGGCGGCGGCGAATCCGTCTCCAGCGATGAGAGGGTCAGCAGGTCGTCGATCAGTTGCTGCATGCGCCGCGCCTGCTCGATGGCTGTCTGCAGATACTGCACGATCCCCTGCGGCGGCGTGTCTTCCAGGGCGTCGAGCGCCGTTTCGACAAAGCCGAGCGTGACCGTCAGCGGCGTTTTCAGTTCATGGGAAACGTTGGCGACGAAATCGCGCCGCATGGTGGCGAGCTTCTGCAGTTGCGTCACGTCGCGCACCAGAAGCAGCGTGCGTCCGGCAGCGAACGGGGCGGCCTGGACCTGCAGCGTGCGCCCCGGATTGCGCTGCGTGTGCAGCTCGAGCGGCACGCCGCGATGGTCCGGACTGTCGAGGTAATCGAGAAATCCCGGCTCACGCAGCAGGTGCGTGATGCGGCTGCCGGTATCAATCGATCCCTTGAGGCCCAGGCAAGCTTCGGCCTGCAAGTTCATCCATTCGATGGTGCGGTGGCCATCGAGAATCATCACGCCATCCGGCAACGCCTCCGCCGCGCGGCGGAAGCGATCCAGCTCTTGGGTCGCCTGTTCGCGTTCGGCGCTCGCCAGGCGGGCGCGCCGGTGCAAGGCTTCGAACACGGCGCCCCAGGCGCCGCTGGCGCTCGGCGTCGGCGTACCCAGCGGGCAGGCTGCCCAGTGAATCAGCCGCAGCACCATCCAGAGTTGACGCAGAAAAAAGAAGGCTATGGTGCCGAACGCCATCAGCTCCGCGCCAGCCTCGCCCGCGGCAAACCAGCCCGCCAGCGTGGCCAGAGCCGCCAGCACTATGGCCAGCAGAAGCTCGGCCAGAACCGCGTTCACGTCGCCGACATCCGGTAGCCGCTGCCTCGCACCGTCTGGATCAGCGCGTCGTGCCCGCTGGCTTCAAGGGCGGCGCGCAGGCGGCGGATATGCACGTCCACCGTGCGCTCTTCGACAAAAACGTGGTCGCCCCAGACCTGATCGAGCAATTGCGTGCGGCCATGCACCCGCTCCGGGTGGGTCATCAGGAAATGCAGCAGACGGAATTCCGTGGGACCGAGCGCCACTTCGACGCTCCCGGCGGTAATTCGGTGCGTTGCCGGATCGAGTCGCAAGCCGCCGAGTTCGACCACATCCTCGGTGGCCTGCGGCGCATGCCGGCGCAGCACTGCCTTGATCCGTGCGATGAGCTCGCGCGGACTGAAGGGCTTGGTCACATAGTCGTCGGCGCCGAGGTCGAGGGCTTCGATCTTGTCGCGCTCCTCGGCGCGAGCGGTGAGCATGATGATGGGCAGGCGCCGAGTGCGCGCCTCGCCGCGCAACAGGCGCGCCAGATCGACGCCGCTCATGCCCGGCAGCATCCAGTCGAGCAGCACCAGGTCGGGTAAGGCATCCTGTATCAGCCGCCGCGCGGTTTCGGCGTCCGGCGCCAGTTGCACGACATGGCCGGCCCGACGCAGATTGATCTCGATCAGCGACTGGATCGTCGGCTCGTCTTCAACTACCAGTATGGTTGCGGACATGGGCTTACCGTGCAAAGGGACGAATCGCAGTCTATTGCGGCTTGATGACGGTTCCGTGACACCGGGCCACCAGGGCAGTGTGCGCTATGATAGCGGGCCCAATCAAGGAGCTGTACCTATGTCCGGTCTCGACCGCAAGACGCCGATCCCCACCGAGATCACCCTGCACCAGAAATCCCGCATGCTCGAGCTGACGTTCGACGACGGCAGCCATTTCGAGCTGCCCGCCGAGTTCCTGCGCGTCTGCAGCCCATCCGCCGAAGTACGAGGCCACGGGCCGGGGCAGGAAACGCTGCAAACCGGAAAGCGCAATGTCGAGATCACGGCCCTCGAACCGGTAGGCAACTACGCGGTGCAGCCGACTTTCTCCGACGGCCACAACACGGGCATCTACTCGTGGGACTGGCTCTTCCATCTCGGCGCCAACCACGAAACGCTGTGGGCCGAATACCTCGAACGACTTGAAAAATCAGGTGGCAGCCGCGATATAGACTCGACCACCAAGCCTCCCAAGTCAGGCGGCTGCGGCAGCCACTAGGCAAGCATGAGCAAGACCCATTTCGGCTTTGAAACCGTAGACGAGAAGGAAAAGGCGCAGCGCGTAGCGGGCGTTTTCTCCTCTGTCGCACAGAAATACGACGTGATGAACGATCTCATGTCGATGGGTCTGCATCGGCTGTGGAAGAAGTTCACCATCGACATCGCAGCACCACGACCGGGCGAGCGTGTGCTCGACGTTGCCGGCGGCACGGCCGACCTTTCGTCGGCCTTCGCCCGCCGCGTCGGAGCCGCGGGTGAAGTCTGGCTCACCGACATCAACAACGCCATGCTCGGCGTCGGCCGCGACCGCCTGCTCGACGAAGGCGTGCTGGCGCCGGTGGCTCAGTGCGATGCGGAAAAGCTGCCCTTCCCCGATGATCATTTCGATATCGTCACGGTAGCCTTCGGCCTGCGCAACATGACGCACAAGGACAAGGCCCTGCAGGAAATGCGCCGTGTGCTGCGCCCCGGTGGAAGGCTGCTGGTGCTGGAATTTTCCAAAGTATGGAAACCTCTGGAAAAGGTTTACGATGCGTATTCCTTCAAGCTGCTGCCATGGCTGGGCGAGAAAATTGCGGGTGATGCCGAGTCCTACCGCTACCTGGCCGAATCGATCCGCATGCACCCGGACCAGGCCGCGCTCAAGGCCATGATGGAACAAGCCGGGCTGGAACGTGTCGAAGTATTCAATATGACAGCCGGCGTCGTCGCGCTGCATCGTGGTTACAAGTTCTAACGAGGAGAAAGAGACAATGAAACGACTGGTGATTGCCGCCTTTGCGGCGGTGGTTGGACTGGGCCTGATGGTTCCCGATGCCGAGGCCGCGCGCCTTGGTGGCGGCAAGTCTTTCGGCATGAAGCGTCAGGCGACACCGGCACCTTCGGCTCCGGCGACTGCCGGCAAACCCGCCGCCGCTCCGACTGCGGCCGCAGCCCCTGCTGCTGCTGCAAAGCCGGCCGGCATGAGCCGCTTCTTGGGGCCTTTGGCCGGCCTCGCCGCCGGTCTGGGCATCGCCGCTCTGCTGTCGCACTTCGGTTTGGGCGAAGGCATGGCCAACATGCTGCTGATTCTGGCGCTGGTGATGGCGGCGGTGTTCGTCGTGCGCCTCCTGATGCGCAAGCGCACTCCCGAAGCCGGCATGCAATACGCCGGTGCAGGCCCGGGCAGTGCAGTTCCGGCGAACTTCACGCCCGCCCAGTTCGAAGGTTCAGGAGTTCCCGGAGGGACGCACAGCGCCGGCGCTGGTGCTACGGCGGCGAGTACGGTTGCTGCGAACGTTCCTGCCGGTTTTGACGTCGAAGGCTTCCTGCGCCAGGCCAAGCTCAACTTCGTGCGCCTGCAGGCGGCCAACGACCGCGGCGACATGGACGACATCCGCGAATTCACTTCGCCCGAGATGTTCGCCGAGATCAAGATGCAGCATCAGGAGCGCGGCGGCCGTGCCCAGGAAACCGACGTCATGCAGCTCAACGCAGAACTGCTCGAAGTCGTCAGCGAAGACAACCGCCACATCGCCAGCGTGCATTTCTCAGGCCAGCTGCGTGAAGACAATGGCGCGCCGGAAGCCTTCGCCGAAACCTGGCATCTGGTCAAACCGGCCGATGGCAGCCGCGGCTGGAACGTGGCCGGCATCCAGCAGGTCTGAGTCTTCCTTCCCATGCAGCCCCTGCCCGCGCCGCTGCTGGCGGCGATCAATCACCTGCTCGGGCAGGCTGCGTGGGCGCGCGAAAAGCTTGCGCCCTTCGCCGGGCATGCCGCGCTGATCAAGATGCCGCCTTTCGAGGCGGCTTTTTTGATTGGCGCGGACGGCTGTCTCTCCGCGCCACCGCCCGAGGCCGAGCTCGAAGTGAGCATTTCGCTGCCGACGGCAACGCCGCTGCTTGCCCTGCAGGGCAAGGATGCCGTGATGCGGGCGGCGCGCATCGAAGGCTCGGCCGAATTTGCCGAGACCTTGGGCTTCGTCATTCGCAACTTGCGCTGGGACGCCGAGGAAGACCTCTCCACCATCGTCGGCGACATCGCGGCCCACCGCATCGTCGCCGGAACGCGCGAGTTCGCTGCCTGGCAGCAGCAGGCGGCCAGAAATTTCGCCGAGAACCTCGCCGAATACTTCACCGAAGAGCAGCCGCTGATTGCGCGTCAGGCCGAGATCGAACTGTTTTCAAGCGATATCGACCGGTTGCGCGACGACTTGGCACGTCTTGAGAAGCGGGTGCAGCGACTGGCTTGATCGGCGCCTGAAATATTTTTATTGGCCTGCCATCGGCAGGCTCGGCACAATGGCCCTCCTGAATAAAGGGAGGATCACAAAATGAAAAAGTTTCTGTTCGCCGCTGCAGTGTTCACTGCTCCGTTCGCCGCCACTTTGGCCCATGCCAACGACGAGGCCCTGATCGGCGAAGCGCGCAAGGTGGCCACCACGCTGCCGCCCAAGCTTCTGGTCGCACTGCAGGAAGAAATTGCCAGGACCGGCGCCGAGGGTGCGATCTCGGTATGCAAGGACATGGCGCCGAAAATGGCCGGCGAGGTCTCGCAGCAGACCGGCTGGAAGATCAAGCGCGTCAGCCTCAAGGCCCGCAACGATGCGCGGGCGATTCCCGATGCATGGGAACAAGCCGCGCTGGAAGATTTCGACAAGCGCGCAGCGGCCGGCGAGGCGCCCGCCAAACTTGAAAAAGGCGAGAAGATCGGCAGCGAGTACCGCTTCGTCAAGGCGCTGCCGGTTCAGGGTTTGTGCCTGAGCTGCCACGGTCCCGACGACAAGCTCAAGCCCGCCGTCAAGGCCGCGCTGGGTCAGCACTACCCCAACGACAAGGCCACCGGCTACTCCGAAGGCCAGATCCGCGGCGTGATCAGCGTGCGCAAGGCACTCTAGAGGAAATACCCGACAACGCTCTGCGCGCCGGGGATTCCGCTTCGCGGGCCGGCGTTACCGGGCGGCGGCGTCGCCGCCCAGCGCCTTGTAGAAGCTTGCCGCGGTCGTCAGCCACTGGCGCCGTACCGCCAGCGCCGACTGTTGTGCGGTGAAGTGTTCGCGCTGGGCGTCGAGCAGTTCGAGATGGCTGGAAACACCGGCCTTGTAGCGGGCATCGACGATCTTCAGGCGCTGGCTTTGCGCAGCGAC
>JBAZOF010000108.1:0-8847 GCA_041648855.1 Sulfuritalea sp. | reverse complement strand
CCGGCCAACGCGGCGGAAGGTTCGGCCGCCACTGTGCTGGCGGCCCCGGACGCAACTGCCGACGCGACGGACAGCCGCAGTGATGTCCTCGCGTTGCTGGGCATCGCCGGCCTGCATGCCGTGCAATCGCCGCAATCGCGTGCCCGCAGCAGGCGTACCACTGGTCGTGATTCGGCGTACTCCGGCAAAGACTTCGAAACCTGCGCCTGAACTCTCCGGGGGTGCGAGATCGTGGATGAAAGCGATGCTTGCCGGCAAAGCCGATCGAAGAACCATGGTCTACATGCGCTTGGTATGCCCGGCATAGAGTGATAGCATCGACTTGGCATCGCAGGGGTGTCAGCGCCAGCGTCTTGCCCAATGTCGCAGTCAGGGCAGAGAAGCACGTAAGTGCGAGGCCGCACCATCGGCGCGGCGCCCGTGCATGGCCCTTGCTTGCGGTAATCTGCAGCAAGCGATTTCACGGGACGAGCGTTGCCGTTCCGAAACGACCGGGCTATTGTCTTCAGGTATTGGATTATCTTTTGGAGCCACGAATGAGGGTCTTGAGTTCAGTTATTGCAGCAGCATTGCTCGCACAAACCGCCTACGCACGGGCGCCGCTTCCGCAGATTCCGGAATTGCCGGCCGAGACGCGCGTGGGAGAGACAAACAAGGCAGGTGAGACATTTGAATGCCTGGTCAAACCTTTCATGGTGGTCAAGGTCGGCAGCCCTGTCGATGGAGTGCTGGAACAGGTCATGGTCAATCGCGGCGACCGGGTGCGCAAGGGGCAGGTGGTCGCGAAGTTGCAGTCCGGCGTCGAAGCCGCGGCGGTCAGGTTGTCCGAGGCGCGTGTCGAATTCGGATTAAGGCGGGTCGAGCGAAACGAAACCCTGTTCAAGAAGCAACTGATCTCGGCACAGGAACGCGACGAGTTGGCGACCGAAGTCAATCTACGCAAAGAGGAACTCAGAAGAGAACAGGAAACCCTGAAACTGCGCACCATCGTCAGTCCGATCGACGGTGTCGTGGTTGAACGCCATCTGGCGCCCGGCGAGTTCATACGTTCCGAAAAATCGATGGTGCTGGAACTGGCCCAGATCAACCCGCTCAACATTGAGGTCATCGCCCCGGCACGGTTGTTCGGGTCGGTCGCCGCAGGCAACCCGGGCAAGGTCAGCCTGGCTCCGTTTTTTCCGGGTAGCTACAAGGCCAGGGTAGTCGTGGTGGACAAGGTGATCGACGCCGCCAGCGGCACGCTGGGCGTGCGACTGCAACTGCCCAATCCGGATCACAAGATACCGGCCGGCATCAAATGCAGCGTGGCGTTTGGAAAATGATTTTTAACTTAGGGTGCCATAGGGTATAGTTTTGCCGCATATTGTTCCGCGCCGGGCCGATTCCTCAAGTGGTGCGGGTGACGCTTGGGATGCTTGCATTTTCATTTCCGCGGAGCTGCAAATTGGTCAGGAAAAATTGGCAGGATAATTTCAGGCAATTTGGTCAATTTCGTTCTTCAATTATTGAGGCCGCGCGCTTCTTGTCGGAACCTGTCAAAATGAAGGATCGGCAAATACAAACAGGTCGCCACGGTTTGGTTCAATTACTTGCGTTGCTATTTGCTGTGCTGACGTTTTCGCCGTCTGCTCGCGCCGAGACGCTTCTTGAAACGTATGTGCTGGCCCGCCAGAGCGATCCGAAGTTCCGCTCTGCGCAGTCCGAGTCCAAAGCGATTGGCATGGCCTTGGATCAGGCACGCGCCGGATTTCTGCCTACGGCGAAGTTCGAGGTTGACGAAATGGAAACGCGCCAGCGCATCCTCGACAGCAAGAACCCGATCTTCGGCGCCGGCGTTACCAATTTTGAAACCTACAGCCATACCCTGTCGCTGAATCAGCCGATCTTCCGCAAGGAAGCCATAGAGCGTTTCGCGCAGGCCAAATCCCTGGTCAGGCAGGCCGAGTTCACCTTGCTCGCGGCGGAACAGGATCTGCTGCTACGCACCACCGCCGCCTACCTGGTGGTACTCGCGGCGACCGACAGCGTGGCGCTTGCAGGCGCCGAACGCGAGGCGGTGGGCAAACTGCTCGAACTCGAGCGCACCAAACTGCAGATGGGCCTGGGCACGATCACCAGCCAGCATGACGCCACTGCGCGTTACGCGGTGACGCAGGCCCGCGAAATCGAGGCAAAAAACCGGCTGCGCGATGCGCGCCAGGGTCTGCGCGAGATCACCGGCAAGTTGATCGAAAACCTGGGCAGCCTGCGCGACGAGTTCTCCCTGGAAACACCGAAGCCGGCCAGCGTCGAACGCTGGCTCGAAACGGCATTGGAGCAAAACCTGCTGCTGCGGGCGAAACGTGAGGCGATCGACGTAGCGCGGCAGGAAGTCGAACGCCAGCGTGCCGGTCACTATCCAACCCTCAATCTGCTGGTCAGCCATAATCAGCGCATGGCTGGCAGCACGCTGTTTGGTGGCGGCAGCAACGTCGAGACCACCGACTTGACGCTGCGCCTGAGCGTGCCGCTCTATGAGGGCGGCCTGACCAGCGCAGTGACTCAGGAGGCGGTGCATCGCTACCAGAAAGCGCAGGAAGACCACGAGCAGGAGCATCGCGCGGTCGAGCGCGCCACCCGGGCTTTCTTCGACGGCACGGTGGGCGGCGTCAGCCTGGTGCAGGCGCTCAAGCAATCGGTCGTGGCGCAACAGAGCGCGCTGGAGGCGAAAGTCGAGGGGCACAAGTCCGGCCTGTTTGCACTGTTGTCGGTACTCGACGCACAGCGCGATCTGTTTCTTGCGAAGCGCGACCTGGCGCAGTCGCGCTACGACTACCTGATCTATCGCCTGAGGCTCAAGCAGGCGGCTGGCACATTATCCGAAGCCGACCTGGCGGGCATCAATGCAGCGCTTCAGTAGTCGGGCCGTTGTCGAGATGATCGGTGCAGCGCAAAAATCAGTTCGGATGAGTCCCGTCGCAGGCAGCTTGCTGCACGCGGCCGTTCCGTCCGTCGCACCTCAAACAACATACGGGGACTAGGACTTTCCAATGGCAGAGGACGACGGCATTGCCTTGATCTCCAGTGCCCGGCGCACGGCCGGGGAGGGCGACAAGGAAACTTACGATTCCGCTGCATGGGCACGACTCGCCCATGCCGGAGACTCGCACGCGTTTGCGTCAAACTGGCTCGACATTCAGTGCCGCGCCTTCGAGGGCGTCATCAGGGGCGTCGTCATCCTGCGCGCATCCGAGTCGGCGGCCTTTGCGCCTTTTGCCATCTGGCCCGACGGCATCGAAGGCAGCCCGAAGCTGGCAAGCGTGGCTGAACGCGCCCTGCAAAGCCGAGCGGTCGTGGTGGATGGCGCCAAGCGCGTACCGCGCAAGCAGGATCCCATTTTCATGGCGCACCCGATACTGGTCGACGACGAGCTGTACGGAGCCGTGGCCCTGGAGGTCGAGGGCCGCTCGGAACACGCCGTACACGACCTGGTGCAACGTCTGGGTTGGGGTATCGGCTGGCTCGAAGCCCTGGCGCGGCGCAAAACCTTCACCAGCAAGGCGCGCCTGGTAACCGTACTCGAACTCATCGCGACCTCGCTGCAACACGAGCGTTTTCAGGCGGCGGCGACGGCCGTCGCCACGGAACTTTCCACGACCTTCGGCTGCGAACGGGTCAGCATCGGCTTTCGCAAGGGCCGCCACATGCAGGTTCGGGCACTGTCGCACAGCGCCGCGTTTGCCAAGAAAACCAATCTGGTTCGCGCCATCGAGGCGGCCATGGATGAGGCCGCCGATCAGCTTGCCACGGTGGTTTTCCCTGCGCGCAAGGACGGCCCCTTTCAAGTGACGCGAGCCCATGCCGAGCTGCTCCAACAGCACGGCACCGGTTCGGTATGCACCATTCCCCTGACGGCCGGGGAGGAAGTTCTGGGCGCACTGGTCCTGGAACTGCCGACCGGCCAGGAGTTCGATGCGCGTACCGTCGAGCTCTGCGAGCATGCTGCGCTGCTGGTGGGTCCGGTGCTGGACGTCAAGCGCAAGGAAGACCGCTGGCTGCCGCACAAGGCCTGGGACAGCTTGATAATTCACTGGAGCCATCTGGTCGGCCCGCGGCATGTTGCGCTCAAGCTATGGGTCGGACTCTTCGTGCTGACCGTGGCATTCCTTTCCTTCGTCAAGGGCGACTATATGGTCACCGCCGACGCCAGCCTGGAAGGCACCGTCCAGCGCGCCGTCACCGCGGCAATGCAGGGCTACATCGTCGAAGCGCGCGCGCGCGCCGGCGACGTGGTGCGCAAAGATCAATTGCTTGCCGCGCTCGACGACCGCGATCTCTGGCTGGAACGCCAGAAGCTGGTGAGCCAGAGCGCGCAGCAGGAAAGCGAGCGCCGCCAGGCGATCGCCGAAAGCAATCGGGCGCGGGCCGGCATTCTGGACGCGCAGGCCGGCCAGATCCGGGCGCAGATCGACCTGGTGGACGAGCAGATCGCCCGCACGCGCCTGGTCGCGCCGTTTGACGCGGTCATCGTCAAGGGCGATCTGAGCCAGTCGCTCGGCGCCGCGGTCGAGCGTGGCAACGTACTGTTCGAACTGGCTCCGCTGGATACCTACCGCGTCATCATGAAAGTCGATGAGCGCGACATCACCGAAGTCGCGGTGGGGCAAAGCGGCCGCCTCGCGCTGGGCAGCATGCCCAGCGAAGAAATCACCCTGACGGTGGAGAAGATCACTCCGGTCTCGGTCGTCGATCAGGGCCGCAATTTCTTTCGCGTCGAAGCCGTGGCGCAAGGCGCAATCGAGAAACTGCGTCCGGGCATGGAAGGCGTCGGCAAGATCCAGATCGACCAGCGCAGGCTGATCTGGATCTGGACGCACAAGCTCACGCACTGGTTGCGGATGTGGATCTGGTCATGGTGGCCGTGATTCCCGAACGCACGTGAGCGACTCGCTTTTCAGCCCTTCCTGGTACCGGGTCGCTGCCCTGAAGCCGCGGATCCGCGCGCACGCGCGCATCCTGCGTCAGTCGTTCCGCGACAAGGTGTGGTTTGTGCTGCAGGACTTCGCCGCCGAGCGTTCGCATCGCTTCTCGCCCGCCGCGCATCATTTCATCGGCCTGATGGACGGCCAGCGCACGGTGCAGGAAATCTGGGACGCAGTCAGCGCGCAGCTCGGCGACGCGGCGCCCACCCAGGAGGATGTGATCCGCCTGCTGGGACAGCTGCATGCAGCGGATGCGCTGCTTTGCGATTTGCCACCCGACAGCATGGAAGTATTCCGACGACATCAGAAGCATGAGCGCATGCTGTGGAAGCGCCGCCTGTGGACGCCGCTGGCGCTGCGTTTCCCGCTGCTCGATCCGGACCGCTTCCTGCAGCGCACGCTGCACTGGGTGCAGCCGCTGCTCGGCTGGTTCGGCATACTCCTGTGGCTCGCGGTGGTCGGCACCGGCGCGGTGCTCGCGGCCTCCCACTGGACCGACCTGACCGAAAACATCACCGACCGCGTTCTCGATCCGGGCAACCTGGTGCTGCTTTGGTTCGTGTACCCGGTGGTCAAGGCTCTGCACGAGCTGGGCCACGCCTATACCACGCGCAAGTGGGGCGGCGAGGTGCACGAAATCGGCATCATGCTGCTGGTGCTGTCGCCGGTGCCCTACGTCGACGCGTCGTCCTCGTGGGGCTTCAGGGAGAAGTACAAGCGCATGATCGTGGGCGCCGCCGGCATCGCGGTGGAACTGTTCCTCGGCGCCCTGGCCTTGTTCGTCTGGCTCGCGGTCGAACCGGGTACGGTGCGCGCCATCGCCTACAACGTCATGCTGATCAGCGGCGTCTCGACCCTGCTGTTCAACGGCAATCCGCTGTTGCGCTTCGACGGCTACTACGTGCTGGCCGACGCCATTGAAATACCCAATCTCGGATCGCGCTCCAACCAGTACCTCGGCTATCTTGTCCAGCGCTATCTGTTTCGTTCCAGGGACGCGGAATCGCCGGCCTATTCGACTGGCGAGCGGGCCTGGATGTTCGTGTATGGGATTACTTCATTCCTCTACCGGATTTTCATTTCCTTCATCATCATCACCTTCATCGCCGGCAAATTCTTTGTCATAGGCGTGCTGCTGGCGATCTGGGCCATTGCCACCCAGATCGTCATGCCGATCGGCAAGAGCCTTTCCTTCCTGGTCGGCAGCCCGAATCTGCGCCGCAACCGCGGGCGGGCCCTGACGATCAGCGGCCTGCTTGCGGCGGCCGTGGCGCTGCTCCTGTTCGTTGTGCCGGTACCGAGCTGGACGCGCACCGAAGGCGTTATCTGGGTGCCCGAAGAGGCGCAAGTCAGGGCCGGGGCAGAGGGTTTCATCGTCGGCCTGCTGGCCCCGCTCGATAGTCAGGTCGAGCGCGGTCAAGCCGTGGTGCAGGCCGAAGAACCCTTTCTTGCGACCCGTGTTGCAATACTCGAAGCGCAATTCCAGGAATTGCTGGCGAAGTACAACGCATTGCTGCCGACGGATCGGGTGCAGGCGGCCATGGTGCGCGAGCAAATGATCGCGGCGCGCGCCAACCTGGTGCGCGCCCGCGAACGCGAGTCGGATCTGGTTTACCGCAGCGCCGCCAGCGGCCGCCTGATCGTGCCGAACGCAGCGGATCTGCCGGGCCGCTTCGTCAAGAAGGGGCAACTCGTCGGCTACGTGGTGGAGCCCAGGGAACTGACGGCGCGAGTGGTGGTAACCCAGGACGACATTGCGCGGGTGCGACAGGACACCCGCGGCGTCGAAGTGATGCTGGCCGGCTGGGGTGCCAGCCCGATTCCCGCGCGCATCCGCCGCGAAGTTCCCGGCGCCTCGCACCAGTTGCCGACGGCGGCACTGGGTGGATCCGGCGGCGGCCCGATTGCGGTCGATCCCAGCGACAAGCAGGGCATCACGACGCTCAGGCAGATCTTTCAGCTCGAACTGACGTTTCCGGCCGAAGTCACGTCCGAATACCTCGGGGCCCGGGTTTTTGTCCGTTTCGATCACGGCCTCGAACCCGCCGGCTTCCAGATTTATCGTGCCTTCAGAAGGCTGCTGTTGCGGCAGTTCAACATCTAGGCACGGTCCAGCCCACGCGATGACCGAATGAGCGCACACACTGGCACCACCGTACTGCGTCCCGGGATCGCCCTCGGCCCCTATCCGCAGCGCGAAGACCTGCGGGACAGCTGGCTCGATCGCGCCGCCGGCAGCCTGGTTGGACTCGTCCGCCAGCAGGCCTATGGACGCAGTCCGGGTCGCGTAAATTTCCTTGCCCTGGTGAATGTCGCAGGCGAAAGCCTGACTGACCTGACCGACAAGCAGATCAAGGAAACCATTCCCGACTTGCGCCGGCAGCTTTACAGCGAGGGTCTGGACGAGTCGCTGGTGGCGCGCACGTTTGCCATCATCCGCGAAATTTCGGACAGACGCCTGGGCATGCGCCCCTTTGACGTGCAGTTGCTCGGCGGACGGGTCATGCTCGACGGCAAGATCGCCGAAATGGAAACGGGGGAGGGCAAGACCCTTACCGCCACCCTTCCGGCCTGCGCAGCCGCACTCGCTGGCATCCCGGTGCATATCGTGACCGTCAATGATTTCCTGGTCATGCGAGACGCCGCCTGGATGAGCCCCATTTACAAGTTCCTCGGCCTCACGGTCGGTACCATCACCGAGGGCATGGACCCCGACGAGCGGCGCCGGGCCTATGCCTGCGACATCACCTACGGCACCAACAAGCAAATGGTGTTCGACTACCTGAAAGACCGCCTGATGCTCGGACGCGACGCGCGGCCCATGAACCTGCAGATCGAAGGCCTGCACGCCGAGCATTCGCGCACCCGGCAACTGCTGCTGCGTGGCCTTTGTTTCGTCATCGTGGACGAAGCCGACAGCGTACTGATAGATGAAGCTCGCACGCCGCTGATCATTTCCAACATCGGTGATTCCAGCCAGGAAGAGCAGGTGTATGCCGAAGCCATGGCCATGGCGCAGCAGTTGGTCATCGGCTCGGATTTTTCCATTCGCCCGCGCGAGCGGGATGTCGAGCTGACCGACGCCGGACGGATTCGTGCCGCCGAATTGGCGGAACCCCATGGCGGCGTCTGGATGGGGCCGCGACGGCGCGAAGAACTGTTGCGCCGCGCCCTGTCGGCGCAATACCTGTTCCACCGCGACAAGCAGTACCTGGTTCGCGGCGGCAAGATCCAGATCGTGGACGAATACACCGGCAGGGTGATGCCGGATCGTTCCTGGGAGCGCGGCTTGCACCAGATGATCGAAGCCAAGGAAGGCTGCGCGATCACCGGGCAACAGGAAACCCTGGCCCGGATCAGCTACCAGCGCTTCTTTCGCCGTTACCTGCGCGTCGCCGGCATGACCGGCACGGCGCGGGAAGTCGCGCGCGAACTGTGGGCCGTTTACCGCCTGCCGGTGGTTACCATACCGACCAACCGCCCGGTCCAGCGCCGACAACTGCCGGATCTGGTTTTTCTCACAGCCGCCGAGAAGTGGGCGGCGATCATCGATATCCTGAGCCGCTGGCATACAGAAGGCCGTCCCGTGCTGGTCGGCACCAGTTCGGTGTCCGCCTCCGAACATTTGAGTGAGCTGCTGACGCTCAAGGGGCTCAAGCACCAGGTGCTCAATGCCCGGCAGGATCAGGAGGAAGCCGAGGTGATCGCCAAGGCCGGGGAACGCGGGCGCATCACCGTGGCAACCAACATGGCGGGGCGCGGCACCGATATCCGGCTGGCGCCGGGCGTGGCGGAACTGGGCGGCCTGCACGTGCTTGCCACCGAACGCCACGACGCCCGACGCATCGACCGCCAGCTTTTCGGCCGTTGCGGACGCCAGGGTGAC
>JBAZOF010000107.1:0-8860 GCA_041648855.1 Sulfuritalea sp. | reverse complement strand
AGGGGGTGGTCGAGAGTTCCTCGTCCATTCCCAGCAGGGCCATTCGAATGAACTTGCGCGGGTCCATGTTCTCGAGCCCCGACGCCGGACAGCCCGAAGAGCAGAGCCCGCAGGTCAGGCAGGCCTCGAAGTTGGCGCCCTCGGGCAGCAGCTTGAGCGCCGCTTCCCTGAAGTTGATGCTTGCTACCGCAGATTCCGTCATGAGTTCATTCCCGGTGCGTATCTCGGGCATGCCGCCGCATTCCTGCGAAGTATGACACCAGCGACTAGTTTTTGCGCGTCGCCAGCAGCGCCTCGGCGAGTTCGACGAAACCCGCTCCGGAGCGGGCGCCGGTGAGCCACGCTGGCTTGGCTTCCAGCCGATCGGCGAAATCGAGCACATTGGCGACGCCGACCGAATTGGGGAAGAAGCTGAACATCGGTACGTCGTTGGGCGAATCGCCGACAAAGATCCAGCGCTCCAGTTCCATCCCGCTCTCCAGCGCAATGCCGAATTCCTCGGCCAGCATTCGTTGCGTCGTGCTCAGCTTGTCGTAATCGCCGAACCAGCCATTGACGTGAATGGAACTCACTTTCGCGCGCATTCCGGCGGCTTCCATGCGCTGCACGATGGCGTCGACGGCGGCCCGCGGCAGGGGCGCGACGTCCTCGCAAAAGTCGATCGCGAGATCGGCGACGCGGCAGAACTGGTCGGAAGCGAGCGCACAGCCCGGCACCGCGGCGAGGATCTCCGCGGCAATTGCATTGATTCGCGACTGGCGGTCCGGCGGCGGATGGCCGACGACGACCGTCTTGAGCCGCCTCGCTTTGGCGTCGTAGCGCATCCAGAAGGCGCCGTTCTCGCCGACCACGGCATCGACCGGCCACATGCGCGCGATGTGGTCGCACCAGCCAGCCGGCCGCCCGGTGACCGGAATCACCTTGAGGCCCGCCTCGTGCAGGCGCTCCAGCGCGGTGTAGGCGACGGCCGTCAAGCGCCCGTCGCTGGTAATCGTGTCGTCGATGTCGGCCAGCACGCCGACGATCCGCGATCGCGCCTGGGATGACAAATCGGCCAGCGGCCGCATCGTGGACTTGGGGTTCATTCGTTTGCTTTCCGGAAAACTGTGAGCTAGCCCGCGAATTGCTTCCGTTGTTCTGCCGCCCGCACTCAGCCGGTAGCGCGCTACGGCGAGGTAACCGGCATTCGCCGTCCGCTCAGTACTGCTGGTTGCGCAGCCGCTGGGCTTCGTTGTAGTTGCCCCGCGCGATGGCATCCTGAATCGCCTGCTGCCGAATGGCGCGGGTCGAGGCGGCAGCTTCCGAGTCCCTGCGGCGGGTTTCCGCCTGCAGGCGCGATTGTTCCGCTTGCAGGCGCCGCTGTTCGGCCTGTGCGAGCTGCTGCTCCTGTCGGTAGGCCTGATCCATGCGGTATTTGTCGTCGCGCATCCGCGCTTCCAGCTGGGCGCGTTCCCGCGCCTCGGCGGCCCGTTCCTGCGCCTCCGTCGCGGCTTCGATTGCGGTCTTCTGGTTGTCGACGACCCGGTCGACAATTTCCGCCTTGCGGTGGAGTTCTTCCCGGCGCAGTTCGGCTTCTTTCATCCGGATCTCGCGTTCGGACGTTTGCTTGTGATAGCCCAGCCCCAGATAGCCAAGGCCGAGCACCAGAGCCACACCAGCCAGGATCTTCAACCCGCCGCTCACATGAATCCCTGCAACGGCCTGTTGTGCAGGAGGGACGGCCGTGACGGGCGGACTCGGGTTGCGCAACTGCTCCAGCAGACGCCGGTCGAAGTGCTCGCGCGCCGCCGGATCGCCCAGGGTTTCAATCGCATAGCGGGTCTCGGCGCCAACCGGCGTTGCGCCGGCGCTGATGCGTCCGATGGCTTCGGCAATTGCCACATCGCTGCTGTCGGCGGGGACCCCGAGCACGGAATAGAACGACTGCTTCCGCTGCGCGGCCAGTTGCCGGCGCAATTCGCCCCGCAAGCGCTGAAGTTCGGAATCCGGGGGCGCCGCCGCAGGCTTGGCCGCGACCATCAGAGCGTCGACACGGCGGCGAATATACAACGCTTTGGTCTTGTCGGCGTCGCCGCCGCTTTCGGCCAGCGCCCACGCCCAGAGGGCGCGATCCTGCTGCCCGCTGTCTATTTCCTCGGCGACTTTCCGGTAGCAGTCTTCCTCTTGCATGGCGGCTCTTCAGTATCCCTGATTACAACGGGGATACTATATCCGACACGCATGCCGTCGGCAATTGCCGGCGCGGTCGAAATTGCCTGCGTCAGCTTGCGCTCGATCGCTCAGCGACTGTCCCAGCCGCCGAAACGCCGGCAGGCTTCACGCAACACGATCATCTGGCGACGATAGTTGGCGCAACCGGTGCAGATCAAGACATGCAGGCGCAGGCCGATGCGCTCGGACAGTGCGAGCGGGCGGTCCTGCTCCTGCGACATCAACTCGGTGGCTTGACTGCAGTTCAGCATTTCAGGTCCCCGCTCCGGCAAACCACTTCGTTTCAAGACAGGCGCGCAGGCCCATGCGGGCGCGGTGCAGCACCACCCAGCAATTGGACGAACTGATACCGGTTTCCTTACAAATTTCGTCGGTCTCGAAGCCGAGGAATTCACGCATCATGAAGACGCGCGCCGTCTTCGCCGGCAGATGGTCGAGGCAGGCCTCGAACACCGCCCAGAACTGCTGCTGCTCGAAGGAAGCCTCCGGATCGGCCCAGCGCCCCGGCCGTGTTTCCGGTTGCCAGTGGCCGCGCCGATCGAACAGCGACTCGTTGAGCAGATCGTCGCCAGCCTCGTCATCGGCCAGCGAGCTTGCCGCGACCTCGCGGCTCTGCCCGCGGATGATGTCGATGATCTTGTTGCGCAGGATGGCGATCAGCCAGGTTTTGTAGGAAGACCGGCTTTCGAAGCTGTGGCTGCCGGTCAGCGCCGCGAGCATGGTTTCCTGCACTGCGTCCTCGGCAGCGCCGGCGTCGCGCAGCTGCAGGCGGGCAAAGCGCAGCAGATCGGGGCGCAGCGCGTTCAGTTCGCTTTGACGGTCCGGTTCCATCAGACGCATTCTGACGCATGATGACGGTCGACGGGCTGTCGGCTTTCACGAAAGCGCATGCCTGAAAAGACGTCGCGGAGTAGGATGCGAAGCAGGATCGATACTCAAGGGGATCAACCATGAGTTTTCTTGAAAAGATGCTCGGGCCGAAATCCAAATACGACAAGAGCCTGCCCTATGTCTATGAGGCCCGGATTCGCATGTTCGAGGAGAGCGCGGAGTACAAGTCCTACTTCTCGGACACCATTTGCGGCCTGATCGAGCATCTGCACCGGCAGCGCATAGCGCCGGACGGGGTGACGATATTCGAGGTCTACCGGGAACAGGAATCGCCCATCGATGCCCGGCTGTTTACGACATCGGAACAGCAGTGGCTGTTCAAGCCTGACATCTGCCGCACCTTCGAGCAACATTACCCGGGGCACATACACGGCCGGACCTGCTCGTTCAACGACAGGGATCGCGACGCCGTCGGGCCTTAACCGCCACCGCGCCGCCGCCGTGCCGCCACTGAAGCGGCGAATCACCCGCCCTGACTGAGGGTGTTCACCAGCTTTGCCAGCGTCGCATCCGCCACCTCGTTGCTCACTTGGCAGGTTCCCGCGGCTTCATGGCCGCCGCCGCCATATTGGAGCATCAGCGCGCCGATGTCGGTCTTCGCCGTGCGGTCGAGAATCGACTTGCCGACAGCGAACACCGTGTTCTGATTCTTCAGACCCCACATGACGTGGATCGAAATGTTTGCCCGGGGAAACAGTGCATAGATCATGAACCGGTTGCAGGCCCAGATCGTCTCTTCCTTGCGCAGGTCCAGCACCACTAGATTGTTGTGCACCGTAGTGCAACGCTCGATCTGTTCCCTGGCCTTGGGTACGTGCTCCAGGTAAAGGTCGACCCGCTGCTTGACGTCGGGCAGAAGGAGAATCTCTTCGATGGAATGATCCCGGCAGTAACCGATCAGGGACATCATCAGATCGTAATTGCTGACACGGAAGTCCTTGAACCGTCCCAGGCCCGTCCGTGAATCCATCAGGAAACTGAGGAGAACCCAGCGCATCGGGTTGAGGATCTCGTCGCGGCTGAACTTGGCCGAGTCCGCCTTGTCGACGGCCTCCATCATGAACAGGAAGCTGTCCGGAAAAACCCGTCCGCCGCCGAAATGGTTGTAAACAACCCGCGCTGCGGAAGGGGCATGAGGATCGATGACGAGATTCGGATGCTCCCCGGGATTGCGCAGAATTTCCGAGGAATGATGATCGAAGGCCATGCCCACGCTGGGCACGTACGGCAGGTTGGTGGTGATGTCGCGCTCGGTGATGGGGACCTTGCCGTCCTGCACATCCTTGGGATGAACGAACACGATCTCGCTGATCATGCCGAGCTCCTTGAGCAGGATCGCGCAGACGAGCCCGTCGAAGTCGCTGCGGGTAACGAGTCGATGCATGGTCATGGCGCGAATCTCCTGGCAGTTTCGAAGAAGAAGACAAAATATGCCGCAACGGTTGCCAGAATAGCGCCGAATTCACCTGTTGCAAACATGCGATGGAAACCGGCTCGTGGACAGAGATGCCGGGGAAGCGCACCAGCGCGTTGTCGCCGCTTGCGCGCAGGGCGCTGGAAGGTAGATAGCGCTTGGCGGCCAGCGTCGTGCGCTGGCATAATGGAACGCTGAATTTTCAATCCGAATACGGGCGTTGCTGCCCGTATGAATAGCGCTAGTGGCTTGTCGAGCATTGAGCACAGATCAAGGAGGATCATTGAACTTGACATCTCGGCAGCTCAGTCTTGACTTGAATGGCGGGTTGAGCAGATCTCATTCCTCCAAGGTGGCTGCCGCAATTGAGAAATTGTCGGCAGCCGCAGGAACAGAATCTCGTGGTGCAATCTTTACCCGCGCTGAGGTTGTTGAATTCATTCTGGACTTGGTGGGATACACAGAGGACAAACCCCTAACCAAGAATCGACTTTTGGAGCCTTCTTTCGGCGGCGGAGATTTCTTGCTGCCTGTCGTAAGCAGGTTGCTAAGAGCATGGCGGGTCGAGAAAAACAAAAGGTCTGCGCTAGACGATCTCGGCGAGGCAATCCGGGCTGTAGAGCTTCACCGCGAGACGTTCAAATCCACTCATGCGGCTGTGATCGCCTTGCTGAAGCAGGAAGGCTTGACCGAGAAGACTGCGGCAGCCCTTGCTGATCGCTGGCTGACACAAGGCGACTTTCTGCTGGCTCCCCTAAATGGCCAATTCGACTTCGTCGTCGGGAACCCGCCCTATGTACGTCAAGAGATGATTCCTGCCCCTTTGCTGGCGGAGTACCGGGGTCGATATCAAACGATGTATGACCGGGCCGACCTATATATTCCCTTCATCGAGCGGTCGCTATCGGCACTCTCGAAGGGGGGCAGCTTGGGCTTCATTTGCGCGGATCGCTGGATGAAGAATCGCTATGGTGGGCCGCTACGCAGCCTTGTGGCCGAACAGTTCCACCTGAAAATCTATGTCGATATGGTGGATACACCGGCTTTCCACTCAGATGTAATTGCTTATCCGGCCATCACCATCATCAGTCGGGAAACCCCCGACGCGACGCGTATCGCCCATCGGCCTGCCATCGATCGGGCCACATTGACGAAGCTTGCCGAAGCACTGCGCGCGAACCCCTTGCCGAAGAATGCCGGATCGGTCCGCGAACTGGCTCGGGTAACCAATGGCGCAGAACCGTGGTTGCTCGAATCTTCGGATCAGATGGCGCTTATCCGGCGACTTGAGCAGCAGTTCCCGACCCTGGAAGAAGCAGGATGCATGGTAGGTATCGGTGTGGCGACCGGCGCGGACAAGGCCTTCATCGACGCCTTCGATACCCTCGATGTCGAGCCGGACCGAAAGCTGCGATTGGTGACAACTCGCGACATCCTGTCCGGCGAAGTGAAATGGCAGGGACAAGGCGTAATCAATCCGTTTGCCGAAGCTGGCGGACTTGTCGATCTGCGGGACTACCCACGTCTGCGTCGCTACCTGGAAGCGCGGCAGGAGATCATTGCAGGCCGCCACTGTGCGCAGAAGTCGCCAACCAACTGGTATCGCACCATTGACCGGATCACCCCCGCCCTCGCGAAGAAGCCGAAGCTCCTGATTCCCGACATCAAGGGCGAGGCCCATATCGTTTTCGAAGATATGAATCTGTACCCGCACCACAACCTTTATTACGTTACGTCCGAAACGTGGGACTTGCGGGCACTGCAGGCCGTGATGCTCTCGGCGGTCACCCGCCTGTTCGTGGCGACTTACTCGACCAAGATGCGCGGCGGCTTCCTGAGGTTCCAGGCGCAATATCTCAGACGCCTTCGCCTTCCACTTTGGCAAAACGTTTCCGAGTCGCTACGAGTTGAGCTGATTGACGCGGCGACGAAACGAGATATGCAGGCATGCAACCGAGCTGCATTCGAGCTGTACGACCTGAATCGCGAAGAGAAATCCGGCCTTGGAGGCAATGGGGAATAAATGGCGCTTGATCTTGTCGATTACGAACAAAAGGCCCACAAGGCCGTAAAGGCTTTCTGGAAAAAGCGGAAAGCAGCCACGCAAAAGCAGATTGCATCAGGCAAGGCTGACCAAGGCGAACGTGCAGGCGTCACCAGCGGCAAGAACATGGATGGCTTCGTTGCCCTGGTGGTTGATATCGTGCGAGCCAACGGCTTGGCCCATGCGCAGATTCATCAGAAGCGCGCAGTACTGACCTTGCCGGGTTACTTCAGACCGACCAAGTTGTGGGACCTCCTGGTCATCCACAAGGGCGACCTGATCGCTGCCATTGAGCTGAAGAGCCAGGTAGGCCCGTCATTTGGCAACAACTTCAACAACCGTACCGAAGAGGCTATCGGCACGGCGCACGATCTTTGGACGGCCTATCGTGAAGAAGCGTTCGGCAAACAACCACGTCCTTTTGTGGGCTGGCTGATGATGGTCGAGGATGCCCCCAAGTCCAGGTCGCCGGTCAAGGACACATCACCGCATTTTCCGGTTTTTCCTGAATTCAAGAATGCGTCTTACCTCGAACGATACGACCTGCTGTGCCAGAAACTCGTGCAGGAGCAGCTTTACACGACTGCCGGCCTCATCACGTCGAAGCGTAGTGCCGCCTCGAATGGCGAATTTTCGGAGATGTCGGCGATGACCGGTCTCAAGACATTTGTCGCCGCGCTGGCGGGCCACGTTGCCGCAGAGGCCGCGCGGCTTGGGTGAAATGCATCAGTAAACTCGCTGCAGCGAATCTGCTCAGTGAAAATCCCGGCTCGCCGTCACCAGCCGGCCGAGCAGTTCGCTGTGGTCGAACAGGCGCCTGGCGATCAGGTGCACCACGGCATGTTCGCCCTCGCCTTCGCGCTGCAAAGTCCCGGCGACGCCCAGCAGGCGGCTGCCCAGCAAAAGTCGGCGCTGGCGGGACGCCAAATCATTGAACACCACCACGTTGGCGAAGCCGGTTTCGTCTTCCAGCGTGACGAAGATGACGCCGCTGGCGGTGCCCGGCCGCTGGCGGCAGGTGACGATGCCGGCGCAGCGCACCAGCGCGTTGTTGCCGCTCGCGCGCAGGGCGCCGGCAGGCAGGTAGCGCTTCGCCGCGAGCGCGGCGCGCAGCAGCGCCAGCGGATGGCGACCGAGCGTGAGGCCGAGGCTGCGGTAATCGGCGGCGATGTCTTCTCCCTCGCGCGGCGAGGAGAAATCCACGAGTTCTTCGCGCAGCGCGACGCCGGCGAACAGATCGCGTTGCAGCGGAATTGCGGCCGCTGCCCACGCCGCCTGGCGCCGATGCCCGGCCAGATGCGCCAGCGCACCTGCGGCGGCCAGCGCATCGAGATCGGCGCGGGCAAGGTCCGCGCGCTTCGCCAGATCGGCGAGGTCGGCAAACGGCGCCTGCTCGCGCGCGGCGACGATGCGCATCCCCGCCGCCGCGGCGAAGCTGCGCACTTGCTGCAGGCCGAGGCGCACGGCAGCGAGTTTGCCAACCCCGTGATCGCCTTCCAACGTACTTTCCCAATCGCTCAGCGTGACATCCACCGGCAGCACCTCCACGCCATGGCGGCGCGCGTCCTGCACCAGTTGCGAGGCGGAATAGAAACCCATCGGCTGCGAGTTCAGCAGTCCAAGCAGGAAGGCCGCCGGCTCGTGGCGCTTGAGCCAGGCCGAGACATAGGCCAGCAGCGCAAAACTCGCGGCGTGCGATTCGGGAAAGCCGTAGTCGCCGAAGCCCTTGATTTGGGCGTACAGCGCCTCGGCGAATTCGTCGGCATAGCCGCGCTCGCGCATGCCGTCGAGCAACTTCTCGCGAAAAGGCTCCAGCCCGCCTTTGCGCTTCCACGCCGCCATGGCGCGGCGCAGTTGATCCGCTTCACCGGGTGTGAAGCCGGCAGCGACGATGGCGATCTGCATCGCCTGTTCCTGGAAGATCGGTATGCCCAGAGTGCGTTCGAGCACGCTGCGGACCGCTTCCGATGGATAGCTGACCGGCTCCAACCCCTGCCGCCGCCGCAGGTAGGGATGCACCATGTTGCCCTGGATCGGGCCGGGGCGTACCAGCGCCACTTCGATCACCAGGTCGTAGAAGCAGGCGGGCTTGAGGCGCGGCAGCATGGCCATCTGCGCCCGCGATTCGATCTGGAACACGCCTACCGTATCGGCGCGCGAAACCATGGCGTAAGTGGCGGCATCCTCGGCCGGCACGTCGGCCAGCGCAAAGGGCCTGTCATGCCGTCGTGCTACCGCCTCCAGCATGCGGCGTATCGCGGAGAGCATGCCCAGCGCTAGCACATCGACCTTCATCAGGC
>JBAZOF010000106.1:0-8906 GCA_041648855.1 Sulfuritalea sp. | reverse complement strand
CGACGGCTGCATGATGCATCTGAACCGCGGCTGCGAGGGCCTCTCGGTCGGGATCATGGAGAACCGCCAGGACATGGCCAACGCCGGCGTGCCGATCATGACCTTCGAAGGCAACATGGGCGACGAACGGGAATTCGACGAAGTGCGGACGCAGGCACGGGTGGACGCCTTCATGGAACAGCTCGGCTTGCGTCGCCAGGCCGCCTGAGATGCCGAACCGAACCGTACTCAAGGGAAAGCTCCACCGCGTCACGACGACCCACTCGGAATTGCACTACGAGGGGTCATGCGCCATCGACGAAAATCTTCTGCTCGCGGCCGACATCCGCGAGTACGAGCAGATCGACATCTACAACGTCGACAACGGCGAGCGCTTCACCACCTATGCCATCCGCGCCGCGCGCGGCTCGGGCATCATTTCGGTCAATGGCGCCGCGGCGCGCAAGGCAGCGCCCGGCGATCTGCTGATCATCGCCAGCTACGGCACCCTGAATGAAGTCGAACTGGAGCGCTTCGAGCCGCGCCTCGTCTATGTCGATGCGCGCAACCGGATCGCCAGCGAGCGCGTCGCGATTCCCTGCCAGATGGCTGCCTGAATCGCGCTCCGGCGACTGCCGCCGGAGCGGCGGCCCGAGTCCACCGTCTCCTCCGCTTTGAATCATCGAGCGTTATGCCCCGGCTTGCCGGGGCATATTTTTTGAGAACACTGCGCGGGATGTGCCTTGCCTGCAATCGGGCAATTGCAGCCGTGCGGAATTCCATAAAACAGGCGCTCGCTTGATATCCCGTTCGAATGTCGGCAAGATGCCACAACCGACTTCACATTAGCTCAACAGAATGATTTATATCGAGATGTCGAGAGATGAGGCTCATGGCGGCGGCACGTGGGCATTCACCAACTGTGTGTGGGCACCAACCGAAAAACGCGACGGTGGATCATGGCCTTTCTGGGCAAAGGTGCTTGATGTGCGGCAAGGAGACACTATCCTCCACTTGCGAGGCAAGACTCCTAATGCCAACTTCATCGGACACTCAATCGCCTCTGGAGATGGATTCAAGTCGACACGACGTCCCCCAGATCCTAGGGAATGGGATTACGCTCCTGCGTTCTACCGGGCAGATCTCGCTGACTTCACCCCGTTCCATCAACCCGTAAATCTGTCGGACATCTTCCAAGCCAGAAGGACAGAATTGGAAGCCTACTTCGATGCGAACCGCGATCGAGGGTCTGACAAGCTGAACATCTTCTTCGTTCGGCAAGCCGGGCGACTTCAGTGTCTCAATGGTGCCTACCTCTCCGATGCAGACGAAGAGCTCCTGATTGCGCTCTTCGGCCCGGGTGGAGATCTTGTTTCCCAAGCTGATGGCAGGACTCTCGTTTCTGTTCAGACAGGAACGCAGGTATCCACCGTTCGTTCCCGCCTCGGACAGTCCCGTTTTTCGTTAGCGATTAAGTCACTATACGGAAATTGCTGCTGCTTCCCGGGATGCGAGATGACGGACCCCCGATTTCTTGTAGGAGCGCACATCGCACGATGGAGTGACAGCGAGACATTGCGAGGCCAAATAGGGAATGGGCTTTGTCTCTGCTTGCGGCACGACAAAGCTTTTGAGCTTGGCCTCTTCACTCTGGACGAACAATGCCGAGTGTTCGTGAATCCGCGTGAACGACATTCTGACTCGCCTGTGGTCCATGAACTCTTAGCTCATCACGGCGAGCAGATCAGATTGGCGGAAGTTAGACCTTTGGAGGATGCCCTTCTCGAGCACTGGATCAGGGTCGATATAGAACCGTGGGCTAACTAGGCACGTCAGTGGGCGGCTTATCGCCGCCACTGCGCTTGAGCGTTGAGTGTCCATTCAAACAGGGTGGCAATGACGGCTCCGCTTGACCGTAAGAATCGCCGTTCCGCCAGCGCCGACTTCTTGGATACGTTCAGGGCCGCGCAAACTGACTCGCAGCCGGTCTGCTATCGCGCTTTCGCCGGAAAAACGAACGCGCTGTCGGCGAATGCATCCGGCGCGAGCGGTGCCTGCCCCGGTGACCAGGTCGCGAGGTAGGCGCGCAGTTTCTTCGCTGCACCCGCCGTGCGTTCGAGGCTGAGCGCCGGGACGCCGAAGGATTCGGCGACGAGGCGACCGTGCAGGCTGGTGCCGATGTAGCCGCTGCTGCCCGCGATCAGGGCGCAGATGTCCCACACGTCGAGTGCTTCGAACACCTGCATCGGCCACTTCGAGCGCGCCGCGAGCCGGCGATAGGGTTCGAGCGCATCGTGCCACGGTGCGGCTCCGGCGCGGAACAGGACTACGGGCAGGCCGACGCGATCGAGGCCGCGGGCAAACGCCGCGAGCGTCGCGTCGTCGCCGCACTCGGCGGCAAACTGGACGGCGAGATAGGGTTCGCGGCGCTGAATCCTGGCGCGGATGCGCGCGCCGAAGAGTTTGCCGATGCGTGTCACCGGATCGGGCACCAGCGTGGCATCGATTCCGGCGGCGATCAGCAGCGCCTGCGTCGTGCGGTCGCGCACGCTGATGCTGCGGGCTTCCCGCAATGCGGCCAATACTTCGTCGCGGAATGCCTCGTTGCGTTCGGCAAGCTCGACGCCGCCGACCGCGCGGAACTCGACCTGCGAGCCCGGCGGCAGTTCGTGCTTGGCCACCACGTAGGGTGCCTGCCGCCGCCAGCGCGGCCGCGGCTCGTCCAGCATGTAGGCGGCCTGCGCCGCATCGCAGTCGAGCAGTTCGCCGCCGACGTGGATCAGGGTCAGCGGAGTCGTGAATGAGTCGAGCGGGGAAACACGCTGACCGCCCCAGGCTGTCAGATCCCGCGCGGCCAGCCCGGCAAACGTGCCAGCGCCGGCACCCATCTCCGCGGCAGCCATATGTGCGAGCAGGATGTCGCCGAGGTTGTGGCGATCGAAGGCGCCGAAGAAAACCGGAGGCGGATTCACGTCGCTTCCTGTGCCGCGACGGGCGCTGCTTCAGCTCACCGTCGGTTCGCGGCCATGGTGCACCTCGGCGACCAGGAAGTGCTGCAGGCTCGCCTTCAGCGAATCCGGGATCGGGATGCTGCGCAGGCCGTCGAGGCTGGCCACGACGCGGACCTGAACGGCCCGCAGGCGCACGGTTTCGCCGACGCTGGCCTCGACCATCAGGGTGAAGGACTTGGTGCCGATGCGGGTGACGAAGAGGCGCAGGCAGAGCACGTCGCCGATGCTGCTCGGCGTGAGGAAATCCACCTCGATGCGCGCCGCCGGGACGCCGATGCGCTCCTTGGCGTGCAGGTCGGCAAAGCTGGTGTGCATGCCTTCGGTGAACCAGTCTTCCATCAGCTCGTCGATGATGACCAGATATTCCGGATAGAAGACGATGCCGGCGGGGTCGCAATGGTGAAAGCGGATCAGCTGATGCTTCTCGAAGTAGCGGGTGGCGGACATGGGGTTCTTCTTGTCAGGGAATGGAATTCGGGAGTCGTGCGGCGGTGCGGCAGTATGCACGGCGCCTTCGACTGCGGTCAATCGCCGTTGCCGCCGGATCAGCAGGACTCCCTGGCGAAGGCGGCCGCCGTCTCGCCAGCGCCGACTATCGCCGCCGCCAGGGCCGGCGCCTGCACCGCGAGGGTGTGGGCATGGAAGCGCGCCAGTTCCTGCAGGCCGCGCAGGTAGTCGGCGCCGTAGGTGTCCTGATTCGCCGGCTTGGCGGCGGCCAGTGCGACGCGCGCCAGTTGCCAGCTGCCGCAGACGGTGCCCAACAGGTGCAGGAAAGGCACGGCGCCGGCCAGCACGGCGGCCAGACGATCGCGGCCGTTGGCGAGGATCCAGTCGAGCGCGCGTTCGAGTGCGGCGATGTCTTCTTCGAGCCGCGTGGCCAGCAACTGCATGCCGTCGCTGGCCGCGAGTTCGGCGGCGATGCCGCGCATTTCGACGATCAGTTCGCGCAGCGTGGCGCCGTTTTCGCGCAGCACTTTGCGTCCGACCAGGTCGTTGGCCTGGATGCCGGTGGTGCCTTCGTAGATGGTGATGATGCGTGCATCGCGGGTGTGCTGGGCGATGCCGGTTTCCTCGACGAAGCCCATGCCGCCGTGCACCTGGATCGCGTCGTAGCAGACCTGCTGGCACAGCTCGGTGCTCCAGCCCTTGACCACCGGCATCAGCAGGTCGACGTAGCGTTTGGCCTTGTCCGCCGCCGCCGTGTCCGGCGAATGGCGCGCGAGGTCGAACCAGCCGGCGGCCGTGTAGGCCAGCGCGCGCGCCGCCATGATGCGGGCGCGCATGGTCAGCAGCATGCGCTTGACGTCGGGATGGTTGATGATGCTCTGGCCCACCGCGCCGGTTACCGCGTCGCGCCCCTGCACGCGCTCGCGGGCGAAGGCCAGCGCCTGCTGGTAGGCGCGCTCGCCGATGCCGATGCCCTGCACGCCGACGCCGAAGCGCGCCTCGTTCATCATGATGAACATGTATTCGAGGCCGCGGTTGGGTTCGCCGATGATCCAGCCCGCCGCTCCTCCGCTTTTCTCACCATTGTCGCCGAAGCTCATGGCGCAGGTCGGGCTGCCGTGGATGCCGAGCTTGTGTTCGAGGCCGACGCAGCGCACGTCGTTCCGCGCGCCGAGGCTGCCGTCGGGATTGACCAGGAATTTCGGCACGAGGAACATCGAAATGCCCTTCACGCCCGGCGGCGCATCGGGCAGGCGCGCCAGCACCAGGTGCACGATGTTGGGCGTGATTTCGTGGTCGCCGTAGGAGATGAAAATCTTCTGGCCGCTGATGCGATAGCTGCCGTCCGCCTGCGGCTCGGCGCGGGTGCGGATCGCGGCGAGGTCGGAGCCGGCCTGCGGCTCGGTGAGGTTCATGGTGCCGCCCCATTCGCCGCTCACCAGCTTCTGCAGATAGGTCGCCTTGAGCTCGTCGCTGGCCGCGAGCAGGATCGCCTCGGATTCGCCGGTGTTGAGTTGCGGCAGCATGGTGAAGGCGGTATTGGCCGAGAACCACATTTCCCAGACGGGCGTCGCCACGCACTTGGGCAGGCCCTGGCCGCCGTATTCCGGCGAGAGCCCGAGTCCGACCCAGCCGCCTTCGGCGAACTGGCGATAGGCCTCGATCCAGCCTGGCGGCGTCACCACCTTGCCGTCTTCGAGGCGGCAGCCGGCGCGGTCGCCGGAGCTGTTGAGCGGCGCCAGCACGCCGGCGGCGAACTTGCCCGCTTCCTCCAGCACGGCATCGACCAGATCGGGCGTGGCTTCCTCGCAGCCGGGCAGTCGCGCGACCGCGGCGAGCCCCGCGACTTCGTTGAGCAGGAAGCGCATGTCGGCGAGCGGTGCGGTGTAATCGGTCATGGTCGTTGAAAGTCGGCGCTGATGGTACGGCGATACTGAGGGAGGATTACTTCGGCGCGAGCCTCACGGCGCCGCCGTCTATGCCTGCTGGTCCAGCTTGAGCAGGCGGATGGCGTTTTGCTTGAGGATCAGCGGCTTCACCGAATCCTTGAACCCGGCCTGCTCGAAGTCGGCAAGCCAGCGGTCGGGTGCGATCAGCGGAAAGTCGGTGCCGAACAGCATGCGATCCTTGAGCAATGTATTGGCGTACTGCACCAGCTGCGGCGGAAAATACTTCGGCGACCAGCCGGAGAGGTCGATCCACACATTGGGCTTGTGCAGGCAGACCGAGAGCGCCTCGTCCTGCCAGGGCCACGACGGATGCGCGATGACGATCTGCATGTCGGGGAAATCCACCGCGACGCCGTCGAGCAGCATCGGGTTCGAGGTTTCCAGGCGCAGTCCGCCGCCGCCGCGCATGCCGCTGCCCATGCCGGAATGGCCGCTGTGGAAAATCGCCGGCATTTGGTACTCGGCGATGACTTCGTAGAGCGGCCAGGCCATGCGGTCCTGCGGGTGGAAGCCCTGCACCGTCGGATGGAACTTGAAGCCCCTGACGCCGTAGTCCTCGATCAGCTTGCGCGCCTCGCGTGCGCCCATGCGGCCCTTGTGCGGGTCGATGCTGGCGAATGCGATCATCATGTCGCTGTTCTTCTGCGCGGCCTCGGCCACTTCCTCGTTGGGGATGCGCCGGTTGCCGATATGCGATTCGGAATCGACGCTGAACATCACCAGGCCGATCTTGCGCTCGCGGTAATAGGCGATCGTCTCGTCTATCGTCGGCCGGTGCGCGTTCTTGAAATACTTGTCGGCCGCGCGCTCGTAGGGCTCGAAGTGCGGGTCTTTCGGCTGGCAGCAGGAAACTTCGGCGTGGGTGTGGGTGTCGATCGCGACGAGTTCAGCCAGATTCACTGTTGCGGTCCCTTGCCCTTCCGGTTCAGGAATTGGCCGATGCGCGCGACCACCTCGGGGCTGGTCTGGGCGACGGCTGCCATCAGCGACTCGACGTAGAGGCCGTCGTCGGACGACATGTTGCTGATGCGCTGGATGGTGGTGACCATGGCGTAGTTGGCCAGCGGCGCGTTCTCGGCGATGCGCTTGGCCAGCTCCTGCGCCTTGGCCAGGCCCTCGCCCTTGCCCACCAGATAGTGCGACAGGCCCAGCGCCTGGCCTTCCTCGGCAGTCAGGATGCGCCCGGTCAGCATCATCTCGGCCATGCGTCCCGGACCGATGATGCGCGAGACGCGCACCGAGGCGCCGCCGCCGACGTAGATGCCGTGGCGGCCTTCGGGCAATTGGTACATGGCCGAAGGCTCGGCGACGCGGACATGGGTCGAGGTGGCCAGTTCCAGCCCGCCGCCGATCACCGCGCCGTGCAGCACGGCGACCACGGGAATGCCCGTCTGCTGGATCTTGCCGAAGACGCGGTGCCAGCCCTGAGAGTGCAGCATGACGCCGGAGGGCTCGCGATGCTGGTGCTCCGAGAGGTCCAATCCGGCGCAAAAGTGGTCGCCGGCGCCGGCGAGGATCACCACCCGGGCTTCCTCCGGCCGGGCTTCCCAGGCCTTGTCCAGGGCTTCGAGCAGGCGGTCGCTGATCGCATTGCGCTTGGCCGGACGATTCAGCGTGATGGTATAGACGAGGCCGTCCAGCGAGTGGCTTACGAGTTTGTCTGTCACTGCGTGTTCCTTGAAATTACTGAATGACTATCACGTCCGCACTCGGCACGTCGGAATACAGTTCGAGCACGCGATCGGCGCGGCGCGTCAGCACCGCGCGCTGGTTGATGTAGCCTTTGTCGGTCAGTTCGCCGGCCTCGGGCGAGGGCGGTTCGGCCATCAGCAGCACGCGCGCCGGATAAGTGGAGGAGCCGCCGCCGTCGCGCTTCATGCGCACCAGGCCTTCGCGCACGCGCTCCTTGATCACCGGGTGGCCGATCACGGCGTCGACCGGCGCGTCGTCGCCGAGGCCCGCGATGCGCCGGCATTCGGCGATGTTGGGAAACACCAGGAAGCCGATGTCGTCCTTGTCGTGGCCGGCGACGACGATGTCCTGCGCCACCGGCGAGAGCGCGCTGATGCCTGCCACACGCAGACTGCCGACATGCACCCAGGTGCCCGAGAGCAGCTTGAAGTCCTCGGCGACGCGGCCGTCGAACAGCAGGCCCAGTTCGGGCTTCGCGGCATCGACGAATTCGACGGCGTCGCCGATCATGTAGAAGCCTTCTTCGTCGAAGGCGGCCTTGGTCAGCGCGGGCTGCTTCCAGTAGCCGGGGAACAGGTTGGGCCCCTTGACCCGCACTTCGAGCTTGTCCGCCACCGGCACCAGTTTCAGCGTGGTGCCGGGAATCGGCACGCCGATCACGCCCGAGCGCACAGCCTGAAAGTGGCAGTCGGTGCAGGCCGGCGCCGTCTCGGTCGAGCCCCAGCTCGAGAGCATGACGACGGGATGGCCGAGCTCCATCACGGCGAGGCGTTCCAGTTCGTCCCAGGTCGACTGCGGCAGCGCCGCGCCGGCGTAGAAAATGATTTGCAGGCGCGAGAAGAAGCTCTTGCGCAACGCGGCGTCGTCGCGCAGCTTTGCCACCAGCATGCCGTAGGCGAGCGGCACGCTGAAATAAATGGTCGGCGAGACGTCGGTGAGGTTCTTCACCGTCTTCGGCAGCAGTGCCGGTACCGGCTTGCCGTCGTCGATATAAAGGCTGCCGCCGAAGCGCACCACCTTGTTGAAGTTGTGGCTGCCGCCGAAAACGTGGCTCCAGGGCAGCCAATCCACGATCACCGGCTTCTGCTTGTTGAGGAAGGGCCAGATCACCGACTTCATTTCGACGTTGGAGCACATCATGCGCTGCGTCGTGATGACGGCCTTCGGCGCGCCGACGGAACCCGAGGTGAACAGGAACTTGGCGATGGTGTCGGGCGTCAATGCGTTGAAGGCCGTCTTCACTGCTGCAAAATTCACCGTATCGTCAGCGCCGACTTTCGCGATCTCGGTGAAGGGAATCGTTCCCGGTTGCGGCGCACTTCTGCTGCCGGCGACCACGACGGCATCATGCAGGTCGGCCACCGCCTTCAGCGCCGGCATGAAGCGCTCGATGGTATCGGCGAATATCACGCCCGGGCGCAGCAGTTCGACATTGGCCCGGAGTTTTACGAAATCCTTGGATAGCAGCGAATTGCCCGGCGACACCGGACTGATCGGCACGCCGACATGCAGGCAGGCCAGCATCAGCAGTGCATGCTCGATGCTGTTGTCGGAGAGCACCAGCACCGGCCGCTCGGGCGAGAGCTTCTGCCCGAGCAGCCAGGTGGCGATGCGATAGACGCGCGCAAGAGCTTCCCCGTAACTCACCTTGACCCATTCGCCATCCGCGCCCCGTTCGGCGATCAGGATGGCGTCCGGCGTCTCGGCCGCCCAGCGTTCCAGCCACTCGCCGGAACAGCGCGAGTAGTCCGGCAGAGCCAGGGCCGAACGGAACAGGCGGCTGCCGTCCGCCCGGTCTTCGAGGATGACGGCCGGCTCGACGAACAGT
>JBAZOF010000105.1:0-8996 GCA_041648855.1 Sulfuritalea sp. | reverse complement strand
GGTCGCGATGGATGGCGGCATTGAGCGCCGGCGAAAAGTCGGTGCTGACGGTACGGCGGGAGGCGAGCCACCATGGGCGCAACAGCAGCGCCAAAGCGACGACGACCAGCGCCGCCACTGCGAGATAAAAGGAGATCATGAGTTGGATTGGTCCAGCAAGGCCGCCGCGCGGCGACGTTCTTCTTCGGAAAGTGCAGGTGCGGCGTCTTCTTTGGCGCGCCGTCGCAGGAAGGCAATCAGCGCAGCGATGCCGCCCGCCAGCAAGAGGAACGGCCCACCCCAGAGCAACCAGGTGGTCGGCTTCACAGGCGGCCGGTAGCGCACGAAATCGCCATAGCGGGCGACCATGAAATCGAGGATTTCCTTGTCCGTCTTGCCTTCGCCGATCATCTTGCGAATCTCGCGGCGCAAATCCTGCGCCAGTTCGGCATGCGAACCGGACAGCGACTCGTTCTGGCAAACCAGGCAGCGCAACTCTTCGCTGATCGCCACCATGCGCTTTTCAATCTCCACGTCGGCCGCCATCGGCGCCGCCTCCTTCGCCATCGCCGCGCCGGTGAACAGCAGGGTGCAGCATATCAACAGGGTGCGCAGCTTCATTTCGACAGCTCCGCAACCAATGGCAGGATCTGCTTCTGCAGCGATTCCGGCGTGATCGGACCGGTGTGCTTCATGCGGATCATGCCGGCCTTGTCGATGACATAGGTTTCCGGCACGCCATAGACGCCGTAGTCGATACCGACACGGCCATCGGCATCGACGGCGGAAAGCACGTAGGGATCGCCGAACTTTGCCAGCCAGTTCTTCGCGTCGGGAAGCTGATCCTTGTAGTTCAAGCCGACGATCGGCACGCTGCCTTCTTTCGAAAAGGACACGAGCAAGGGGTGTTCCTGGCGGCAGGAAACGCACCAGGAGGCCCACACATTGAGCAGCCAGACCTTGCCTTTCAGGTCGGCCGGCGAAAAACTCCTGTCGGCTGCCGCAAGTTGCGGCAGCTTGAATGCAGGCGCCGGCTTGTCCTTCAGCGGTGACGGCACATCGCGCGGATTGAGGGTCAGGCCAATGGCGAGGAAGATCACCAGGACGAAGAACACTGCCAACGGAATCAGGAAGCGCTTCATGCCGGAAGCCCCGCCGGAATGCTGGCGCCGGCTCCGGCTCTTTGGCGCAGGCGGTAGCGACGGTCGAGCATGGCAATGAAACCGCCCAGGCCCATCAACAGGGCACCGCCCCAAATCCAGTCGACGAAGGGCTTGAAGTACACCCGCACGCTCCACGCACCCTTGTTGTCGAGCGGTTCGCCGAGCGAGACATAAACATCACGCGTGAAGCCGGCGTCGATCGCGGCCTCGGTCATGGGCATCTGCGACGAGAAATACTGGCGCTTCTCGGGATACATGGTCTTCAACACGCGGCCGTCCTTCGACAGCTCTACCGTTCCCACCGAAGCGCTATAGTTGGGGCCGGGAGCGCTTTTCACGCCGACCAGGCGGAAGCCATACCCGCCCACCTGCACGGTGTCACCCGGCTCCATGCGGACATCCTTCTCCTCCTGATAGCCGCCGACCATGGCCACGCCGATCACAAACACGGCGATGCCAAAATGCGCAACATGCATGCCCCAGAATGCCGCGGAAGGCTTGCCCGTCTTCATGCGGTCCATGATCTGAAAGACGCCGCTGGAGACAATCCAGACGGCCAGCAATGAACTCATTGCGGTCAGCGGCGTCCATGCGCCCATCGCCAGCGGCAGGACGATACCGGCGACGACGGCCAGCGCCATGCTCACCCGCAAGCGGCGTGCAATGGCCTTGAGGTCGGCGTGCTTCCAGTGCGCGAGGGGACCGATGGCCATCAGCACCAGCAGCGGCACCATCACCGGCACGAAGACCGAATTGAAATAGGGCGGCCCCACCGAGAGCTTGCCCATGCCGAGCGCATCGATCAGCAGCGGATAGAGCGTGCCGAGCAGCACGCTGCCGGCGGCCACTACCAGCAGCACGTTGTTCATCAGGAGCATGGTTTCGCGCGAGACCAGGCCGAAACGGCCGCCGGCGCTGACCTTGGGTGCGCGCCAGGCAAACAGCGTCAGCGAACTGCCGATCACGATGGCAAGCAGCACCAGGATGAACACACCGCGCCGCGGGTCCGTGGCGAAGGCATGCACCGACGTCAGCACGCCGGAGCGGACGAGGAAGGTGCCCAGCAGCGACAGCGAGAACGCCGCGATGGCCAGCAGCACGGTCCAGTTCTTGAAAGCGCCCCGCTTCTCGGTGACGGCCAGCGAATGGATCAGGGCGGTGCCCACCAGCCATGGCATGAAGGATGCGTTTTCCACCGGGTCCCAGAACCACCAGCCGCCCCAGCCCAGCTCGTAATATGCCCACCAGCTGCCCAGCGCGATGCCGAGTGTGAGGAACACCCAGGCTGCCGTGGTCCACGGCCGCGACCAGCGCGCCCAGGCCGCATCCAGTCGACCGGAAATCAGCGCCGCGATGGCAAAGGCAAAGGCCACCGAGAAGCCGACATAACCCATATAAAGCATCGGCGGATGGAAGACCAGGCCGGGGTCCTGCAACAGCGGATTGAGGTCACGCCCTTCCGCGGCGGCCGGCAACAGACGGTCGAAGGGATTGGAGGTAAACAGGATGAACGCCAGCAAGCCGATGCCGACCAATCCCAACACCGCGAGCACGCGCGCCACCATGACTTCGGGCAGCTGGCGCGAGGCCAGCGACACGGCAGCCCCCCAGCCAGCCAGCATCAGCACCCAGAGCAGCAGGGAACCTTCGTGACCACCCCAGACGGCGGAAAAACGATACAGGGTCGGCAGTTGCGTGTTGGAGTGACCGGCGACGTAGCTCACCGAAAAATCATTGGCGAGAAAGCTTTGCGCCAGGCAAGCGAAAGCGATGGCGATCAGCAGGAATTGCGTTTGCGCCGCCGGTCGCGCGAAAGCGATCCATTGCGTTTGTCCCCGCTGTGCGCCGATCAGCGGCAGCACACCCTGCGCAACGGAAACCACAAAGGCGAGGATGAGGGCGAAGTGTCCGAGTTCTGGGGTCATGGCTTTTTCTGTGCCTGGTCGATGGCGTGCTTGGCTTCGGGGGGCATGTAGTTCTCATCGTGCTTGGCCAGCACCTCAGTGGCGGTAAACACGCCGTCGCTCCCCAGCCGGCCCTGTACCACGGCGCCCTTGCCGTCGCGGAACAGGTCGGGAAGGATGCCCGTGTAGGCAACCGGAATTTCCTTGGCCGTGTCGGTGATGATGAAGCGCACCGTCATGTCCTGGCGTTTTACCGAGCCTTCCTTGACCAACCCGCCGATGCGGAAAGCCTTTCCTTGCGGCGATTTGCCGGCAGCAACTTCGGAGGGCGTAACGTATAGCGCGATGTTGCTGTCGAGGGCGTTCAGCGTCAGCACCGCGGCAATCGCCAGCGAAGCCAGTCCGCCGGCAATCAGGGCGATGCGTTTCTGTCTGGGTTTCATGGAGTTCGTTGTTGGGTTTCGAGTTCGTCGGCGAGTCGTTCGCGGATCAGGCTCTTGCGAACCTCGCTAAGACGCCGCTTGGCCAGAAAAGGTTCCGCAACCATGAGCAGCGCACAGGCACCGAAGCTGCCCCAGACATACAAGGCATAGCCGCCCATGGCGAAAAACTCGCCTACGCTATTCCAATGCATGCTTCACCCATTCCGTATGTCTCTCTCGCTCCAGGATGATGGCGCGCACCCGGGTCAGCGCCACCGCGATGGAATACATCCAGAAGCAGAGCGCCATCAACAGCATGCCCCAGAGCATGGTCTGCGCCATCGAGGGCGCCTTGGTGAGATTGATCGTGGAGCCCTGATGCAGGGTGTTCCACCACTTCACCGAGAAATAGATGATCGGAATATTGACCACGCCCACCAGCGCCAGGATCGCCCCGGCCTTGTCGGCGCGACGCGGGTCGTCGATCGCCGCCTGCAGCGCCATGAAGCCGAGATAGAGAAAGAACAGGATCAGTTCGGAAGTCAGCCGTGCGTCCCAAACCCACCACGCGCCCCACATCGGCTTGCCCCACAGCGCTCCGGTCCATAGCGACAATGCCGCCATCAGAGCCCCGGTGGGCGCCAGCGACTGAGCCATCATGCCCGACAGCCGCGTATTGAGCGCCAGTCCGAGACCGGCCCAGAAAGCCATCACCAGATAGATGAACATCGACATCCACGAAGCCGGCACATGGACGAAGATGATGCGATAGCCTTCGCCCTGCTGCGCATCGGTCGGCGCGACGAAAAAGGAAATCCACAGTCCGGCGATGCCGAAGGCTGCGGCGGCGGCCCAGAACCACGGGATCATGCGCCCGGCCAGCGGATAAAAGCTCTGCGGGCTGGCGAACCTGAACCACTGAATAATCGACTGTTTCACTCCAACGCAATCCTCAATGCCGCCGTGGTCGCCCACGGCGCAAAAAAAGCCGCCACCGCCAACATTGCTGCCAGCAAAGACAGATGCCCACCTGCATCCAGACCCGCAATGTGGGCTTCCACCGCCCCCGCCCCGAAGATCAGTGCCGGAATGTAGAGCGGCAATACCAGCAGCGCCAGCAACACGCCGCCACCGCGCACTCCGAGCGTCAGCGCCGCACCGATCGCGCCAATCAGGGACAGCAATGGAGTACCCAGAAACAGCGCCAGCGTCAAAATGCCCAAGGTCGACGCATCGAGATCGAACTGCAAGCCGAGTACCGGTGCCAGCAACACCAGCGGCAAACCGCACAGCAGCCAGTGTGCCAGTATTTTACCGGCAACCAGCAGTCCCAAGGGGGACGGCGACAATGCCATTTGTTCCAGCGTGCCATCTACGTGATCGGCCGAAAATAGCCGGGGCAAGCCGAGCAGAGTCGCCAGCAACGCGGCAACCCAAAGGATGCCCGGAGCGATCTTCTTCAGCAGCACGGGTTCCGGCCCTATGCCCAAGGGAAACAGGCTGGTGACGATGACGAAGAAGAACACGGCCGTCAGCACCTCGCTCTTGCGCCGCAGGGCCAGCAGCAGATCGCGACGTACCGTCGCGAGAAAGGCGTTCATAGCACCAGCACCTTGCCGCCCGGCACGGGCAGCGGCTGGTGACTGGTCAACACGGCGAGTCCGCCCGCGGACAGATGCTCGGCAATCAATTCACCGAGCAGCTTCACTGCGGCGACATCGAGCGCGTTGAAGGCCTCGTCGAGCACCCACAACACCGCCGGGCGCGTCAGCAGCCGCGCCAGCAGCACGCGCCGCTTCTGTCCGGCTGAAAGCACGCGCACCGGCAACTCCTCGCGGCCGCGCAGGCCGAGCCGGATCAGCGCAGCCATGGCAGCCCGCTCATCGAGTTCAATACCGTCAAGCGCAGCGGCGAGACGCAGATTCTCGAGCGGCGTCAGGTCTTCCTTGACGGCGGCATGGTGTCCGAGATAGATCAGGTCGCGGCGGAATTCGATCGAGGGCGTCGGCTCATTGCACCAGCGAATCTCCCCTGCATCGGCAGGGGAGAGGCCCACCAGGAGTCTCATCAGGCTGGTCTTGCCGGAGCCGTTTTCGCCCTGCACATGCAGCCACTCGCCTGCGGCGAGCGAAAACCCGACGTCGGCAAACAGGCGGCGTTCACCGCGGGAACAGGCGAGACCTGAAACATGGAGCATGGGTCGATTGTGCCCGAAACGGGCGCGGTAGGGCTTGCGCCGGATCAAACGGTCCGTCGCGGCGGAAGCAATACCGACGCAATTGCGGTCAGAACCAGCACCAGCGCGGCGAAATCCTGCCAGCGCGGAACCTCATTCAGAAAAATCATTCCGCTGAAGACGCCCACCACGGGAATGATCAGTGAGCCGAGCGATGACACGGAGGCCGGCACCATGTGCACCAGCTTGTTCCATGCCCAGTAACAGAACAGGAGGCCGATGAAGACGTTGTACCAGAATCCGAACATGGGCCAGAAGCTGATCCGGTCCCAATCGACGCTGTCCAGCGCATGCCCTGCCAACGCCATGGGTATCCCGCCCAGCAGGGCCTGCCACGCTGTCAGCGACGTGATGGGCATCGGCAGGGGATTGGCTTTGTAGATTACCAATCCGGCGGCCCAGAAAATGGCAGCGATGATCATCAGCAGCACGCCGACGGGGGCACTGCCCAGCTTCTCCAATTCGGTTCCGATCAGCAACGCCATGCCGCTCATGCCCAGGGCCAGACCGGTCAGCCGGCGGCGGGTCAGCGGCTCCTTGAGAAACCAGACCGAGAGCAGCGCACTCCACAGCGGCATGGTGTAGCCGAGGATCGCGGCGCGCCCCGACGGCAGCATGCTGACACCATAGATCGCAAAAATGTTCCAGCCGACGATATTGCACGACGCCAGAGCGATCAGTTGCCGCCAGCGCCCCGCAGGCACTTTCAATGACTGTCCGGAAAACCATGCGATGGCAAACAGGCCGATGGAAGCCAGCACCATGCAGTCGCCACGAAACATCAGACGCGGAATCTCGGTGATCACCACCTTCATGATCGGCCAGTTGAAGCCCCAGCCGAGGGAAAGCAGGCCGAGCAGGACTAGGCCGGCGCGCGGGATGGGAGCGGAAGACATGGTGCGCGAGTGTCGCACGGCAGTACGGGCTTTACAATCCGCCCATGTCAGGCTTCACCCTTCTGCCTTTGCTGGCCATTGCAGCCCTGCTCTCGCTGGCGACGGCAGGTGTGTTGCTGATCACGGGACAAGCAGTGCCGCAACTGGCTGCCCACCTGGCTTTCGCTCTGGGGGTAATGCCGCTGATTCTTGCCGCCATGAGTTATTTCGTCCCGGTGTTGACCCGCAGCGGCGCAGCCGGCGTCGCCGGCTTGTGGCCCCCGCTGCTGGCGCTGACTGGAGGGGCGGTGGCGGTCTTCTCGTTCGCCAGCGATTTCTCGCCGATGATGTTGAGTCTGGCGGCAGCGCTCGGCGGGTTTGCCGCACTGAGTCTCGGCGTCTGGACCCTGGATCGGGCACGCCACATGTTCGGCCCGCGCCACCGGGGACTGGACTGGTATCTGGCCGCGCTCGGCTTTCTTCTGCTGGCGCTGCTGGCGGTTCTGCTGATGCCGCTGTTCCCCGCCCAGCGCAACGCGCTGCGCCTGTTTCACTTGCATGCCAATCTGCTCGGCTTCGTCGGCCTCACCGCGCTGGGCACCTTGCAGGTCTTGCTGCCCACCAGTCTGGGCCAGGCCGATCGCGATGCCGCGTTGCGTCTGCGACGCGACCTGAAATGGGCGTCAGTCGGCGCACTGCTGATCGCCGTCGGCGCATCCTCATCGCTGCCGGCATCTGTCTCTCTGGTGGCATCAGCCCTTGCGCTGCTGGGCGCAGCGCTCTATGGCGCGGTCATGCTGCGCATGTTGCTCGCCTGGCAGTCCCGGTTCGGCAAGGATCTGCTGCGACTGCATGGCGCGGCTCCTTCCCTCACGGCAGCCACGCTGGGCTTGCTCGGCATGCTTGCGTTGGGTGCGGCGCACGGAGCCGGCTGGCTGCCAGCGCGCCCCGCGGTCGCCGGTTTTGTCGTCGCTTTCCTGCTGCCGCTGGTGAGCGGAGCCGCCGCCCACCTGTTGCCGGTCTGGCTGCGGCCGGGGGTACAGGGACCGTGGCATCAGGCACTGCGCGGAAAACTGTGCCGCTGGGGCGGGGTCCGCGGTCTGCTGCTGTTGCTGGTCGGCTTTGCGATCACTTTGTCTTGAATGCGCCCCTGCCGGACGAAACGAAAGCTGGATGGACTCTCAGTCGCAGGGACAATAGGAATGAGATAGCATATTGTTTCAATCATCAACGAGCAGGAGACCATCATGGCCCGCAAGAAGAAACTCGATTTCAGCGACATTGCGACCGATCGCAAGAAGGAAAATCTCAATCAGAAGGAATTCTGGGCGCGGTATGGCGTAACCCAGTCGGGTGGTTCGCGCTACGAATCCGGCCGCAATATCCCGAAGCCGCTGGCGATACTGCTCTGGCTGCACCGGTCCGGAAAGATCAGCGACAAGGATCTCAGCGATGCGCTGAAGTGACTGCTTCCGGGGCGAGGATGGCAGCAGGGTCCCGTCGCTTGCTTGGCTCTTCGGAGCCCGGCCCCGTTCCGGCAACACGCAAAGAAAAAGCCGAATCAACTTAATTAGTTGATTCGGCTTAATATTTGGTGGGTTGTGAGTGGCTCGAACACTCGACCTACGGATTAAGAGTCCGTGCAATTGCCATATTGAGGGGTGTTGATCGGCGTTGCGTAAGCGCAACAAAATCCAGTCATAGAGCGGTTTTCTGCATGTAACCGATAATCCGCATGTTGATTTATGTTGATCGGTATTATATGATTCCGGTTACACAGTGGTTACATGGATCGATTTTCGGACCTCAGCGAAGGGCGTCAAGACCATGTAACCCGGTAACCGGGGGCTCAAAAAGTGGCACGGGTCAAACTCACGGCGGGACGGGTAAGGGACTTTTCCTGCGAGGCAGGAAAGCCGCAATCCTTCCTTTGGGACACCGATGCCCCTGGGCTTGCGATTCGCGCCACGGCCAACGGCGCCAAGTCCTACGTCTTCCAAGGCAAACTCAATTCGGCATCGATTCGCGTCACCATCGGCGACGTCAAGTCGTGGGACATCGAGACTGGCGACCATGACCGGCCCGGCGCGCGCGAGCAGGCCCGGAAGCTTCAGACCCTGATCGACCAGGGCATTGATCCGCGCCAGGCGAAGGCCGAGCAGTTGGCCGGAGTCGAAGCGAAGCGTGTCGAAGCTGACCGGCGGGATCTGACCGTCGCCGAACTCTGGAAGATCTACATCGAAGCGCGCAGGCACAAATGGAGCGTGCGCCACCAGCTCGACCACGACAACATCGCCAATATTGGCGGGATGGCAGTCAAGCGCGGCAAGGAGGGGCAGAAGAAGGAGCCCGGCTCATTGGCTGTCCTGCTACCCCTGCGTCTCTCCGGCATCACCAAGGAACGCGCCAAGGCCTGG
>JBAZOF010000104.1:0-9111 GCA_041648855.1 Sulfuritalea sp. | reverse complement strand
TTTCGCCGGCGACCGGGTGGCCGTGTTCATCGCCGGCATGGGCGCCATGCTGAATGCCGCATTCGACGAAAAGACGGAATTTTTCATGATCGACGAACTTGATCCGCAGAAGTTGTACAACAGCGCGCGCAATCTTGAAATCGCGGCGTGGAAGCTCGCCAACGCGCGCGATGTCGCAGGTCTTCCGCTGCTGCTGAGCAACGAGATGGCGCAGCCGGCCAACCTCAGCTTCGAGCGCGAATTCGGCAAGATGATCGGCAATCTCGACCTGCTCTCCGCCCTGATCGCCGACAAGGGCCACCGCACCATTGCCCGGGTCGCGCAAAGCGTGGCCACGGCGGTATTCCTTCCGGTCGCGGGGATGCGATGAAGCGCTACGTCATCCTCATTTCCGGGCGCGGCAGCAACATGGAGTCCCTGCTCGACGCCGGGCTGCCCGGCGCCTGCGCGGCGGTGATCAGCAATCGTCCCGATGCGGCCGGCCTCGCTTCAGCTGCCAGTCGCGGCATCGCCACCGTCGTGATCGATCATCGCGGCTTTGCCGCGCGGTCGGAGTTCGATGTCGCTCTGGCGGCCGAGATCGAGCGCCACGCGCCGGACCTGATCCTGCTCGCCGGTTTCATGCGCATCCTCGGCGACGATTTGGTGCGCCGCTTCGAAGGCCGCCTGCTGAATATCCATCCCTCCCTGCTGCCGCTGTTCCCCGGCATCAAGACCCACGCCCAGGCGCTGGCCGCCGGCGTGCGGCTGCACGGCTGCAGCGTGCACTTCGTGACGCCGGCGCTCGACGGCGGGCCGATCATCGCGCAGGCCGCAGTGCCGGTGCAGGCGGATGACGACGAGGTGAGCCTGGGCCGGCGCGTGCTGGCCGAGGAGCATCTCCTCTATCCACGAGTCGCGCGCTGGTTTCTGGAAGGCCGCCTGCGTCTGGTCGCCGGTCGTGCGCAGCTACTGGGCGAGATCGCGGTGAGCGGGGCGCTGCATGTGCCGCAGACCGATCAGATGCCCGGTTGAAATGCCCATCGTTCTGGCACTGGTCGCCTCGGCCGTGATTCATGCGGCAGCGTTGCTGGGGCCCGGTTGGACTCTGCCTGGTGACGGCGACGCCGATGCGCCGCAGACCATCGACGCCGTGTTGACCAGGCCCGCTCCGCGTCCGGAGGCAACGCCTGTTGCCAAACCGGCCCCGAAGCCGCATGTCGACAAGCCACGGCCGCAGCGCATGGCGACAGCGGCAAGCGCGGCACCTTCGATCTCTTCCGCGCCCAGTGAATCAAGTGCACCGCCGACTGCGTCGCCCGTCGAGCCGCCGCCGGTCGCCGTCGCGCCAGCGCCGACTGTTGAGCAGACCCCGGCACCGGTCCCCGCCCGCATCGCGCTGCCGGCGAAGGGGCGCGTGCGCTACGCCATCACGCGCGGCGAAGAAGGCTTCGTGATCGGTCAGACCACGCATACCTGGCAACAGGACGGCTTCACCTACACGCTGCAAAGCGTTGCCGAGACGACCGGGCTGGTTGCCCTCTTCAAGCCCGCGCGCGTGCTGCAGAGCAGCCGGGGCGAGGTGACGGCTGCGGGCCTCAGGCCGCGCGAGTTTCGCCATGAGCGCGTCAACGGGCTGGATACCGCGAGTTTCGACTGGGCGCGCGGTGTCGTCGCCTATGCCGGACGCGAGGACGGCGTCGCGGTCGGAGCGCAGGACATGCTCTCGATGTACTACCAACTGGTGCTGTTGGCGGCGAAGGGTGGCACGCTGGAGATGCCGATCGCCACCGGGCGCAAGCTGGAAACCTATCGTGCCGAAGTCATCGGCGAAGAAATCGTCGTGCTTCCGGCGGGCGAGCGTCGGGCATCGCGCTTGAGAATCAAGAGCGGCAATGACACCATTGAACTGTGGCTGGCCGTTGGTAAAGACGCGGACATGCGTGCGCTGCCTCTCAAAATTCGCTACACCGACCGCAAGGGCGAGATCTTCGACCAGGTCGCGCAGGACATCGAGATCCAGGAGCAATAATGAACATTTTCCCCAACCCCATTGCAGGAAAGCGAGACGCGGCATGAGCGACGACAGGAAGCACGGCAGGCCGCGCGGCACGGTACGGGGTGCGGGCGGTCCGCGCCGTGAAACATCGCGAGCGGTCAGTGGACATGGGGCGGAGCAGCCCGCCCCGGCCGCAGAAGGCCTCGCCGCCGACCTGCTCAACGCGGCGGTGGCGGCCACCGCGCAGTTGCTGAGCTTTGCGCTGCCGGCCGATGCGGCCTTGTCGGCTTTTTTCCGCGCGCGCAAGAGCGGCGCGAAGGACCGCGCTTTCATCGCCGAAACGGCCTATGCCGTGCTGCGTCGCAAGCGCCTGCTGGAGCGCCTGGCTGCTTCTGGCCCGAACCTGGAGCCGGCCTTCCTCGCTCCGGGCTCGACGCCGAAGCGCGGGCCGAAGCCCTCCGGGCCGCGCCGCATTTCTCCTCGTGAACTGGTCCTGCTCTCCTTGTCGCGCGTGCGCGGCATGTCGCAGCGCCAGCTCGAAGGCGCGCTGCTGCCCGGCGAAGCCGAATGGCTGGCGGACATCCGGCGCCAGCCGGAACCGGAACTGACGCTGGCCGAGCAACTGGATTTCCCTGACTGGCTGGTCGAGCGCCTCACAAGTCAATCGATGGGCCGCCCCAAGATTGACTTGGCCCCCACGGGGGGCGGCGCGGACGATTCTTCCGCGCCGGGGGCCGTACCAATTCCGCGCATGTCGCCCGAGGAACTGCTGGCCCTGGCGAGGGCGCTCAACACGCCGGCGCCGCTCGATCTGCGCGTGAACACGCTGAAGGCAGAGCGCGAGGGCGTGATACAGCGTCTCGCCGCCGACGGCATCGTCGCCACACCCTGCCCGTATTCGCCGCTGGGTCTGCGCCTGAAGACCAAGCCCTATCTGCAGAAGCATCCGGCCTTTCTCGACGGCAGCATCGAAGTTCAGGACGAGGGCTCGCAGCTGCTCGGCTTTCTGCTGGCACCGAAGCGCAGCGAGATGGTGGTGGATTTCTGCGCCGGCGCCGGCGGCAAGACGCTGATCCTCGGTGCGCTGATGCGCTCCACCGGGCGCCTGTATGCTTTCGACGTATCGGACAAGCGGCTGGCCAAGCTGAAGCCGCGCGCGGCGCGTGCCGGGCTGTCGAACGTGCATCCGGCCTGCCTCTCGGGCGAGAACGACACGCGGGTGAAGCGGCTCCAGGGCAAGGCGGATCGCGTGCTGGTCGATGCGCCCTGTTCCGGGCTGGGTACCTTGCGCCGCAACCCCGACCTCAAGTGGCGGCAGTCGCCGCAGAGCGTGGACGAGTTGACCGTCAAGCAGGCCGCCATTCTCGCCGCCGCGGCGAAGCTGCTGCGGCCCGGCGGCCGGCTGGTGTATGCCACCTGCAGCATTCTTGCGGAAGAGAACGAGGAAATCGTGGACGCCTTCCTTGCCACGCATGCCGAGTTCCATCGCCTCTCGGCGCAGGAAGTACTGGCCGCGCAAGGCATCGACATCGACTGCGGCGAAGACATGCGCCTGACGCCGCAGAAACACGGCACGGACGCTTTCTATGCGGCCGTGCTGGAACGCGTGAAGTGAGGCCGGGATATGGAGCGGGCGCAGCCCGCGAACCTCAGTCACCCCCTTCCTCGGGAAGGGGGCTGGGGGGATGGTCGTTGTTAATTGCGCTTGCGCTGGCGCTGCCTTTCAGCGCCAGCGCTGGCGCCACGCCGTTGCCGGCCACGGGCACGGTCGAAGTGCTGTTCACGCCCTGGGACGATGCCGAGGGCGCCATCGTGCGCGCGCTGGGCGAAGCGAAAAAGAGCATTCATGTGCAGGCCTACCTGCTCACCAGCCGCTCGATCGCCAGGGCGCTGCAGGATGCCCAGGCGCGCGGCGTCGCGATTGAAATCCTCGCCGACCGCGAGATGCTGGAAAAGAGCGACAAGTCGCTGCTGCCCATGCTGGCCGGCGGCGGCATCCCGGTCTGGATCGAAACGCGCTACGCTGCCGCACACAACAAGGTGCTCCTGATCGACGTCGGCCAGGCCGACGCCTTCGTCATCACCGGCAGCTACAATTTCTCATGGTCGGCGCAGGCGCGCAATGCGGAAAACTTGCTGATCCTGCGCGGCAATCCGGCGCTGGTGCGGCGCTATCTGGACAACTGGCAGCGGCATCGAGGCGAGGCGGAAAAGATGAGCGGAGCACATTGAGATGATGGTGAGATGATGGAAAAAGAGCTTGCCAGCCTCTGGCGGGAAGTCCTTGTCGATCTGCGCGAACCGGATCTGGTCTGGCAACTGCTTGCGCTGGCGGCCTGCCTGTTGCTGGCCAAGCTGGGCGAGCGCCTGGTGCCCGGCCGCCAGGCCGGTGACGGGCGGGCCTGGGAGCTAGGCCGCGGCGGCCTGAAGCGCCTCGCCTTCCCGCTGCTGGCGCTGATTCTGGTGCTGATTGCGCGGCCCGTGGCGCAGCAGTGGATTCATGTGACATTGTTCTCGCTGGCCTTGCCGCTGCTGTCCTCGCTGGCGGTGATCCGCGTGGTGTTCTACGTGTTGCGCCTGAGCTTCGTCGACGCCGCCTGGCTGGTCCAGTTCGAGCGCGTCTTTGCCGGGCTGGTCTGGGCCATCGTCGCCTTGCACATCACCGGCCTGCTGCCCGAGGTGATCGACGTGCTGGAATCGGTGAAGTTCAGTACCGGCAAGCAGAAGCTGACGCTGTGGAATATTCTGCAGGGTCTCGGCGCGGTATTGATCGCCGTTTTTCTGGCGCTCTGGCTTGCCAGCGCGATCGAGGCGCGGCTGCATGCCGCGGAAGGGCTGGACAACAATCTGCGCGTGGTCCTGGTCCGGCTGTCCAAGGCGCTGCTGATCCTGCTGGCGGTGCTGATCGGCCTGCCCATGGTCGGCATCGATCTCACCACGCTCTCGGTATTCGGCGGCGCGCTCGGCGTCGGCCTCGGTTTCGGCCTGCAGAAGATTGCGAGCAACTATGTCTCGGGTTTCATCATCCTGCTCGACGATTCCATCCGCATCGGCAACATCATCGCGGTCGGCGCCGACCGCGGCGAAGTGACGCGCATCACCACGCGCTACACCGTGCTGAAGAACCTCGACGGCGTCGAAGCGCTGGTGCCCAACGAACTGCTGGTCGGCTCGGTGGTGCAGAACCAGTCATACAGCAGCCCTCAGGTGCGCATCGCGCTGCCGGTTCAAGTCGGCTACGACAGCGATCTGGACCGTGCGATGAGCATCATGGCCGCCGCGGCCAAGGCGCAGGAGCGCGTGCTGGCCGACCCCGCACCGGCGGTATTGCTCAAGGAATTCGCCGACTCGGGCATCAACCTCGAACTCGGCTTCTGGGTGGGAGATCCCGAGCTGGGCGTGGGCAACCTGCGCTCCGACATCAATCTGGCGATCTGGCGCGAGTTCAAGCAGGCCGGCATTTCCATTCCTTTCCCGCAACGGGAAATCCGCATTCTCAAAGAGGCAGGCCATGAGTGAAACACGACTGATCCATGGCTTTCATGCCATCACCGCCAAGCTGCGCCACGCCGCCGACGACGTCAAGGAAATCACCGTCGCCGAAGGGCGCCAGGACGGCCGCATGCGCGACCTGCTGAAGCTGGCCGAAGCCCACGGCGTGCGCGTGATCCTGTCCGATGCGAAACGGCTCGACGGCCTGGCCGGCGGCACACAGCATCAGGGCGTGGTGGCGAAGGTCGCCGCCCAGGCCAAACACGTGACGCTGGACGACGTGCTCGACGGCCTCACCGAACCTGCGCTGCTGCTGGTGCTCGACGGCGTCACCGATCCGCACAATCTCGGCGCCTGCCTGCGCGTGGCCGACGCCGCCGGCGCGCACGCGGTGATCGCGCCGAAGGACAAGGCCTGCGGCCTCAACGCGACCGTGATCAAGGTCGCCAGCGGCGCCGCCGATACCGTGCCCTACATAGTGGTGACCAATCTCGCGCGCTCCTTGCGCGAAATACAGGAGCGCGGCATCTGGGTCATCGGCGCCGCCGGCGAGGCCGACAAGGAACTCTATGCCATCGACCAGAAGGGCCCCTGCGCCTGGGTGCTCGGCGCCGAGGGCGCCGGCATGCGCCGCCTGACGCGCGAGACCTGCGACGAACTGGCGCGCATCCCGATGCATGGCAGCGTGGAAAGCCTCAATGTGTCGGTATCCGCCGGCATCTGCCTGTTCGAGGCAAGGCGCCAGCGCGGCGGGTGAGTCTGCCGTGCCGTAACGAAAGTCGGCGCTGGCGGGACGGCGATGAAATGCGGCACGTTGAGGGAACTCGCGCTTGAGCGTAGCCTGTTGCTTTGATTGTTACGACAATAGTGATTGAACACGACAGGCCAGCGATGGACAAAGCTACCTACTACAAGGCCCTATTTCTGTTCGGCGGCATTTGGAATATCGGAGGCGCGATCCCGGCGTGGCTGGGAGCGATACTCGTACCTGACCTGGCTTTCGCGCACGCAGGCATGTCGGCTCCTGCGGTGTTGTTTCCCTATCACGCCATGTACTCGTTCATTGTCACGTTCGGCATTGGATACATTATCGTCAGTCGTGACATCACGAAGAATCATGGAATCGTTGTGCTGGGCATCATGGGCAAGACATTATTCTTTATTGCCTGTGCAGCTGCCTTTGTCCGGAATGAAGCAAATCTGATGGTATTGCTGACAGGAATAGTGGATATCCTTTTTGCGTGCCTGTTCCTTGAGTTCTTGATTTCGGCGAAAAGGGTAGCGCCTCATCCGCAATGATGATCTGCCAGCAGTCGCATTGCGTACACTGGACATTAGGAAGCAAGGACATTGGCGATAGCTGCTGTGGCCCAATGGTCGAAGCTGGTGGCTGTGCGTATGATTGTTGATTGATAAGGTGCGACCTGAGGGCGGGTCGTCCAGACCCGGCGTTCACCCATGTCGGTGAGGCAATTGATCCAATCCATGATTATGGAGTGGATATTGTGCTATAAGGGAATCCATTCGGCATTTGCACATGAATCACGACAACCATTTCCGCAGTGACTCGTCCCGACTGACCAAGGCTGTTCGCCTGGGTCTGGTCGCCGTCGGCGCCTGGTTTTTTGCCGCCGAGGTGCTGTCGAATCCGGTGAATCCGACTGTCGTCAATGGCACGGCCAGCTTCAATCAGGCCGGCAACGTCCTGACGGTGACCAACAGCAACGGCGCCATCATCAACTGGGACAAATTCTCCATCCAACGCGGCGAAACCACGCATTTCGCGCAGACGTCGGCCTCCAGCAGCGTTATGAACCGGGTACTCAACGACCCGACGGTTATCTACGGTACGCTGAGTTCCAACGGCCGTGTTTTCCTGGTGAATCCGGCGGGCATCATGGTGGGTCCCGGCGGCCGGGTCGATACGGCCGGATTCGTCGCCTCCACGCTGAACATCCGCAATGAAGACTTTCTTGCCGGCCGCAATCTGTTCGTCAATGACGGCAATGCCAAGGACGTTATCAACCAAGGCGAAATCAAGACGCCTGCCGGCGGCAGCGTTTACCTGATCGGCACCAACGTCGGTAACGAAAGCATCATCACCACACCCCAGGGCGAAACCATCCTGGCTGCCGGCGCAACCGTCAGCCTGATCGACAGTGCCACGCCCGGCGTCAAGGTCGATATCACTGGGGCCGAAGGCAACGTCACCAATCTCGGTACGATCACGGCGGAAGCGGGGCGCATCGGCATCGCCGGCGTCATCGTCAGGAACAGCGGCATCCTGAACGCCAGCAGCCTCGTCAGCGACGGCGGACGCATCTTCCTCAAGGCCAGCCAGGACGCTTATGTCGACGGCAACGGTCACATCGTGGCCACCGGTACCGGGGGCAGCGTTGAAATCCTCGTCGGTAATGGCCTTTCAGTTGCGGACAACGCCAGTATCGACGTCAGCGGCACCATCGGCGGCAAGCTGTTGCTCGACTCTGGAAACATCGCCCTGCATAACGTCGGAATGCCCGTGAATGCTGTCGTGGTCAGTGGCTCCGTGAGCTTGACGGCCAGCGGCGTCCTGGCGGTAACCAGCAGCAACGGCGCCATCATCAACTGGGACAAATTCTCGATCCAGCCCGGTGAGGCTACCCTCTTCCTGCAGGCGTCGACCTCTTCCGCCGTACTCAACCGGGTCCTGGGCGATCCGTTGGCGATCTACGGCAAACTGAAGTCGTCCACTGGTCGCGTCTGGTTGGTGAACCCCGCCGGCATCATGGTCGGGCCAGGCGGCCGGATCGATGTGGCCACCTATGTACGCGAGACGCTCAACGTTAACAACATCGAGTTTCATGCCGCCCGTGTTCAGTTCATCCATGACGGCACGTTCAAGGGCATCGTCACTCAAAGTCAGATGACGACTTCGGTCGGCGGTGGCGTCTATCTGACGGACAACCAACGCAATACCACGGCGCCCGGCAGCCCACCCGCTCCGGGCGCGATCGTCAGCCTGATCGACAGTGCCACGCCTGGAGTCAAGGTCGATATCAGAGGTGCCAACGGCGGCAACATCGACGTTGGCAGCATCACGGCTGCCGCGGTACGCATCGGCATCGCCGGTGTCCTGGTCAGGAACGGCGGTACGCCCGGCGCACGCTGAGCCCGGTGACGGCGGACGCTGCGTGTCGCGCGCCGTTCCGCCAGCGCCGACTTTCAGGGCGCGGCGCAGCTCAGGCGACGGCCTTGACCGCTTCGTAGACTTCGATCGCCATGCGCAGCTTTTCCGGCAAGGGGCGCGAGGTCTTGCTTTCCGGGTCGGCGTTGACGTAGACGATCTCGCCGCTGATCAGGCGTTCGCCGTCGCGGAAGATGCCCATTTCAAACGTCATGCTCGAATTGCCGAGCTTGGCGGCGCGCACGCAGACGTCGATGATTTCGTCGAAGCGCGCCGAGCCGTGGTAGTTGATCACGCTGCGCACGGCGAACAGGTCGCCGCCGGTGCCGGCGATGCCTTCCGGGTAGGGCAGGCCGATGGCGCGCCAGTATTCGGTGACGCCGACGTCGAAGTAGGTCAGGTAGTGGCCGTTGAATACGATGTTCTGCGGATCGACTTCGGCCCAACGCACGCGCAGCGGGTAACGCAGGCGGAA
>JBAZOF010000103.1:0-9135 GCA_041648855.1 Sulfuritalea sp. | reverse complement strand
GGCCCTGGCATCACCCGCCGCCCTGGTCATGGCGCAGCAATTGAACATGGTGCCGCGCTCGGTATTCGTTCTCGATCCGCTGCTGCTCGTGATGTTGATGGGAGGCGTGCGCTTTGCCTACCGGGCATGGAAGGACGGACATTTCTTTCTTCGGCGCACGGGGGTGGGTGCGCCGGTCTTGATAGTCGGCGCTGGCGAGACGGCGATCCGCCTCATCAAGGAACTGGAAACCAGCGCAGTTTGGCGCGTCGTCGGCTTCGTCGATGCAGGATCGGCGCAGACGGGCCGCCAGTTGGGTGGCGTGCCGATTCTGGGCGGGATCGAGGCCATCGGCGAACATGCACGACGCTCCGATGCTCACCATGCAATCATCGCCATGCCATCGGCCTCGGTGGCGGAGCGGCGCCATGCGACGGAACTGACTGCGGCGGCGGGGCTGTCCGTCATGACGGTGCCGTCGCTCGATGATCTGCTGACCGGTCGTGTGGCGATATCGGCCATCCGCAAGGTCGAGTTGGAAGATCTTCTCGGCCGGGACCGTATCGAGCTCGATGAAGCGGGCTTGCAGGGACTGCTGGAGAACAAGACCGTGCTGGTGACCGGAGCCGGGGGTTCCATCGGTTCTGAATTGTGTCGCCAGATCGCGCGCTTCAGGCCGCAGAAGCTGGTGTTTCTGGAGCAGTCGGAGTTTGCGCTCTACAGCATCGAGCAGGAATTTTCGGGGCGACCGGTAGATTGTGTGATCGGCGACGTGAAGGATGCCGCGCGAATGACCGCCGTGTTTGCCGAGTATCGGCCGGACGTGGTGTTTCATGCGGCCGCCTACAAGCATGTGCCGCTGATGGAGGCCGCCAACGCGTGGGAGGCGGTGAGGAACAATGTGCAGGGAACGCTGAACGTGGCGCGCGCCGCCCTCGCCAGCGGCGCCCGGGAGTTCGTGCTGATTTCGACCGACAAGGCGGTCAATCCGACCAATGTCATGGGCGCCAGCAAGCGCCTGGCCGAAGTGGCATGCCAGGTGATTCAGGCGCAGGGCAGCGGCACGCGCTTCGTGATGGTTCGCTTCGGCAACGTGCTGGGTTCGTCGGGCAGCGTGATTCCCCGCTTCCGCGAACAGATAGCCAAAGGCGGACCGGTAACCGTGACCCATCCGGAGATCATCCGCTACTTCATGCTGATTCCGGAAGCGGCGCAGCTAGTGCTGCAGGCCGGCCTGATGGCGGCGAGGGAAGCCGAAGGCGGCCGGATATTCGTACTCGACATGGGCGAGCCGATCAAGATCGTCGACCTTGCGCGCGACATGATCCGGCTGTCCGGGTTTACCGAAGACGAGGTCAGGATCGAATTCACCGGCCTGCGACCCGGCGAGAAGCTCTACGAAGAATTGCTCGCCGACGGCGAGGCGACTCTGCCGACGCCGCATCCCAAGCTGCGGATCGCCCGGCCGACGGAGGTGTCGGATGCGGCGTGGCTGGCCGAGCTGGAAGATTGGCTGTCAGCGGCCTGGCGCGACGAGGCGGAGGCGAAGGCAGGACTCAGGCGCTGGGTGCCGGAATATCGGCCCGCAAACCATTGAAGGCGGCGATCACCTCGTCGACACTGATGTCCTGCACGTCGAGCGAAGGCTTCTGCAGCAAGCGGTAGGGCACGCCCCAGGGCCGCCAGCGGGCGGCACCCGAGTTGCCGAACAGGCAGACGATGGGCAGGCCCAAGCCTGCACCGAGGTGCATGGCGCCGCCATCGGCGCAGATCAGGGCATCGCATTCGGCCAGCGCAGCGATCAGTTCGGGCAAGGTCTGTGTGGGGCATACGATCACCGTAGCGCCAGCGCCGACTTTCTGGAGCACGTCTTGCGCTTTCGCATCATCGCCCGGATGCAATGGGTTGTCTTCCGCACCGGGTGACCAGAGCAGCAGGAAGCGCATCGGACCCCGCGCGGCAAGCGTCTTGATGGTGTCGGCAAAGCGCTCTGCCGGCCAGCGTTGCGAAGACTTGCGGGCACTGATGTGAACTCCGATTGTGAAAGTCGGCGCTGACGCGCTCTGCGTACCTGGGATTCCGCTTTGCGGGCACGTAACGGCGGCCGGGGCGAATACGCGGCAGGCCGGCGGCGGGTCGTCGATGCCGTAGATCGCCGCGACGCGAAACACGTCCTCGACCTCGTGGCGCCCGACGTCGTCGAGCGGCAGCACGACGTCGAGCCCCTTGCCATCTCCGAAGCCGATGATCCGTTTCGGCCGCAGCCACCGTGCGAGTGCGATGACCCGCGGCTGCAGCGAGGTGGTGGCGATGATCACGTCGTCGAGCTGCATCCGGCGCAGCCGGTGCATCATCAACAGTCGCCGCCAGAGGATGCCCGGCAGCGACTCGCCATGGCCCCGGTGTTTCGCCTTGGTGTAGACGAAGACTTCGTCCAGATCGGGGTTGCCGTCCAGCACCGGCGCGTTGTAGCTATTCACCAGCGCACCGAGCCAGCTTTCCGGAAATCGCTGGCGCAAGGCGGCGATCAAAGGCGTGGTGCAGACCAGGTCGCCGATGTTGTCGCGGCGAATGATCAGAATCTTCGGGGCGGAAGGAATGCTCAAGGTAGACTTGTAGGTTATGGCTACTTACGCAATCGGCGACCTGCAGGGTTGCTACGACCCTCTGCGCAGGCTTCTCGACTATATCAGTTTCAATCCGGCGATTGACCGCGTCTGGTTCGTCGGCGACTTGGTCAACCGCGGACCCGCTTCGCTCGAAGTGCTGCGCTTCGTCAAGTCGCTTGGCGCCGCGGCGACGACGGTCCTCGGCAATCACGATCTGCACCTGGTGATGCAGGCCGAAGGCTACGGCAAACCCAACAAGGAAGACACTCTCGAAGCGGTGCTCGCCGCCGAAGATCGTGACGAGCTGCTGGCCTGGCTGCGGACGCAGCCGCTGTTTCACGTCGAAGGCGACTGGGCCATGGTGCACGCCGGCCTGCTGCCGAGCTGGACCGTGGCGCAGGCGCAGGCACTGTCCGACGAGGCCTCGGCCGCGCTGATGGCAGTCGACTACCGCGAGTTCCTCGCCAACATGTGGGGCTCGGAGCCGGCAACGTGGCGCGACGATCTGACCGGCTGGGACAGATTGCGTGTGGTGGTGAATGCGATGACGCGCATGCGCTACGTGACGACGGATGGTGCCATGGAGTTCCGTGCCGCAGGCGCCAAGTCGCCGCCGGAAAAGGGACCGCCGGGTTGCCTGCCGTGGTTTGCGGCGCCTGCGCGCGCGAGTGCGGATCACGCGATTGTCTGCGGCCACTGGTCGGCGCTGGGTTTTCGCGACGAGGCCAATATCCTTGCGCTCGACACCGGCTGCCTCTGGGGTGGTTGCCTCACTGCGGTGCGTCTGGAAGACCGCCGCGTATTTCGCCAGCCCTGCCCGCAACAGGCCAAGCCCTCAGGCTGGGATTGAAGCGGGATCTTGTCAGACGGTTACCGGCTGACAAGATCATTGCTTCAATGCGATACCCGCGTCGCTCCGCTGCCGGACAACACCCGCACCCGCTCGCCGGCACGGAACTGTTCATCGGCTTCCTGAGTCACGGCGATGATCTGGCCGCTATCCAGCTTTACCGTGATTTCCAGACCGTCCTTTTTGGTCGTCCTTTCTTCAATGGCCTGGCCGGCCACGCCGCCGAGCACGGCGCCGAGCACCGAACCCACCGTCGACCCCTTGCCGTGCCCGATGTCGCTGCCGGCAACACCTCCGACCACGGCACCCGCTGCGGCACCGACACCGGATTGCGTGCCTTCGATCATCACCGTCCGCACCGACTCGATGACTCCCATGCGAACGTGCATTTCACCGCGGGTTTGCGAGCGGGAGTAGGCGGAACCGGACTGGCTGCCGGCGCAGCCGGTCAGCACGACGGCGGCAGCAGCGGCAAATGCGAGAACAATCGAACGAGAAGACATCATCACTTCCTTTACCAGAGGTTGTCGCCAAACGCGGCCTTGTAGCGCACCGCAATGTCGTCGCGCGTCAGCTTGTGATTCTGGCCGCCGCGGTGGGCGATTTTGATCGAACCCATCAGCGAAGCCAGGCGCCCGGTCTTCTCCCACTCCCAGCCTTTGCCGATGCCGTAGAGCAGGCCGGCGCGGTAGGCATCGCCGCAACCGGTCGGATCGATCAACGCTTCGGGCTCCGCCACGGGAATCTCGATACGGCGGCCATTGCTGTAGATGTGCGATCCATTCCCGCCCAAGGTCACGATCAGCGCTTCGACTGCGCCGGCCAACTGCTCCAGCGTGCGCCCGGTACGCTCCGTCAAGAGCTTCGCTTCGTAGTCGTTGACCGTACAGTAGTCGGCAAGTTTCAGGAAATTCATCAGCTCTTCGCCATCGAACATCGGCAGGCCCTGGCCCGGATCGAAAATGAAGGGAATGTGGGCGGCGCGGAACTCGCGGGCATGTTGCAGCATGCCGTCGCGGCCATCCGGCGAGATGATGCCGAGGCTCACGTCGCGCGCATTGCTTACCTGGTTTCGATGCGACTGGGTCATTGCCCCAGGATGGAAAGCGGTGATCTGGTTGTCGTCGAGGTCGGTGGTAATGAAGGCCTGCGCGGTGAACGTGTCGGGTACATGCGTGACATGGGTGGCGTCCAGTCCGAGCTGCTTGAGGCGGTGCATGTAGGGAATGCTGTCATCGCCAATGGTCGCCATGATCAGCGGCTCGCCGCCGAGCAGCTTGAGGTTGTAGGCGATGTTGCCGGCGCAGCCGCCGAATTCCCGCCGCATGTCGGGCACCAGAAAGGCGACGTTGAGGATGTGGATCTGCTCGGGCAGGATGTGATTCTTGAAGCGATCGCCGAATACCATGATGGTGTCGTAGGCCATCGATCCGCAAATAAGTGTCTTCATGCAAACTTTCTAAAAAATCAGGGATAAAAAAGATAGAGCCGGTAACCGCTGGCCACCAATTCGCCGGAGTCGATGCCGACCGCGACCGCGATGTCGGCGCCGGGCTGCATGCCTTGGGGGATCGATGTGCCCGTCGGCAGATAGTCGACCGGCGCGAGCACCTTGCGCGCGACGGCCTTGTCCTCCGTGTCGGTGAGCGTGAGTTCGAGATGAGGAAAGGTCTGGGCGAAAGGCGCACGGTTTTTCAGTGTCGCCGTCAACACCAAGCGGCTCTTGCGCTCGCTGTCGGGATGCAGGTCGGAAGCTTCGATGCCCACCAGGGCGACCTTGCTCGGCAGGCCAACGTCGCAGCCGGCGGTGTCGCACAGGGCGATCAGGGCCGGTTTGGCTTTCGGCCACACCACCGCCAGTTCGGCGCGGAAGGCAAGCGCCGCCTGCAGGCCGATCGCCATGAGCGCAATAGCGCTGCCAATCACCCACGGCCAGCGGCGCGGTGGCGGGGGAGGCTCGGGGAAGGTTTCGCTCCAATCGCTCGGAAATGAGCCCACACCGGCATCTGCGGCTTCGGGCTCGGCGGCTCCAATTTCGGCAGTTTCGGCGGGTTCGGCGGGTTCGCCAATCGATGCATCCATGAGTTCAGGATTCAGCGTCGAGGCTTCCTCCAGTTCTTTCTCCGCCGCCTCGGAAGTCGGCGCTGGCGATACGGTGACTTCATCGATCATGGTTTCAGCAGGCGCGGTGGCTTCCACGTCGATGTCGGACATGGATACATCAAGGCTCTGCTGCGCCGATTCGGGCATCGGCGGCGCGGCCACCACCACCGGTTCCTCGACCAGGCTGTCGAGGGCATTGAAGACGTGCTGGCATGCGCCACAGCGCACGCTGCCGGAGCGTGCCTTGAGCTGCGCCGGCGTGATGCGAAAGTGGGTTGCGCAGGCGGGGCAGCGGGTCAGCATTGCCTGTCCTCGAAGGGGATTTCCAGGCATGCAGAGCACTCGCCTTCCAGGCGCACCCAGCCATCCTTTTCAGCGCCCACTCGCAGAGCGATCAAGGGTGCGTAAGCGGCGATGACCAGCTCTGCCTGGGCGGCGAGCACGCCGGACAGCGCGATGCGCCCGCCTGGAGCGAGGCGGCCGACCAGCAGCGGAGCGAGCACGCAGAGCGGATTGGTGAGGATGTTGGCGACCACGATGTCGAAGCGTTCTTCCAGCGCTTCCCGCGAATGGCGCAACTCAAGCGTCACCGCGTTGTTGGCGGCATTGTCGCGGGCGGCGATCAGCGCGTTGTCATCGATGTCCACACCCAACACCGATTTTGCGCCGAGCCTGGCGGCGGCGATGCCGAGGATGCCCGAGCCGCAACCGTAGTCGAGCAAGCTCAGCTGTGTCCCTGGGCCGCCGCGCAGGGTCTCGGTCAGCCACTGCAGGCAGAGAAAGGTCGTCGGATGCGACCCGGTGCCGAAGGCGAGGCCGGGATCGAGTATTAGATTGATGGCACCGGGATCGGGCGCCGCGTGCCACGAGGGGACGATCCACAGCCGGTCATTGACCCGGATCGGGTCGAATTGCGATTGGGTCAGGCGCACCCAGTCCTGCTCGGCGACCTCTTCCAGTTCGATCGCGGGCAGGTCGTCGATGCCGGCCGCCACCGTGGCGGCGGCGATGCGGCCGATCAGGTCATCGCTCGGGTCGAACAGCGCCACCACGCGGCTGATGTTCCACAACGGGACGATGGGCTGGTCGTTTGCCCCTCCCGGTTCACCAAATTGCGGTGTCTCCTCGTCGGTTCCCGCCTGCGCATCCTCGACGCTGACGGAAATCGCGCCGGCCGCCATCAAGGCGTCGGAGAGGGTATCCGCATGCGCGGCGTCGGTCTCCAGAGCGACGCTGACCCACATGGCGCCTACCTGCCCTTCGTTGCTTCGCTCTTGGCGGCGAGCTTTTCTTCGAGGTAGTGGATACTGGCGCCGCCCTTGATGAAACGCTGATCCAGCATCAGTTCCTGATGCAGCGGGATGTTGGTCTTGATGCCATCCACCATCATTTCCGACAGCGCTATCCGCATCCGGCGGATCGCCTGCTCGCGCGTGTCGCCGTAAGCAATCACTTTGCCGATCATCGAATCGTAGTGGGGCGGCACGGTGTAGCCGGAATAGACGTGGGAGTCGACGCGGATGCCCGGGCCGCCGGGCGGATGCCAGTTGGTGATTTTCCCCGGCGACGGTGTGAACTTGAAGGGATCTTCGGCATTGATGCGGCACTCGATGGCATGGCCGCGAATTTCGACATCGCGCTGTTTGAACCAGAGCTTTTCTCCGGCCGCGATGCGGATCTGCGCCTGCACGATGTCGATACCCGTTACCAGTTCGGTCACCGGGTGTTCGACCTGAACGCGGGTGTTCATCTCGATGAAATAGAACTCGCCGTTCTCATAGAGAAATTCGAAAGTTCCGGCACCGCGGTAGTTGATGCGGCGACAGGCCTCGGCGCAACGGTCGCCGACGCGCCCGATGACGCGGCGATTGATGTCGGGCGCCGGGGCCTCCTCGATCACCTTCTGGTGGCGGCGCTGCATTGAGCAGTCGCGCTCGCCCAGATAGACCGAATTGCGATGGGCATCGGAGAGGACCTGGATTTCCACGTGGCGCGGATTCTCGAGGAACTTCTCCATGTACACCGTGGAGTTGTTGAAGGCGGCGCCGGCCTCGCTACGGGTCATGTTCACGGCGTTGAGCAAGGCGGCTTCGGTATGCACCACGCGCATGCCGCGTCCACCACCACCACCGGCGGCCTTGATGATCACCGGGTAGCCGACGGCACGGCCGATCTTGACGATCTCCTTCGGATCATCGGGCAGCGCGCCTTCGGAACCGGGTACGCAGGGCACCCCGGCTTCGCGCATGGCGTTCTTGGCGCTGACTTTGTCGCCCATCAGGCGGATGGTTTCGGGACGCGGGCCGATGAAGGCAAAGCCGGATTTCTCGACGCGCTCGGCGAAGTCGGCGTTTTCCGACAGAAATCCGTAACCTGGGTGAATCGCCTCGGCATCGGTGACCTCGGCGGCGGAAATGATCGCGGGAATGTTGAGGTAGCTGTGCGAGGACGAAGCCGGGCCGATGCAGACCGATTCATCGGCGAGCTTGACGTATTTCGCCTCGGTGTCGGCCTCGGAATGGACGGCGACCGTTCTCACGCCGAGTTCACGGCAGGCGCGCAGGATTCGCAGCGCGATCTCCCCGCGATTGGCGATAAGGACCTTGCCGAACATGGTCAGCCGATCACGAACATCGGCTGACCAAATTCCACCGCCTGGCCATTTTCAACCTGGATGGCCTTGATCACGCCGGAAACGTCGGCTTCGATCTCGTTCATCAGCTTCATCGCCTCGATGACGCACAGCGTGTCGCCTTCCTTGACGGTTTGGCCGACCTCGACGAAGGGGGCGGCGTCCGGGGCTCCCGCCCGGTAGAAGGTTCCCACCATAGGCGCTTTCATGACATGGCCCTCCGGTTGGGCAGGGGCAGCCTCCGCAGCAGGAGTCGGCGCTGGCGCGACGGCGGCCGGGGCCGTCGATGTGGCGGGCATGCTGACCATAGTCGTGGCGGGTGCCGCGGCGAAATGCTTGGCGATGCGAATCTTTTCTTCGCCCTCGCTGATCTCAAGCTCCGAAATGCCGGAGTTCTGCACGAGATCAATCAGGGTCTTGAGCTTTCTCAGGTCCATGGGGACTCCTCAATCTAGGATTTGCGGCCGCAGCCGCCAAACGTTCTGGTTGGTTCAGAGGGCGCGCAAGCGCGCCAGCGCGGCTTCGAGCGCCAATTCGTAGCCTTGTGCGCCAAGACCGGAGATAACGCCGATGGCGATATCCGAAAAATACGAGTGCTGGCGGAATGGCTCCCGTCCATGCACATTCGACAAATGCACTTCAATGAACGGGATGGCGACCGCCGCCAAAGCGTCGCGCAAGGCAACGCTGGTATGGGTATACCCGGCCGGGTTGATGATGATGAAACGGACTCCCTGTTCGCGGGCCGACTGCACCCGGTCGATCAGCTCGCCCTCGTGGTTGCTTTGAAAGCTCTCCAGCCGGATCCCGAAAGCGCGGGCACGGGCTTCCATGGTCGCGTGAATGGTAGCCAGCGTCGTGCGTCCGTAAATCTCCGGTTCGCGCGTCCCCAACAGGTTCAGATTCGGGCCGTGGAGCACCAGAACAGCGCCATTCGAGTCCTTGCTGTCCGGTCCTTTATT
>JBAZOF010000102.1:0-9181 GCA_041648855.1 Sulfuritalea sp. | reverse complement strand
GCTCCTTCGCGACCGGCCGCGAGCACTTCGCCCGGGGTGTAGCCGCCGATCAGGGCGAGGCGTCCGGCGGCATGGGCCTTCGCCGCCATGCCCGCGACCATGCAGGGCGCAACGAGAAAATCCGCGTCGGCCGCGATGCAGGCGCCGGCGCTCTCCAGATCGAGCACGGTGCCGGCGCCGACGCTGCACTCCGGCCCCAGACGTCCGCGCAGTTCGGCGATCAGCTCCACGGCGCCGGGCGTGGTGAGGGTGATCTCGATGCAGCCGAAACCCGCCTCGATCAGGCAATCCACCGCCAGGCGGGTTTCGTCCGCCGAGGCCAGGCGCAGCACCGGCACCACGCGCTGCGCGATCAGCCGCGCGCGCAGTGCCGACGCATCGGATCGGCTCACCGCCACCACCGCTCCCGGGTCATCCGTTCGATCTCAGGGCTTGAACACATATCCCGGACCGATCGCCGCGCTGGCGGGAATTGCCGGCAGGTCGGCGAAGAGTTGCGGAGAATCCTTCATGACTTTCAGGATGTACTTGGGTTCGAAGTGCTTGTTAACATCGTAGGTGGATTTGAGAAAGCCGAGGCGGCTGAGACGATCCTCTGCGCTCCACATGGCCCGATAGCTGTTCCCCGACAGCCGCCGGTCGGACTGCTGGATGTTGAACTGCATCGCGGCTTCCGCGACGTCGGGCTTCAGGCCGGGAATCCAGCGCGTCGACACCTGTGCCGCCAGCTTGGGATTGTTCCGCATCCACTGGTCGGCTTCGGAGAGCGCGGCGAGGAATTTCTCGACCGTTGCCCCGTTCTTCTCCACCCAGGCGCGCATGCCGACGTTGTACCCGACCGCGGCAATCACGTCGCCGCCGCGGAAGACTTCGACGGCGCCCGGTACGTCCTTCAGCGCCACGATCGGCCACGGGTCCCAACCCGAGAAGGCATCGATTCCCTTCGACAGCAGCGCGACCGTCATGTCGGCCGGCGGCGTGTTGACCAGCGTCACGTCGGCCGGCGTCAGGCCGCCTTTCTCCAGGAGTCCCAGAATGTAGAGATGATTGATGGTGCCGAACGAAGCGGCGATCTTCTTGCCTTTCAGGCTCTTCAGATCGCCCTTGACGATGCCCGAGCCGGCGCCGGCAACCACCGAAAACGTGCCGTCCGAGCCGAGCTTGGTCGCATTCCCGGTGTAGTTGCCCAACGCGACCAGATCCATTCCGCGCAGCACGGCGCCTATCATCGGCACCCCCACCTGCACCAGGTCGCTCTCGCCGGCCTGCAGCGCATTGAGCGCGTCCACACCCGTCGGATACGGCCGCACGATGGTGACGTCGAGTCCTCTTTTCTCGAAGAAGCCGCGCTCCAACGCGATCGGCAGGCCGATCTGGTCGATGCTGGCCACCATCCCCGCCTTCACCTTGACCGGGGTCTGCCCGAACGCCACCGCCGACACACTCAGAGTCACGCCGAGCAACAATGCCTTAAACGCTTTCATCTTCATGGCTAACCTCCATTGGATAGCGGCTCCACCCGGGTCACCCAATACGGACGGGCGACGGCGGACAGATTCGCCTGGTTGACACTACGGACTTCAACGGAATTGTCCTGCGTTCCAGAGACTCTTCCGTACTTCTGCAAAGCGATGACGTGGAACCGCTCCGGCGGGAACGGCAGCGTTACCAGTATGTTGACTTTCTGCGCATCGGGCATGAAGCCGGGCTTGATCTTGCCCGGCGCCGCGAGGGTCAGCCATCCCTGCCACCCAAGGTAGCAGAGAATCGCGCCGAGCACGATGCGGCCCCGGGTCGATTGCACGATCTCGCGCATGACGCTCATGCCGAGCGCACCAGTTGGAGAACCTGGGCCGACAGCGCCTTGAACGCCGCGTCCTCTATCAGCACGTCCCAGACGCGCGGCCGCGGCAAGGGCACTTCGAGTTCCTTGAGCACCGCCCCCTTGGACAGAACGACCACGCGATTGGCGAGGAATACCGCTTCGCCGACGTCGTGGGTAATGAAGATGATGGTCGGCCGGCGTTCCTGCCAGATGCGGGTGAGCTCCTCCTGCAGCGTCATCCGCGTCTGCGCGTCGACGCTGGCGAAGGGCTCGTCCATCAGCAGCACTTCGGGGTTGTTGGCCAGCGCCCGCACCACGCCCACGCGCTGCTGCATGCCGCCGGACAATTCGTTGGGATAGCGGTCGGCGGCGTCCGCCAGCCCGGCCAGCGCCAGGTACTCGCGCGCGGTCTTCTCGCACTCCGCTTTCGGCAGGCCGCGCATCCGGGGGCCGAACGCCACATTTTCGAGCACGGTCTTCCAGGGAAAGAGCGCGAAGGATTGAAACACCACGCCGCGCTCGGGGCCGGGGCCCTTGACGGGACGATCATTGAGGATGATCTCGCCGCTGGTGGGCGGCAGGAAGCCGGCGACCATGTTGAGGATGGTCGTCTTGCCGCAGCCCGAGGGCCCGACGATGGCGACGAACTCGCCCTGTTCAACCGTCAGCGATACATCGCTTACCGCGGTGACGTGCGTGCCCGCATACGGATCGAAGTAGGTCTTGCAGAGATTGCGGATCACAAGATTTTTCATTCGCGCGTCACCAACCCCCAGCGTTGCCCGGTCGCCCGCTCGATCGGCGCCAGCACCCAGCCGTCCACGATGTACCAGAGAAGCCCGAGCACGATCATGCCGAGCAGAATTTCGACCACCGATCCGGCGCGCCGGGCGTCGAACATGAGAAACCCGATGCCGCTCGTGCCGACGATGATTTCGGTCGCGATCAGTGCGCGCCAGCCGAAGCCGAGGCCGTTGCGCAATCCGGTGATGATGTTCGGCAGCGAACCGGGCAGGATGACCTCCCACACGACGCGGGCCGGCGAAGCGCCCAGGGTCCGCGCCGCGCGCCGCAGGTCTTCCGGGACCGAACGCACGCCGAGCGCCGTGTTGAGGACGACGGGGAAAAGCACCGTATAGACCAGGACGAAGGTCATGGTGGTCAGGCTGAAGCCGAACCAGATCAGCAGAATCGGCAACCACGCGATGTCGCCGATGGCCTGGAAGAACAGCAGCACGGGCCAGAGCATTTCGCGCGCGCGGGCATTCAATCCGACCAGCACGCCCAGCGGAATGCCCAGCGCCACGCCGGCCGCGGCGCCGACTACCAGCCGCACCACGCTGTCCTCCAGATACTCCGGCAGGATGCCCTTGTACACGAGCGTGCCGAACGACTGTGCCACCTCGACCGGCCCGGGCAGGAATGCCCGCGGAAACACGCCCGCCTCCGCGATGGCGGCCCACAACGCGACCAGCGGGATGAAGGGCACGATGGAGCGCACCGCCGGGTAGCGCGCCGTCCAGCGCACATAGAGGCTCCATGCCTTGAGCAGCAGCACTTTCATGCGCGGTCCACCATTCCCCAGCGCTCGATCGTCGCCCGCTCCAGCGGCGCCAGCAGCAACCGGTCGATCAGCAGCCACAGGATGCCGATCACGATCATGCCGAATACGATGACCTCGGTGCGGTAGAAGTCCCGCGCAAGGAACAACATGTAGCCCAGGCCGACATTGGTTGCGATCATTTCGGCGGCGATCAGCCCGCGCCAGGCGAAGCCGAGGCCGGTGCGCACACCGGTGACGATGTTCGGCAGCGCGCCGGGGAGTATCACCTGGGTCAGCATGGCCCAGCCGCCGGCGCCGAGCGATGCCGCCGCCTGCCTCAGCGCCATCGGAATCCGCGACACCCCGAGCAGGGTGTTGTAGGCGACGACGAAGAACACCGCATTGAAGATGACGAAGGTAATTGCGCCGAAGCCGTAGCCGAACCACAGGGTGGCGATCGGAATCCAGGCGATGCCGGCGAGGACCGAGAAGAAGCGGAACAGCGGCGTGAGGAAAATCGAAACGGCCGGGCTGAGGCCCATGGCGACGCCGAGCGGGACGCTGACGGCGATCGCGAGACTGGTGCCGACGGCGACACGCCAGAGGCTGGCGCCGATGTGGCGCACCAGCGTGCCGTCCTGCATGGTCTCGAGCCCGGCGCCGGCGACCGCTTCGACGCTGGGGAATATCCGCGGCTCGACGCCGAAGGCCTTGACCACCACCTCCCACAGCAGCACCAGAAACAGCAGCGGCGCAACGAATTTGAGCGCCGCCCAGAGGCGGGGAAATCGGGGCATGGCGGCGGTTGCCACGGAATCGCCCATCTCTATGCCCGGGACGCCGCGACCACCACCCGCGCCGCCGGGACGACGGCTCCGCGGCCTGCCGCGGCCTGCCTGCTGCAGAGACACTTGCCCGACGCCATCCGCATTCTCCCTGAAGGTCATCCGTTACATGACTACCATATCATATATCAGTTGGGCGAATGCGGTATCATGGCCATGACCCATGTCGAGCAAGAGCAAAACGATGACTGCCGTGCCGAAGATCAAGCGCCCCAAATCACTTACCGACATCGCGGTGGAGCACATCCGCGCGAGCATCATCGAAGGGTCGATCGACCTCGGCGGGCAGATTTCGGAAGCCGCCCTGGCGCTGCAACTGGGCATCAGCAAGACCCCGGTGCGCGAGGCGCTGCTGCGGCTCAAGGCGGACGGGCTGGTGGACATCCATCCGCAGCGCGGCACCTACGTGTTCAGCGTCGGCGACGAGGACGTGGTGCAGATCTGCCGCTTCCGCGAGATCCTGGAGGCGGCCGCACTGGGCGAGGCGCTGGCCGCGGACCGCGAGGGTTTGATTGCAGCGCTGAAGGAAAACCTGCGCACCATGAAGGAAGCGCAGCGCGCGGGCAACGCGCGTGCGCTGCCGGAACTGGATGCCGAATTCCACAACATCATCATGCAGCGCTCGAGCAATGCGTATCTGCGCGACGCCTACCGGCTGATCGAGCACAAGATCCACGCGCTGCGCTGGCGCCTGCCGGCCAACAACGAACAGATCGAACACTGCCAGGCGAATCACGCGACCATCGTCAAACAGATTTGCGAAGGCAAACTGGGCCCGGCGCAGACGATACTCAAGCACCATATCCGCGACACCCTGCAAGCCTATCTGGAAGCCGGCCGCGCCGTTCCTGCGGCCAAGAACTGATCGGTGCAGCGCCTAGGCGCGGTCCGCCTGAGTCCGGCGCAACGCCCAGAAATTGAAACCCGCATACACGACATAGGCCAGCGCCCAGGCCAGTCCGATCATTGACAGCGAGAGTGCACCGGGCAGCAGCACCAGTAGCGCGGCGAACAGCGGCAGGGACAGCAACTCCCCGGCCGTCACCGCCCACCCCGCGCCGCGCGCGAAGAGGCCGAACAAAAATATCCACGACAACATGCGCAGCGCATCGCCGGCGAAGAAGGGCAAGGCATCGAGCCGGCCGATCGGGAAGCCGTCGCGGTAGAGCAGCGCCAGCACCTGCGGCAACAGCAGCCACAATACGCAGAGCGCCAGCAGCGCGGGGCGCAGCACCTGGCGTGCCGCTACGCGCAGTTCGGCGGCGAAGGCCGGTGCCGCCTTCGCCGCCGCCAGCCGCGGCAGGAAATAGGCGTTGAGCAGGCCGGCCGCGACGGCCGTGATCCATTCACTGGTGCGCCACAGCGCCTGCACCGCGCCAACCGCCTCCCACGACGCGGATGCCGCGATCTCCAGGCGCGCGATGGCCATCGCGGCCGGACTCAGGATTCCGATCGCGATGCCTGCCGCTACGAACGGGCGCAGGCCGTGTCCCGCCGGCAGCGGCTCTTTGGCGGATCGTGAATCGATGACCAGCAGCAGTGTCGCCACGGTGCCGAACAGGGCCTGACCGCCGAGCAGGTACGACAGTTCGGCAGCTGGCGGCGCCAGCCACAAGGCAAGCAGCGGCACGCTCAATTGCGCCGCAACGACCACGATGGCGCGGCCCGGCCGCGCGCGCCCGAGCAGCCAGGCGATGAACAGTCCGGGCGCGACGCCGATCCAGCCGACGGCGAGCGCCGGCAGGACCAGCGGCGCCAGATGCAGAGGCAGCAGCAGCGGGAGCAGGCCGGACACCGCCAGCAGCGCGAGCGCGGCGAGGCAGATGCCCGAGAGCAGCAGGCCGAGGCTCAGCGCATCGCCCAGAAGTCGGCGCTGGTGGTACGGCGCGACGCCGGCCACGCGGCCGGTGAGCCCGATACCGACGCCGAGCAGCGTGACGCCGGCGACCATCTCGGCCAGGCTGTTCACCTGCGCCCAGTGCGCGACGAGCTCCGCGCCGCCGCGCAGCGCGAGCAGCTTGTCGATCAGTGCGCGGCCGGCCAGCCCGGTGAGGACGAAGCCGAGCGCGGGCAGCAGGCGGGCGAGTCGTCGGCTTCGCGAAAGCGCGTCAGAAGGTGCCGGGATAGGCACCGCCATCGATCAGCAGGTTCTGCCCGGTAATGAAGCCGGCCTGCGCCGAACACAGCCAGGCACAGGCAGCGCCGAAGTCTTCTGCATTTCCGATGCGGCCGGCGGGAATCGTCGCCACCCGCTCGGCCAGGGCCTGCTCGTAGGGTATCCCGCGCGCCTTGGCCTGCCCCCCCACCACCGAGGCGACTCGCTCGGTGTCGTGAAAGCCGGGCAGCAGATTGTTTATGGTGACGTTGTGTGCCACGGTCTTGCGCGAGAGTCCCGCGACGAAGCCGGTAAGACCCAGACGCGCGCTGGTGGACAGGCCCAGCACGTCGATCGGATTCTTGACCGCGCCCGAGGTGATGTTGACGATGCGGCCGAATTTGCGCGCGATCATGTGATCGACCGTGGCCTTGATCAGCTCGATCGGCGCCAGCATGTTGGCGTCGAGCGCCGCCAGCCAGTCGTCTCGCGACCAGTTGCGGAAATCGCCGGGCGGTGGGCCGCCGGCGTTGTTGACCAGGATGTCCGGTTGCGGACACGCAGCCAGCGCCGCGGCGCGGCCGGCCGGCGTCACGATGTCGGCGGCAACGGTGATGACCGTGGCGCCGGTCGCGGCGCGTATTTCGGCGGCGGTCTTTTCCAGTGCCTCGGCGCCGCGCGCCACCAATGTGACGTTCACGCCTTCGCGCGCCAGCGCGAGCGCGCAGCCACGGCCCAGCCCCTTGCTCGATGCGCACACCAGCGCGCTGCGTCCACGTATGCCCAGATCCATGTTCAGCCTTTCAAAAAGTCAGTGACCAGCCGCTGGAATATCTCCGGCTGCTCGATGCAGGAAAGATGCGAGGCAGACGGAATGATTTCCAGCCGCGCACCGGGAATGCTTGATGCAATGACTTCGGACATCGCCGGCGGCGTGCCGGGGTCTTGCGCTCCGACGATGACCAGCGTCGGCGTGCGGATGGCGCCGATGCGCGCCGTGATGTCGAGCTGGCGGATGGCCGCGACGCAGCCGGCATAGCCCGCCGCCGGCGTATTCGCGATCAGCTTGCCGATGCGCTGCATCGTGTCGGGCCGCGCCGCGCGAAACTCCGGCGTGAACCAGCGCCCCAGCGTAGCCTCGACCAGGCCGGCGCAACCCTGGGCGCGGGCGATGGCGAGGCGTTCGTCCCACAGCGGCGAAGCCTCGGGCGGAATGCGGCTGGTGGAGCTGGCGATTACCAGCTTGTTCAGGCGCTGCGGCGCGAGCAAGCCCAGATGCTGGCCGATCATGCCGCCCATCGAGAGGCCGACGAAGTGCGTGCGCCCGATGTTCAGCGCATCGAGCAGGCCGGTGACATCGGCGCTCAGTTGTTCGAAGCTGTAGGCGCCTTCAGACACAGCAGTACCGCCGTGGCCGCGCGTGTCGTAGCGCAGCACGCTGAAAGTCGGCGCCAGCGCCACGGCGAGTTCATCCCACATCGTCAGGTCGCAGGAGAGCGAATGCGACAGCGTGACCCAGGGGCCGCTGCCTTCGACCTGGTAGCGAATCCTGATGCCGTTGACGTCGACGGTTTTCATGCTGCCTCCAGTTTGGCGACCGAGAGCGCCAGCCACTTCATGCCGGCATTGCCGAAATTGACCTGGACGCGCGCGTCCGTGCCACTACCCTCGGCATTGACGATGACGCCGAGGCCGAATTTTGCATGCATCACGCTCTGACCGATGCGGAAGCCGCTGCCGCCCGATGATTCGCTGCGGCGCGGCGTGCTGCTGTAAGTCGGCGCACCGGGTGCGCCATAGGCGCGGCTGCCACCCTCGGGCGCGGCGAAACCGCCCTTGCCGGCGCGCGGCGTGAGCCACTTGACCAGTTCCTCCGGAACCTCGTCGAGGAAGCGCGACGGCAGGTTGTAGCGCGTCTGGCCGTGCAGCATGCGCGTCTGCGCGAAGGAGAGGTAAAGCCGCTGCCGCGCGCGGGTGACGGCGACATACATCAGGCGCCGTTCTTCTTCCAGGCCTTTGTCTTCATTCATCGAGTTCTCGTGCGGGAACAGGCCGTCCTCGAGACCGCTGATGAAGACCACGTTGAATTCGAGGCCCTTGGCCGAATGCACGGTCATCAGTTGCAGCGCGTCGTCGCCCTCGCCGGCCTGGTGCTCGCCGGCTTCGAGCGAGGCGTGGGCCAAAAACGAGGACAGGTCGTTGCCGAATTCGCCGGTTATCTCGCCGTCCTGGTTCGGCACGCCTTCCTCGGCGACGAAACTCGCCGCGGCGTTGATCAGTTCGTCGAGGTTGTCCAGCCGCTCCTGGCCTTCCTTCTCGTTCTTGTAATGGGCGCGCAGGCCCGAGAGTTCGACGACGTGGTCGACCAGCTCCGGCAGCGGCAGGTGCGCCGCCTCGCGCAGCTTGACGATGAGCGCGGCGAACGCGGCCAGCTTGGCGCCGCCGGCGCCCGCGACTTGCGGAATCGCCGCATGCAGGCTGCTGGCGGCGGCCTTCGCCGCGTCCTGCAGGTTTTCCAGGCTGCGCGCGCCGATGCCGCGCGCCGGGAAATTCACCACGCGGGCGAAAGCCGTATCGTCCTCGGTGTTGGCGATCAGGCGCAGATAGGCCAGCGCGTGCTTGATTTCGGCGCGCTCGAAAAAGCGCAGGCCGCCATACACGCGGTAGGGCAGGCCGGCGTTGAACAGCGCGTGTTCCAGCGCCCGCGACTGCGCGTTGCTGCGATAGAGCAGGGCAATCTCGGCGCGCGCATGGCCGTCGCGCGTCAGCGCCTTCACTTCCTCGACGATCCAGCGCGCTTCGTCGCCCTCGGAATAGGATTCGTAGATGCGGATCGGCTCGCCGCTGCCGGCCTCGGTCCACAGGTTCTTGCC
>JBAZOF010000101.1:0-9216 GCA_041648855.1 Sulfuritalea sp. | reverse complement strand
CGAACATGCCGCCCACGGACTGCGCGGAAAAACTTACGCCGTGCCGCCTGGCTGCAGCAGTGAGCCCATCGACCAGCGCCCGCGTCTTCGCCGCCAGCGCTTCGTGGAAGCCCGGCGCCGCGATCTTCTTCAGCGTCACCAAGCCCGCCGCCACGGAGAGCGGATTGCCCGAAAGCGTGCCGGCCTGATACACGGGCCCCAGCGGCGCAATCATTTCCATGATGTCGCGGCGCCCGCCGAAAGCGCCGAGCGGCATGCCGCCACCGATCACCTTGCCGAAAGTCGAGAGATCCGGCGTGATCCCGTAGAGTCCCTGCGCCGAACCCGGGCCGACGCGAAAACCGGTCATCACCTCGTCGAAAATCAGCACCGCGCCGTGCAGCGTGCACATCTCGCGCATCGCCGCGAGGAATTCGGGTTTCGGCGCGATCAGGTTCATGTTGCCGGCGACCGGTTCGACGATCACGCAGGCGATGGACTTGACGTGCTTGACGAAAGCATCGCGCAAGCCCTGCGCATCGTTGTAGTCGAGCACCAGGGTGTGCTGCGCCAGATCCGCCGGCACCCCGGCGGACGAGGGGTTGCCGAAAGTCAGCAGGCCGGAACCCGCCTTGACCAGCAGGCTGTCGCCATGGCCGTGGTAACAACCCTCGAACTTGATGATGGCATCGCGTCCGGTAAAGCCGCGCGCCAGACGGATCGCGCTCATGGTTGCCTCGGTGCCGGAAGACACCAGGCGCACCATGTCCATGCTCGGCACCCGCTGCACCAATAGTTCGGCCAGTTCGACCTCGCCGATCGTCGGCGCACCGAAGGAAAGCCCCTTCGCCGCAGCCTCCTGCACGGCGCGCACGGTGTCAGGGTCGGCATGGCCGAGGATCAGCGGCCCCCAGGAACCGACGTAATCGAGGTAGGACTTGCCGTCGGCGTCCCAGACCCGGGGGCCTTCGCCGCGCGCGAAAAAACGCGGCGCGCCGCCGACGGAACGGAAAGCGCGCACCGGCGAATTGACGCCGCCGGGAATGGTTTTCTGGGCGCGAAGGAAGAGTTCTTCGTTACGTGTCATGAGGGGGTCCTGTTGATTCCGGGCAGTGCGCAAGACAAGGGCTGTTCAGGAAAACTGTTGTTCGCGGTCGCTTTGTGCCGCCTGGTTGAAAAGCTCCTGATAGGCTTCGGCCCGCGCCTTGATGTCCATCGCGTCGAACAGATCGCTCACCACGGCGAGCATGTCGGCGCCGGCAGCAATGATCTCCGGCGCATTTTCCAGCGTGATGCCGCCGATCGCGGCCACCGGCAAGCCGAAACGGCGGCGGGCCTCGCCCAGCATTTCCAGCGGAGCACGCACGGCAGCGGGTTTGGTGCGTGAAGAGAACATGCTGCCGAAGGCAAGGTAGTCGGCTCCCGCTGCCGCGGCCTCTTCGGCGCGGGCAAGCTCGTTGTAGCAGGACACGCCGAGGATGCGCTTCGGCCCGAGGGCGTCGCGTGCCGCGGCCAGCGAGCCGCCCGGCGCATCGTCGCGGCCGAGGTGGGCGCCATCGGCACCGATTTCCACCGCCAGCCAGACGTCGTCATTGATGATCAGCTTGGCGCCCGCGGCACGACAAATGCGCAGCATCTCGGCGGCCTGCGCGCGACGCAGGGGGCGCGAGGCCATCTTGTTGCGGTACTGAACGAAGGGCGTGCCGCCATCGAGCGCCGCCTTTACCAGCGCCGAAAGCCGTGGCAGCAGCGGGTCGTCGAGGGTAACGGCGCAGAGGCCCCTGAGCTTCATCCGGGCACACCATTCAAAAGTGGCAAGAACTCAGATTTCATCCGCGTCATCATCCTCTTCCCGCGACCAGAACATGCGGTCGGGGATGAATTGTCCCATGCCGGGACGAAAGCCGGCAGCCAATGTGCGCCAAGTGTATTCCTGCGCAGCCATGATCGCCTCGGCAACATTCACGCCGCTGGCAAAGTGAGCCGCAATTGCCGAAGCCAGCGTGCAGCCCGAGCCATGGTAGCTGCCGGGGAGGCGCTCCCAGCGATCAGTACGCACCGTACCGTGGCTGCCATAGAGGGTATTGACCACCTGCGGCGTGCCCTCATGCGTCCCCGTTACCAGGACATACTCGCATCCGGCATCGATCAGCCGCCGGGCGCACCCGGCCAGGTCCGGTTCAAACCGGTCATCTTCGTCCGACTCGCGGATTTCCTGCGCCAGTCGGCGGGCTTCGAGACTATTCGGCGTCAGCAGCGTGGTCTGGGGCAGCAGCAGGCCGATCATGGCCTCGATCATCTGCTCGTCGGCAAACTGGTCGCCGCGTCCCGACGCCAGGACCGGATCGAGGATCACGGGAATATCGGGGTAGTCCGAGATCACCTCGGCGATCGCGGCGATGATTTCGACGCTGCCCAGCATGCCCAGCTTGAAAGCCGCCACCGGCATGTCCTCGAGCAGGGCACGGGCCTGGTCGGCAACCCAGTCGGCGTCCAACGGCAGGACGCCCTCGACGCCGGCCGTGTCCTGCACGGTAATCGCAGTCACGACAGACAACGGGTGGCAGCCGAGGCTGGCGAGGGTCAAAATATCCGCCTGCAGTCCGGCACCTCCCGTGGGGTCGGAAGCGGCAAACGTCAGCACGATTGGTGGCGACAGATTGGCGGCAGGGGCAACAGGCATGAATGTCCCGGCTCGACCCTGATATTTCGGTAGCGAGCCGCTTGAGTTAATATTATCCAATTCTATCCGAAGGGATACCGTCCCCTGCACAAGCGCCCGGGGGCATATCCGATTTGATACCGTCCCCGGCCCAAGACGCAGGGGGCATAACCCACAGCCCGTAATGAGTCCTGAGCCGCTTTACACCAAATGGATGTGTCTGATCTGCGGCTTCATCTACGACGAAGCAAAAGGGCTTCCGGACGAAGGCTTGCCGCCAGGCACGCGATGGGATGAAATACCCCCCAATTGGACTTGTCCGGAATGCGGCGCCCGCAAGGAAGACTTCGAAATGGCAAAAATCTGAGTATGATTAAGGTTATAGAGACTGACCTCGGAACAAAGTTGAACGAACGAGGCGACAGAGGGAGGATGGAGAGCGCTCATGAAAAAAGCTGCTTCCATGGCTGTGATACTGCTCCACCCGCAGTCGCCATGATTGAAGTCCTGATCCAGCATGGAGTAACGTGAGCGAAACACCCCAGCTTTCCGGCATCAAGGTGATGGTGATCGATGATTCGAACACCATCCGCAAGACTGCGGAAATTTTTCTGCTGCAGGCTGGCGCCCAGGTGGTGCTGGCCGAGGACGGCTTCGATGCATTGGCAAAGATCAACGATCATCTGCCCAATGTGGTCTTTTGCGACATCCTGATGCCGCGTCTCGACGGCTATCAGACCTGCGCGCTGATCAAGAAGAACCCGAAATTCGCCGGCACCCCGGTGATCATGCTTTCATCCAAAGATGGGCTCTTCGACCGTGCGCGAGGACGCATGGTCGGTTCCGATGAATACCTGACCAAACCCTTCACCAAGGACGGTCTCCTCAAAACCGTTGCCGCGCACGCTGCGCGCAGCTGACCGTTGTTTCATTCTCATTAGCGAGGTAGCTACCATGCCTGTCAAAACCATACTAGTCATCGACGACTCCCCCACCGAACGCCATCTCCTGACGCAAATGCTCGTTGCCGGCGGCTACGACGTCAGTACCGCCGACAGCGGCGACGAAGGCATCGAGCGGGCCAAGCAGATCAAGCCGGACCTCGTCCTCATGGATGTGGTGATGCCGGGCACCAATGGCTTCCAGGCTACCCGCGCTCTTTCGCGCGACCCCATCACCAAGGATATCCCGGTCATCATCTGCACCACCAAGGACCAGGAAACCGACCGCGTCTGGGGCATGCGTCAGGGTGCCCAGGCCTACGTCACCAAACCAATAGATGGCCCGGCATTGCTGGCAATGATCGCCGCACTCGGGTAAGCAATGAACGGCCCCACCGCTTTGCGTGCATGGGATTCCGCTTCGCCGGCATGCAACGCTTGCTTCGCTTCGCTGCCCCCCGAGGGGGGAGGCTTCGCCTCCCCGTCGGGGAATTATGGCGCCCCACCCCCCTTCCCCCGCCAAGCGGGGGAGGACGGGAGGGGGTGTGATCAATACTCCGCGCTCGCGCGGGCGGCCCGGCGGGAGGCCTGAGCCATGGCCAAGCGCATCAGTCTGCGCGAGTTTCAGCGGGACCTTTCCGAACGCCTGGTGTCTGCGCGCCGCGGCGAAGGCGGACAGGCCTTGCTCGGCATCGAATCCGGCTCTGATGATCTCCCCGGCGGCAGCCACTGGCTGATCGATCTTGCCGACTCGGGCGAAGTGGCGCCGCTGCCGCAACTCACACCCGCGCCGCTGACCAAACCCTGGTTCGCCGGCATCGCCAATATTCGTGGCGTGCTCTACAGCGTAGTGGATTTCTCGGCCTGGCGCGGCGGCGCGCCGACGCCGATCAACGCGCAAGCGCGTTTGCTTCTGGTTGGTGCGCGACACGGCATCAACACCGCCTTGCTGATCCGTCGCGCACTGGGGCTGCGCCCGCAGCTGCAGATGCATGCGGCGGGCGAAGCTGGAGTTCCGGCCGGCGCCGCCGAGACGACGCCTTGGCTCGGCGGACGCTTCAAGGATGCACAAGACGTTATCTGGACCCAGTTGCGCATCCCGGCACTGCTGGCCGACCCCAACTACCTAGACATCGCTCTCTGAGCGTTCCGGAAAGAAAAGCCATGGCCTTCGATCTCAAGTCGCTGTTCAAGAAAACCGCCCCACCTGAAGCTGAAGAAGTTCCACAGGAGCCGCGCCGCAAAGGGCTGCCCCTGATCGGTCATCTCGACATCGAGACCCAGTTTCGAATTCTTGGTACCGTTTTCCTGATCAGTCTGCTGATCACCATCGCGGCGATCTTCATGCAGGGCCAAGCCACCACGCGGGGTACCACCTACCTGTCCGTCGTCGGCCAGATTGCTCCGCTCAACCAGCAGATCCCCAAGTCCGCACAGAACGCAATGCAGGGACAGAAGGAAGGCTTCACGGAACTGCGCGATGCCCGCGATACCTACAACACGCTGATCCTGAGTCTGGTCGATGGTGGTGAAGTCAAGGGCGTCAAGGTGTCGCCCACCGGCGCCGAAGCGCGTCCGGCACTCGACGCCTTGCGCGAAGCCTGGGCCAAGCAGGATGAGATCGTCGGCCAACTACTGGCCCAGGAAAACCGCTTCGCTGCGATTGGCCGTCTCGCAGCCGAAGTGCTGAAGCAGGGCAAAGCCATGACCGACGCGGCGGATGCCGCTGGCGGCAGGCTGCCCCATCTGACAGCACGCATCCTGCATGCGTCGAACCAGCTGACGTGGGCGCCTGGCTTCGACGAGACCATGGCGGCACAACTGACGAGCGACATTGCCACCGCGCTGAGCCTGGCTCCCGCCGAAAGCCAACTGGCGACGAGCCTGAAGGTAATGGAGTCGGCGCTGGCCGGTCTCGGTGCCGACCTCAAGCCGCTGGCACGGGCACGCACGGCCAGCAAGACGCTGATCGACGGCTGGCGCACGATGACGACGAATACCGACAACCTGATCAAGGCCTATGAAGCGGAAATCACCGCAACGGATGCTTCGACGTTTTCGGCCAGCATTTTCGGCTCGCTGGCCCTGGTGATGCTGGTACTGATGGTGAAAGCCTTCAACGACGAAGGTCTGCGCCGCAGCGATGATGCCGACCAGCAGCGCCGCATGGCGGAAGCGGCAAAGGACGCGACGCAGGGCGCCATTCTGCGGCTGATGAACGAAATGGGCGACCTCGCCGACGGCGACTTGACAATCCGCGCGACGGTGTCCGAGGACATCACCGGCGCCATCGCCGACTCGGTGAACTACACGGTTGAAGAACTCGCCGTGCTGGTGCGCCGCATCAACGACGCTGCCGAACGCGTAACTCGCGCCTCGAACGCCGCGCAAAGCACCTCCAACGATCTGCTTGCCGCCACGAAAGTGCAGTCGGCCGAGATCCAGAGCGCCAACGCCGCCGTTCTTGAAATGGCCACCTCGATGAAGACCGTGTCTGCCTCGGCCCTGGAATCGGCCCGTGTGGCACGCGCATCACTTGAAGCCGCGCAAAAAGGTGCGTCGGCCGTGTCGAATTCAATTACCGGCATGAACGAAATCCGCACGCAGATCCAGGAAACCTCGAAGCGGATCAAACGCCTCGGCGAATCCTCGCAGGAGATCGGCGAAATCGTGGAACTGATTTCCGACATTACGGAACAAACCAACGTGCTGGCCTTGAACGCCGCCATTCAGGCCGCCTCCGCCGGCGAGGCCGGACGAGGCTTCTCCGTGGTTGCGGAAGAAGTGCAGCGACTGGCCGAACGCTCCGGCGAGGCAACGAAACAGATTGCCGCCATCGTAAAGACGATTCAGACCGACACGCACGACGCCGTGGCCGCCATGGAATATTCGACGCAGGGTGTGGTCGAAGGAGCCAAACTGTCGGACGCCGCCGGTCAGGCGCTGAACGAAATCTCAAGCGTGTCGCAGGATCTTGCCCGCCTGATTCAAGCGATCTCGAGCGACACGCAGCATCAGGCCGACATCGCCACCAAAGTGGCGGACTCGATGCAGGACATTCTTCGAATTACCGGCCAGACCACCACCAGCACGCAGCAAACCGCCGTGTCGATTGGCGAGCTTACCGAGCTCGCTGTCGAACTGAAGGGCTCGGTCTCGGGCTTCAAGGTGTGAATCGAGAGCAAATGAACCACGGCGCCGTAAATAGCTTCTGATGAGCACCGATCTCGATATCGGTCCGCTGTCCTGGGTCAAGGGAGAAATCGACCTTGCGCTGGAGCGCGCCGGGCTCAGTCTCGCCGCGCATGCGGGCGCTCCGGGCGGGGACGAACTGAAGAAGGCTCTCGCCAGCATGCACCAGGCGCATGGTGCGCTGGCGATCGTCGGCCTCGACGGCATCACGGAATTCGCCGATGCGATCGAACAGCTGTTGGCAGCACTGGGCGATGCCACGGTGCCGGACACCGTCACCGCAATCGCCGCGGCGCAAAACGGGTTCACTGCGTTGCGCGGCTATCTCGACGACCTGATCGCTGGCCACCCCGACCAGCCACTGAAACTGTTTTCGCCCTACCGCGCGATGATCGTCGCGCGCGGACAGCAGGCGCCCGAGCCGGCCTCCCTGTTTTTCCCCGATCTCACGCAGCGTCCGCCGAAGCGCGAAAAGGAGCCGGCGCCGCTCACGCCCGAATCGCTCGCGGCACGCCTCAAGGCCGCACGCATGGGCTTCGAACGCGGACTCCTGAAGTGGATCAAGAATGATCCCAAGGGCATCAACGAGATGAAAGTCTCGGTAGCGATGATCGAAACGACACGCTCCACACCGGCCGCCCGGTCCTACTGGTGGGTTGCGCTGGGCGTCCTCGACGCGCTCGCTGCCGGTGGTCTGCCTGACGCGAATGAAGCAAAGCGCTTTGCCATGCGTCTCGGTGCGCAGATCAAGAAGCTCATCGAAAGCCAGTCCGAAGCAAGCGAACAGCAACTTCGCGAGGCCCTGTACCTCGCCGCCTGTGCCAAAAAGGGTGGCGAAGCGCTGACCATCGTGCGCGCCGCCTATCGCCTGGACGGCATGGTGCCCGCGGCGACGGCCGCGGAAACCGAAAGACTGCTGCCCCACATTCGCCACTTGCGCGAATTGCTGGCCGCCGCCAAGGAAGACTGGAACCGCCTCTGCGCCGGTACCGCCGCCGCGCTGCCGCCATTTCACGAGCGCACGGCGAAAATCGCCGAAGAGGGGGCTGCCACCGGTCAACCGGACTACACGCGCCTGACCTCCGCGATTCTTGAGCAGGCCGACCAGTTGCGCCGCGATCCGACGCAACACAATGAAATCATGGCGCTGGAAATGGCCACCGCACTGCTGCTGGCCGAATCCGCGCTGGAAAACTTCCAGTCGCTGGATGCCGACTTCGCGCGCTCGGCCAGTATCGTCGTCAGCCGCCTCGCCGCGCTTGGACGCGGCGAAGAGCTCGGCATGCTGGAACTGCCTAATCTCGACGCCATGTCGCGCCGTGCGCAGGAACGACTACTGCTTGAATCGGTGGCGCGCGAAATCCGCTCCAACCTCGGCACCATCGAACAAACGCTGGATGCCTTCTTCCGCGACACTTCGCGCCAAGCCACTCTGGCTTCGCTGACACAACCGATTCGCCAGATTCAGGGCGCGCTGCTGGTGCTCGGCCAGGACCGCGCCAATGCCATACTGACGGAATGCGCACGGGCCATCGAGCATTTCGCCGAACCAGGCTTCACGGCGCAGGCCGGCGCTTTCGAAGACGTGGCCAAAAAACTTTCGGCGCTGGGCTTCTTCGTCGCACAGCTGCAAGGCGGAGCTGCCGACATCGACGCGATCCTCGAGCCGCCGCCTATCGTTCATGCCGTCCGCAAGGAAGAACCCGAAGCTCCCGCGCCGGCGCCTGCGGAACTGCCAGCGGCAGCCCCGGCAGAAGAACTTGCCGCCGAGCTCGTGACACCGGAAGCTGTATCCGAGGCCGAAGGCGAACTGGCTGAAGTAGAAGAAGAAGAACTGCCCGAATTCGAAGTGGAAGCGCTGCAACCCCCGCCCGAGGCCCCGCCGCCCCCGCCGCCCGCGCCCATCGAAGCACCGCCGCCGTCGGCCGAGACTACTCGGCTGGTGGAGGTCAGCGAGGAAGAGCTCGACGCCGAACTGCTGGCCATCTTCCTCGAAGAGGCGCACGAAGTGCTGGGAACCATCAACGAGCATCTGCCCATCGTCCATGCAAACCCAGGCGATCAGGCGGCACTCATCACGCTGCGCCGCAGCTTCCATACCCTGAAGGGCAGCGGCCGCATGGTCGGCCTGACGGACTTGGGCGAAACGGCTTGGGCAGTGGAGCAGGTGCTGAACGGCTGGCTGCACGAAGCGCGCGCTGCGACGCCTGCGCTGCTCGAAATGCTCGATCGCTCTGCCGACATGTTCAAGGTCTGGATCGACCACCTCGAGGCCGGCGGCGGTGCCCGTATTGACGATGCCGAATTGATCCGCCGCTGCAACGCCTTGGCCGGACCTGAAGAAGCCGAGGCCGGAGCCGCCGTGCCGCCAGCGCCGACTTCTGCCGAAGCCGCTGCTGCCGAAGCCGCTGCTGCCGAAGCCGCTGCTGCCGCAGCCGCTGC
>JBAZOF010000100.1:0-9464 GCA_041648855.1 Sulfuritalea sp. | reverse complement strand
TGCGGTCGAGCCGTCCCGTGATGCCGGCACGCAGGTAGCGCGGCACCAGAGGTTTGACATTGGTATAGCGGTTGTTGTACTGCTCCTCGCGGATGCCGCGGCGCATTTCGAGCGCATCGCGCACGCCCTCGGTGGTCAGCAGGCCGCACTTCGCGCCGGTGCCGGTCAGCGTTGCGTTGGTGGTGACGGTGGTGCCATGCACGATGGTGTCGATGGTCGGCGCGAAGGCTTCCAGCGTCAGCGGCGGCTTCATGCTGGCGGCGATGTCGGTGAGACCATTGACCACGGCGATCGACGGGTCGGACGGCGTCGACAGCGTCTTGAAAATCGCCGGCTCGGCGTCGTCGCGAGTGACGACAAAGTCGGTGAAGGTGCCGCCGACGTCGATTCCGATCTTTAACGTCATAAGATGTGCTCCATGATTCCAGCCTTGGGGATTAGTGGGGAGATGCTGTACGCGCGACCATCTGGCGCACGTCTTCCTTGCGAATCTTGCCCAGCGCAGTTCTCGGCAACTGATTGACCAACACCACTTCCTTGGGAAGCTTGAAGCGGGCAATTCGCCCCTCCAGCAATTTCACGACCTGGTCGCCGGTGAGCCGGCTGTTGGCTCTCGGTACCACTACGGCGACGACGATTTCGCCCCAGCGGTCGTCGGGTCGGCCGATCACCGAGGCTTCGGCGATGTCCGGGCATTCGATCAACAGGTTCTCGATCTCGGCCGGGTAGATGTTCTCTCCGCCGGAGATGATCATTTCCTTGCTGCGGCCATCGACGTAGAGGTAGCCCTCGTCGTCCTGATGACCCATGTCGCCGGTGTGGAACCAGCCGTCGGTCAGCACCGCCTTCGTGGCCTGCGGTGCATTCCAGTAGCCGATCATCACATTGTCGCCCTGCACCAGAATCTCGCCGGTGACGCCGGGCTTGACGTCGGTGCCGCGGCCATCGACGATCCGCAGCCGGCTGTGGATCGCCGCCTTGCCGGTCGAGCCGAGCTTGCGGTAGGCGTCCGCGGCCTTGAGATACACCGCGATCGGACAGGTCTCGGTGGAGCCGTAGACCTGCACCATTGGGATTCCCTTGGCATGAACCGCGTTGATGACATGTAATGGAACAATGGTCGATCCGGTGGTGATCATGCGCAGGCTGGAAAAGTCGGCGCTGGCCCAACGGCGATGCGCCATCATCATGTCCAACTGCGCCGGCACCAGCACGGTCAGCGTGACGCCCTCGCGTTCGATGGCGTCGAAAGTCGCATCGACGTCGAACTTGGGGTGCAGCACCACCGTGCAGCCGGCCTGCAGCGCGGGCGTGGTCTGGTTGTTCAGCCCGCCGACATGGAACAGCGGCAGAGTGGTGAGGATGACGTCGTCCACCGTCAGATCGTGCATGTCGGCGCTGTTGGCGGCGTTGCAGATCAGCGCGCCCTGTGTCAGCAGCACGCCCTTCGGCTTGCCGGTCGAACCGGAGGTGTAGCAGATCAATAGAGGCGTATCGGGGCCGACCTGCGGATCGCGGGGTGCAGCGCCTTTGGCCCGGGAACAGAAATCGGCCCAGGCACCCCATCCGTCGGCGGCGGGACCGAAACTGATTAGCGTCACGCCGCCCAGCGCACTGCGGAAGCCTTCGGTCTGGGCGACGTACGGCGCTTCGACGAAGAGCAGCGCCGGCGGGCAATCCTCCAGCATCTGCCGGTGCTCGGGACCGGCCAGCCGCCAGTTGAGCGGCATGAACAGCGCCCCGAGGCGCGCGCTGGCGAAGAGTAGGGCCAGCATTTCGGGGCTGTTGAAGCCGAGGAAGGCCACGCAGCTGCCGCGCTTCACTCCGGATGCGGCCAAGGCCGCCGCCACCCGATCGATCAGTTCAGCAAACTGCGCATACGAAACATCGCGGCCGGGAAAACGAATGGCCGTCTTGTCGGGAGTCAGCCCGGCGTGGCGGTCGATCCAGTCGGCGACGTTCATACGCTGGCGACGCCCGGATTCATTTTGCGTCGCAGACTTCCAGGACTACCGACATCGCGGTGTCACCTGCAGCACAGCCGGTGAACAGGCCGAAGCCGCCGCCGCGCAGCGCCAGCTCCTCGATCAGTTCGATGATGGCGCGTGTTCCCATCGGCGCCTGCGGATGCCCCCACACCAGCGAGCAGCCGTAGTTGTTCATCGACTTCAGGTCGCAGCCGGTCTGCTTGGCGAAGAACAGGTCGTTAACCGCGAAGGGATTATGTGTCTTGATCGCTGTCATTTGGGCGACGCTGTGGCCGGCCTGATCCAGCGCGCGCTGCGCGGCGGGCAGCATCGCCTCGGGCATGTAGGCCAGCGCCACGCGGGCCAGGCCAAAGCCATGCAGGCGTACGGCAATCTTCTTGTCGCTGGACAGTTCGCGCGCCTTTTCACGCGTGGTGACAATGATCGCCGCGTTGCCGTCTGCCGGATGCGTCTGTCCGCCGAAGGTCACGGTGCCACCTTCCATCACCGGCTTCAACTTTCCGAGGCCTTCGACGGTCGATTGCGATACACCCTCGTCGCCGGCCATGGTGCTCGCGGTCTTTTTGAAGTTGGGTGCCGGCACCTCGAAGGGCAGGCTCATGAAGCGCCTGAGAAAGGCCGAGTCGTTTTCCAATGATTGGCGGTACTGTTCCTCGCGGCGCAGTACCAGTTCATGCTGTTCCACGGTGCCGATGCCATGTTTTTGGGCAACATTTTCCGCCGTCTTCAGCATCGCATGGCCACCCAAAGGATCACGGCCGAAGTTGTCCATCACCCAGTCCTCGGCCGCGCCGGTGCCGCCCGGGCCGCGTGGATTGGGGTAATAGAGGTGCGGTCCGTTCGAGGTGCGGTCGCAATTGATGGCCAGCGCGGTGGTCGCCATGCCGACCTCGATTTCCTGTGTGGCGGCGAGCAGCGTGCGCACGCCCGTGGCGCAGGCCTGCATCAGCGTCGGGCCGCCGGCCTGCGTGGCGCCGATCAGGCCGGTCAGCCAGGGCAGACCATAAAAGGAATGGTTTTGCGGCACGGAGAAACCCAGTGCGCCGTAGTCGATGCTCGCCGGGTCGATCTTGCGCTTGGCCAGTTCAAGCTTTGCCACATGCGCGGCGAACTCGATGCTGTGCAGGTTGGCAAAGCTGCCCTGCCAGCGGGCGAAGGGGGTGCTCCAATAGGCGCCGTACGGGATTTCTGCTTTGTAGGTCATATCGCTGTTCCGGTTATGCGTGAGGTCAGGGATTGCGGCAGGTGTCTTGCCGCCGCGCCGGTAGTCGGCCGCAAGTGGCTGTTCTAGCCTCCGGAGGCGCTCTGTTCCGCCTCTTTTTCCTGGTCGATTTCTTCAATGGCCGTGATGAGAAAATGCTTGGCCGCTTCGAGGTGCTTGTGCATTGCGGCGGCAGCGGCGTCTGCATCCCGCTTCTTGAATGCGGCATGAATGTTCTTCATGCCGGTCAGCGCTGTCTTTCGTGCGCTCGCATCGCCCAGTGTCAGTACCCGCAAGAAGCGTACATGGCCGACGTACTGGTCGAGGAGTTTCGACATCCGCCGATTCGGGATCAGGGCGCGCCAGGCGTTGTGGAAGCGGCTGTTGGCTTCGAGGAAGGCGCGGAAGTCACCGTTCTTGTCGGCGGTGACTGCTTCGTCGATCGCCGCGGCCATGCTGGCAAGATCGGCGGGGCTGCTGATTTCGGCTACGGCGGTGCGGGCCGCCGCGGGCTCGAGCAGAAAGCGCAACTGGTAGATTTCCTCGATGTCGGCGTCGGTCAGTTCGGGAACAACGAAGCCGCGCCCCTCCACTGCGATCATGCCTTCGCTTTCGAGGCGCGCCAAAGCCTCGCGCACGGGGGTGCGCGATACGCCGAGTTGCGCTGCCAGGCTGACCTCCTGCAAGCGCTCTCCGGGACGTATCTGATGGCTGCCGATGTTGTCGCGCAACTGGTGATAGACGCGATCGGCCAGACCTGCGGGTCTTTCGAGGGGCTTGAATGATGTGTTCATGGCAGAATGAAATGCACTATTGCACTCGCGTCATGGAATACTGGATACTGTATACGCAGTACATGAAGAGTGTCAATAGAAACTGGTGACAACAGATGGGTCTTTCGCTTGACGATTTGGCTTTGGGGGTCGCCGCCGGCGAGCGGCCGGCCTTGGCGCGGGCGCTTTCGCTGGCCGAGCGGGATTCGGCTGCCGCCGCAGGTCTTCTATCCCGGCTGGCGGACAGTCTGGGCCGCGCTCATGTGATCGGCATTACCGGACCACCCGGGGCGGGGAAGTCCACCCTGGTTGGCGTCATGCTGCGGCAGTTCCTGGAGATGGGGCAGCGCGTGGCGGTGCTTGCCGTCGACCCGTCGAGCCCGGTGACGGGCGGCGCCTTGCTGGGGGATCGGTTCCGCATCGGGGAGTCGGCCGCCGACGACCGGTCCTTCATCCGATCGACCGCGACGCGTGGCAGCCTGGGCGGCCTGACGAGCGCCGCCCGCCAAATGGTGGCCCTGATGGACGCGGCGGGCTTCGACCTGGTGATCGTCGAGACAGTGGGCACCGGCCAGTCCGAGATCGACGTTGCCGGGCTGGCCGACTCCCTGGTGGTGGCCTTCCCGCCGGGACTCGGCGACGAGTTGCAGGCGATCAAGGCCGGCATTCTTGAACTGGCTGACTTGCTGGTGGTAACCAAGAGCGACACGGACGGGGCGAATCTCGCCTGTCAGGCGCTAAGGGCGGTGGCGCCGCTGTGGCGCAACGCACCCCCCATTCACCCGGTGAGCGCGCTGACCGGCGACGGGATTGTTGCCCTCGCCGAAGCGATTCTCGCGCGTGCCCAGAATTCAGAATCATCGGCACGGCGCGCCGGTCATGTCGCGAAGCCAGCGAATTCGTCCCTCGCCGAGGCCTTTCAGGATCTCCGGCTCGAACTGGATATCCGCTTGCCCTTCGACCCGGCGGCAGGTTTGTCGATCGAGGTGGTGAATGCGGAATCGGCTGCCCGGGAATCCGGACTGCAGATTCTGTATCGCGTCCGGCCCGGCGGCGATTCATTTCAACTCGGTGCGGTGGCAGGAGCACTCATGGTCCTCGCGGCGGACATGAACCTGAGTTGCAGGGTCGAGGATCTGGACCTGCGCGGCGGCAGAATGCAACTGTTATTCGGCCACGCCGCCTAGGTCGCAAGGCCCGGGACTAACAAAGAAGAACAGAATGGATTCGACCGAAATCCGGGTGGTCGTGCTGGAAACGCTGAAATCGATAGCGCCGGAAATGGATGCCGGCGGCCTCAAGCCGGACCAGCCCTTGCGTCATCAGGTGGACCTGGATTCGATGGACTGGCTCAACGTGATTGCCGGGCTTCGCGAAAAACTGCAGGTCAACATTCCGGAAAGCGACTACGGCCGGCTTACCACGCTGGATGCGATCGTCGCCTGTGTGGCCTCGAACCTTGCCGCGCGGGACGTCCGGGCGGAGAAAGAGGCGGCGATTGATCCCGTCAGGTTTTCCCGGACCCATCAGATGCTGGATGGCAGGCAGGTCAGCGTGCGCCCGATCCGGAAGGAGGATGCGCAACTGGAAGCGGATTTCGTCCGTCATCTGTCGCGCGAGTCCCGCTACGAGCGCTTCATGGTCAGCATGAATGAGCTTCCGGCGTCGAAGCTGAAATACCTGACCGAAGTGGATTCCGACCACCATGTGGCGCTGGTGGCGATGGAAAATCGCGACGGCAAGGAAGTCGAGGTGGGCGTGGCGCGTTATGTCATTGCCCCGGGCACCACCCGCTGCGAGTTTGCCATCGCGGTGGATGACGCGTGGCATGGCTCAGGTCTGGCCGGCGCCCTGATGGGCGACCTGATGGAGATAGCGCGAGCGAGGGGAGTGACCGAGATGGAGGGTTTTGTCCTCGCGGTCAATCACAAGATGCTGAAGTTTGCGCGCCAGCTGGGATTCACCCAGCATCGTGATCCGGAGGACCGGGAAACGGTCCACGTGGTGCGCACGCTGTGAGCGCCGCTGCGAACCGGCGGCCGCTGCCGGATTCCTTTGGTTCCTCAGCGGATCGCCGAGTCCGGACGCAAGAACGGGGACCGCAGTCCCCGTTCGCAAAATCCGGATTGGATTTGTTTAGTCTTCGTACTTGAACGACATCGAGACACGTGCGCGATAGGCCGCCACCTTGCCGTTCTCGATCTTCATGTCCAGCTTGGTAACTTCGGCGACACGCAGGTCGCGCAGGGTCTTGGCGGCGGCTTCCACCGCCGCGCTCGCCGCAGCTTCCCAGGATGTCGGGCTGGAACCTACAACTTCCACGATTTTGTAGACGGTATTTTCGTTCTTCGATTTCTTTGCCATGGTCGCCTCCGATGAACTATTGGTTGGGCTGAGTTCTGCATCAGCGAATCCATGATAGTCCAATCGATTGAACCATGCAGGATCAATGGCAGAAGTCGGCGCTGGCGGCACGGTGATGGGGCTACCTGAGACGTCAGATCGATCGTCAGGATCGGCATTGTATTGCCATAAGACGCGATAAGGCGTCTAATACAAAGAGCATATTGGGCGCCTCCACTCATACCCGGGCAATGACAACTCGAACGCAACAACGCGATGCGAAGCTCGAATTGTTCGGTGCGCGGATGAGAATCCGAATCTTGTCCTGCTTCGGTAACGCGCATGAAAATTAAATCGAGAGAGGCGCGCAGAGCGGATCTGAGCCAAGGCAGCTTCACCCGCGGGGGCGAGATACGGCGCTTGATGGGAAGGCTGGAGGGCGACGGCTTTCCGCGATTGCAGATGTTCTTCCTCGTCATGCTCACCGGCGCAGCCGGCATGGTCTCGTCTTTCACGCTGCTGCGAAGCGGTGTGGATTCGATGCTTGCACGCTATCCGCTGTCGGTCGGATGCGCCTATCTCGTGTTTCTGTTCCTGCTCTGGCTGTGGCTGCGGACCAAGGCGGAAGATTACGTGGACGGGTCCTTCGATATTCCCCAGTCCGGCGGCAGCCATGATGGCCCGTCGGTCTGCATCGAGCACGAGCCGGACTTTTCGGGTGGTGGAGGGGACTATGGCGGCGGCGGGGCATCAGGCAGTTTTCAACTGGACGAATCGCTGCCTTCGCCCTCGCTGCCCGAGGTGAATATTCCGGGGGGCGATTCTGTCGGCGAAGCGGTGGGCGAGGTGATCGGCGGTGCCGACGAGGGAGCGATTCCGCTGGCGATTGCGCTGCTGATAGCGGCTCTCGCGGCAGCGCTGCTTTTTGCAACGCTGTACATCGTCTATCTGGCACCGGTTCTTTTTGCCGAACTGCTGGTCGATGGCGCACTTTCGGCCAGCCTTTATCGTCGCATGCGGGGGCTACAGACGCGGCACTGGCTGGAAAGTGCTGTGCGGCGCACCGCCGTTCCATTCGCGGTGACCGCGTTGAGTCTTGGCGCAATCGGCTACGCTTTTCAGTTATATACGCCGCAGGCGCATACGTTCGGTGAAGTGGTCAAGCAATGGCGTAGTTCGGGCACATGAACTCGCCGTGCTGTCAGCGCCGAGTTTTGGCCAGGACGCGATAAGCGAGACGCTCGCTACTTTGGCCGTTCAACGGTGTTCGGGGAACACCTTCTGCAGCAGTCCGAAGAACTGCTCGCGCTCGGCGTCGCTGAAATTCTGCAGCAGCCTTTTTTCGTGCTGATTGACCTCGCGTTTCAGCTTGCGCAGCAAAGCGCTGCCCTCGGCTGTCAGGCGAATGGCATTGGAGCGGCGGTCGTTCAATGCGGCACGTCGTTCGACCAGGCCGCGCCGCTCCAGATTGTCGATGACCGTCACCACCGTCGACCGATCGAGATGCGTGGCGCGGGCGAGGTCGCTTTGCTTCAGGTCGGGGTTGGCCTCGATGATGACCAGAACGCCGAACAGTCCGGGCGTGACGTCATGCTGTCCGGGACCCTGGGCAAAATCGCGGAATATGGCGATCTGCGCCATGCGCAGGTGGTAACCCACCAGATTGGGCAGAAGCCCGAGATCGAGCCGCGCCTTTTTCTCTTTTGCTGATGTTTTGGCAGGAGTCATTGCTTGGGTTCGCTTGTACAAAGGCAGCCGGGACGGCCATCCGGCACAGTCCAACACCGTTGCTCGGTGATCGGATTATAGATGGATGTCAAATAATAGGCTGTACAGCGCCGCATTCCCACGCTGTACAGTCAATCCGGGGCCGTGACTTCGGCCCCGGCCGGCTATTCATGCGTCAGTACCGCAGCGACTCCGTCACCCGCCGGCGATGATCGGCACCAGGGCGACCCGGTCGCCGCTGCGAATTTGTGTCGCCTTTTCTCCAGACAACACCATCTCGCCATTCACCGCGATGTTCCACGAACTGTCGCTCAGGTCCGACGCCGCCTCGGGAAGCTTGCGCAGCAGGGCCTTGCGCAGTTCGGTCGCGTCGCTCACGTTCTCGTCGATGACCACGATTTGTTCCGGAGCCCCCGGCAGTTGTCTTGGTAACTCGACGCGCACCGCGAAGCCGGTGATCCAGCGCGAGAGCTTTTCGTGCCAGTCGCCGGCCGGCAGGCCTTCGGCATTGAGTCCCGTGACGGTGTAGAAGCGCTTCTTCATTGCTTCGAACTCGGTGCGGTCGATCTTCTCCCCGGCGAAGGGGCCTTCGGTCAGGGCCTCCTCGAACCAGCGGCGGGGCAGGGTGTCGTCCCTGGCGCGCAGGCCGAGGCGGAAGTTCAGCATGTGCTCGATGCCGCTGATGTTGCGGCCGATCTCGTCCATTTCGGCTTCGACGAAGGGCTGACCGGTCAACGAAGTGAGCTGCACGGCGAAGTCGCCTGGGTCGGGCAGGGAGGGTGAGTTGAACAGCTTGGTGTTGAAGCGACACATGCCCACCGAATCGCCTACCGCGAAGTTGTTCTCGCACTTCCTGACTGCATATTCCTTGCCCTCGTAGCTGTTCGGCTTGGCACTGACGACGCCGTTGTAGAGCGAAGCCTTCAAGGCCGGATCGTCGTTGATGCGGGCATTGATTTCCAGCGTCGGGCGGCTGCGCAGGTGGTCCATGCCGCGCGTGGCCACCGACAGGCCCAGCGCGAAGGCCTTGAGGATGCGCGCATCGTGCGGGTCGGACTGGAACAGGCCCTTGACCGTCATGCGGTAATCGAGCGCCGCTGCCGGGTACTTGCCGCGTTCCACGGCGCGCGCAGAGTCGGCGATGGTGTCGCCGAAGCCTTCGCGTTTCGCGGTCATGAACAGCAGCTTTTCGATGACGTCGTAATTGCCCCAGGACAGATCGAGGCCGCCGGTATCCTTCTGCGTGATGATGCCGCGCTGATAAAGCTCCATGGCCCAGGCGATGGAACTGCCGCAGGAGGCGGAGTCGAGGCCGAGGTCGTTGAGGATGTTGTTGAGGCGCAGCACCTGCTCGGGCTCCTTGATGCCGATCAGCGGGCCGAACTTGCCGAGGGTGACGTACTCCGGACCGTCGCCCTTGTCGTACTTGTC
>JBAZOF010000099.1:0-9571 GCA_041648855.1 Sulfuritalea sp. | reverse complement strand
TGTCACCCCTTTCCTTGGGAAAGGGGGTGGGGGATAGGTTGTAATCATCTGGCTTTCTTCTTGACCCGCTTGCCGCGGCTCGGCTGTTCGACTGCCGCCGGCGCGTCGTCGGGTTGCGGCGGCAGGGCCGTGCGAGCGCCCAGCACCAAGGCCAGGCCGTGGCGCTCGACGCCGGCCAGTGGCGCACAGGTGATGCGCGCGAAGGAGTAGGCGCTGTCGCGGTCGATCTTGACGACCTTGGCCACCGGCAGGCCGGGCAGGTAAACGCCGTCCAGTCCTGAAGTCACCAGGATGTCGCCGATCTGCACCTCGGCGTTCGCCGCCAGGAAGCGCAGTTCCATCATGCCGGCGCCGGCGCCCGCCAGAACGGCACGCAAGCCGTTTCTCTGCACCTCGACCGGTATCGCCTGATCCTTGTCGGTCAGTAGCAGTACTTCTGCGGTGAGCGGAAACACCCGCACCACCTGGCCGATGATGCCGACGTCGTCCACCACGGCTTGCCCGGCGCTGATGCCCTGCTGCATGCCCTTGTCGATGATCACCCGACGCGAGAACGGGTCGCGCGCCGCATAGAGAATCTCGGCAATGCGTCCTTCGACCGGCAGGCGCGCGCGCATGTCGAGCAAGGCGCGCAGCCGCTTGTTCTCGGTTTCCAGATGCTGCTGGCGCAGCAGGAGATTGGCGGTGCCGAGCTGGCGGCGGCGCAGTTCCTCGTTTTCCCGCAACAGGGTCGATTGCCGCACCAGATACGATCCGACGTCGCCCGCGGCATCGATCGGCAGCCATGTGATGCGCTGCAAGGGCCAGGCCACCGTAGCTACCGCCAAACGCGCCCATTCCAGGGTATGAAAGCGCAGATCGGCGATCAGCAGAATCAGGGAAAGCGAGACGAAGAAGACCAGCCGCACGAGCGGCGCCGGACCCCGTTTGAAGAAGGGTGGCGGAGCATGGCCAACGACGGACATCAAGGCAGGTGCGCCCTCAAAGGCTGTGAAGAAAAGATGGAACCCGCTGGTATCCCGCGCTCAACAGCCGCGGGGGCAGCTTGCAAGCTACACGGGGCGGACCTTACTCGGTGGCAAAAATACTGCCAAGTTTGTCCATCTTTTCAAGTGCCAGGCCCGAGCCGCGCGCGACGCAGGTAAGCGGGTCGTCGGCGACGATCACCGGCAGGCCGGTTTCTTCGGTCAGCAAACGATCCAGGTCGTGCAGCAGCGCACCGCCGCCGGTCAGCACCAGGCCGCGTTCGGCAATGTCGGCGCCCAGCTCGGGCGGGGTTTTTTCCAGCGCATCCTTGACCGCCTTGACCACCTGGTTCAGCGGCTCGGAAAGCGCTTCGAGCACTTCGTTGGAAGAGATGGTGAATTTGCGCGGGATGCCTTCGGCGCGGTTGATGCCCGAGACCTCCATCTCGCGCACCTCGGCGCCGGGGAAGGCCGAGCCGATCTGCTTCTTGATGTTCTCGGCACTGTTGTCGCCGATCTGCATGCCGTAGTTGCGGCTGATGTAGGAAATGATCGCCTCGTCGAACTTGTCGCCGCCGACGCGTACCGAATTGGCATAAACCATGCCACCCAGCGAAATCACGCCGACCTCCGTCGTGCCGCCGCCGATATCCACCACCATCGAGCCCGTGGCGTCCGATACCGGCAGGCCGGCGCCGATCGCGGCGGCCATCGGTTCCTCGATCAAATACACCTGCGAAGCGCCCGCACCGAGCGCGGACTCGCGAATGGCGCGGCGCTCGACCTGGGTCGAGCCCGAAGGCACGCAAATGATGATGCGCGGGGATGGCGAGAACAGGCGCGACTCATGCACCCGCTTGATGAACTGCTTGAGCATTTGCTCGGTCACCGTGAAGTCGGCGATCACGCCGTCCTTCAAGGGGCGAATCACCTGGATTTCCTTGGGATTGCGGCCGATCATGGTCTTGGCCTCGCGGCCGACAGCCTGAATGGTCTTCTTGGCGTTGGGACCGCCTTCGATGCGGATCGCGACAACCGAAGGTTCGTCGAGCACGACACCCTTGCCGCGCACATAGATCAGCGTGTTGGCGGTGCCGAGGTCGATGGCAAGATCGTTGGAAAAATAGGAGCGGAGAAAGCCGAACATCGTGGTTCCAATGTTGAAGCCCGCCCGGGAAGGGCTCGGGCAAAAAGGTCGCTTATAATACCCTATCGCGCCGGCCAGCACAGCACTGCGCAGGCCTTGTTTCACGCGGCTCCAACATCACACGCCCCCCATTTGTCATCATGTCCCTGAACCTGGAAGACGTCGCCCGCATCGCCCGGCTGGCACGCATCGAACTCTCCGCCGCCGAGCGCGAAGCCACGCGCGACCAGTTGAACGACATCCTCGGCTTCATCGAGCAATTGCAGGCCGTTGATACCGCAGGCATCGAGCCGATGGCCCACGCCGTCGACGTGGTCCAGCGCCTGCGCCCCGACGTCGTCACCGAAACGGATCGCCGCGCGGATTTTCAGGCAGTTGCCCCCGAAACCGAGGCCGGCCTCTATCTGGTGCCGAGGGTGGTCGAATGAAGCCGAAGCTTCATTCGCCAGTATTGGCCCCCCACCCCCCTTCCCCCGCCCCAAGGGCGGGGGCTACTGATCGGCTCCCCTGCTGCGCACGGGAGAAAATGGCATGATCAATTCATCGCTGCGCGAACTCTCCGCTGCGCTGGCAGCGAAGAAGGTTTCCGCCGTCGAACTGGCCACCCTGTTCCTCGACCGCATCGAGAAATTCAATCCCGCGCTGAATGCCTTCATCACCCTCGATCGGGACAAGACCCTGGCGCAGGCGCAAGCCGCGGACGAAAAGCTGAAAGTCGGCGCTGGCGCTACGGCGATTTCTCCCCTGTGCGGCATCCCCTTGGGGCACAAGGACATTTTCTGCACCAAGGGCTGGCGCACCAGTTGCGGCTCGCAGATGCTGGCCAACTTCGTCTCGCCCTACGACGCCAACGTGGTCGAGAAGCTCGCCGGCGCCGGCATGGTGACGCTGGGCAAGCTCAACATGGACGAGTTCGCCATGGGTTCGTCGAACGAGACCTCCTGGTTCGGACCGGTCAAGAATCCCTGGGATGTATCCCGCGTCCCCGGCGGTTCCTCGGGCGGCTCGGCGGCGGCCATCGCGGCGCGCCTGACGCCGGCGGCGACCGGCACCGACACCGGCGGCTCGATCCGCCAGCCGGCGGCATTGTGCGGCCTCACCGGCCTCAAGCCGACTTACGGCGTGGTGTCGCGCTACGGCATGATCGCCTTCGCCTCCAGCCTCGACCAGGGCGGGCCGATGGCGAAGAGCGCCGACGACTGCGCGCTGCTGCTGAACGCCATGGCCGGCTTCGACGCCCGCGATTCCACTTCGCTGGAGCGGCCCACCGAGAATTACGGCCGCGATCTGGAGCAACCGCTGGCCGGACTGAAGATCGGACTGCCCAAGGAGTTCTTCGGCGAAGGCATGGATGCCGACGTGCGTGCCGCGGTCGACGCGGCGCTGGCCGAGTACCGCAAGCTCGGCGCCACCACGGTGGAGGTGCAGCTGCCCAACTCCGGTCTGTCGGTGCCGGCCTATTACGTGATCGCGCCGGCCGAGGCCAGCTCCAACCTTTCGCGCTTCGACGGCGTGCGCTACGGCTATCGCGCACCGGAGTACGACGATTTGACCGAGATGTACTCGCGCAGCCGGGCGCAGGGCTTCGGCGCCGAAGTGAAGCGCCGCATCCTGATCGGTACCTACGTGCTGTCGCACGGCTACTACGACGCCTATTACCTCCAGGCGCAGAAGATTCGCCGTCTCATCGCCGCCGACTTCGTCGAGGCCTTCAAGCAGTGCGACGTGATCATGGGGCCGACCTCGCCCTCCGTGGCTTTCGCCTTCGGCGCCAAGAGCGCGGACCCGGTGCAGATGTACCTGTCGGACATCTATACGATTTCCACCAACCTCGCCGGCCTGCCGGGCATGTCGCTGCCCTGCGGCTTCGGCGCCAACAACATGCCGGCGGGCTTGCAGATCATCGGCAACTGGTTCGGCGAAGCGAAGATGCTCAACGTCGCGCACCAGTACCAGAAGGCTACCGACTGGCATACGCGGATGCCGGAGGGCGTGAAATGACGCGCACAACCCAGTGGGAAGTCGTCATCGGACTGGAAACCCACGCCCAGCTGCAAACGAAGTCGAAGATATTCTCCGGCAGCAGCATCGCCTTCGGCGCAGAACCGAACGTGCAGGCCAGCGCGGTGGACATCGCGCTGCCCGGCGTGCTGCCGGTGCTCAATCGCGAAGCCGTGGTCTGCGCCATCAAGTTCGGCCTCGCCGTCGGAGCACGGATCGCGCCGCGCTCGATCTTCGCCCGCAAGAATTATTTCTATCCCGACCTGCCCAAGGGCTACCAGATCAGCCAGTTCGAGATTCCGGTGGTGCAGGGCGGCGGCCTGGCGATAAAAGTCGGCGCTGGTGACACGGCGACGGAAAAATATGTGCACCTGACGCGCGCCCACCTCGAAGAGGATGCCGGCAAGTCGCTGCACGAGGATTTTCATGGCCGCACCGGCATCGACCTGAACCGCGCCGGCACGCCGCTGCTGGAGATCGTCACCGAACCGGAGATGCGATCAAGCGCCGAGGCGGTCGCCTACGCCAAGGCGCTGCACGCACTGGTGCAGTGGATCGGCATTTGCGACGGCAACATGCAGGAAGGCTCGTTTCGCTGCGACGCCAACGTCTCGGTACGACCGATGGGGCAGAAGGAATTCGGCACGCGGCGCGAAATCAAGAACCTCAATTCCTTCCGCTTCATGCAGCAAGCGATCGATTTCGAGGTTCAGTGGCAGATCAACGAAATCGAGGAAGGCCGCGCCATCCAGCAGGCCACCGTGCTGTTCGATCCCGACACCGGCGAAACACGCTCGATGCGCACCAAGGAAGACGCGCACGATTACCGCTACTTCCCCGATCCCGATCTGCTGCCGCTGGAAATCACGGCGGACTGGATCGCGCAGGTGAAATCCGGCCTGCCGGAACTGCCGCAAGCCATGAAGATTCGCTTCGAAACGGATTACGGCTTGTCGTCCTACGATGCGGAAACGCTGACGACGACACGCGCGACGTCAAAGTTTTTCGAAGATGCGGTAGCAGCGACGGGCAAGGATAGCGCCAAGCTTTGCGCCAACTGGGTCACGGGCGAACTGGCTGCGCACCTCAACAAGACCGACATGCCGATCGAGGCGTCGCCGGTCTCGGCCGCACAGCTCGCCGGAATCATCCGCCGCATTGCCGACAACACGATATCCAACAAGATCGCCAGGGACGTCTTCGAGGCACTCTGGGCCGGTGACGGCAAGGACGCGGACGCGGTCATCGAGGCAAAAGGCTGGAAGCAGATCACCGATACCGGCGCGATCGAAGCGCTGGTCGACGAAGTGCTTGCCGCCAACCAGAAATCAGTCGAGGAATACCGCGCCGGCAAGGAAAAGGCCTTCAATGCGCTGGTCGGGCAGGCCATGAAGGCCACCCGCGGCAAGGCCAATCCGCAGCAGGTCACCGACCTGCTGAAGAAGAAGCTCGGCGCCTGATTACTTCCTTTCGGCGGGCTTGCCTGGGGCCTGTGCTGCCGGTGCAGCTGCGGCTGCAGGTTCCGGCGCAGCTGCAGGTTCTGGTGCGGGCGCCGCTGCGGGTGCTGGCGCAACTTCCAGCGGCTTCTTGCCGGTCAACTCGAGATAGCGCTTCTTCTCCTCGGCGAAGCGGGTGCGGACGTCTTCCATTTCCTTCAGCTTGGCATCCACCGCGGCCTGTTGCGCCTTGATCTCCTTTTCGTTGTCACGGATCTCAGCCTTGACCTGCTCAGGTACCGCCTTGCCCTTGTAGAACTCCTTGTCGGTATCAAGCTTCTTTTTCTTCTTGTTGGCTTCCTCCAGCCGCTGCTGGGACTGCTTCATGGTCTTGTTGAGTTCGGCCAGGGCACGATCCCGTGCCGAATTGATGTCCTTTTCGCTGGAATAGGTTGAAAGCAAGGCCAGCGTGCGGCGCCGTTCCTCGGCGGCCTTCTTCTTCTGCTCTTCCTTCTTAAGCTGTTCGGCCTCGCGGCGCGCCTGCTGCTCAGCCGTCAGCGGAGCCTCGACGTTTTTCGACACGAAGCCGCGATTGTCGCGCTCTTCATAGGCCCGACCCTGGCATTCGGTGGGCAAGAAGTCGCCGCACACCTTGCGCCCCTTGGCGTCGTCACAGCAATAGATGCGCGTCTGGGCGGCAGCGCCCAAGGCAAGCACGGCGGAAGAAGCGAACAGCAGGGCGGAAATCAGGCGCATGGAGAATCTCCCTGGAGGGTCATGGGTATCAGTCGATACCGTAACGAGCGCGGTAATCGCGTACGGCAGCTAGTTTGCTTTCAAGTTCCGGCTCGCCGGAAAGATAGTCGATCAGATCGGTCAGGCTGGCGATGCTGATCACGGGAATGCCGTAATTCCGCTCGACTTCCTGCACGGCAGACAGTTCGCCCTGGCCACGCTCCTGACGATCGAGCGCGATCAACACCGCAGCAGGCGTCGCCCCGGCATCACGGATCAAATCCACCGATTCGCGCACCGAGGTCCCCGCCGAAATCACGTCATCGATGATCAGCACGCGGCCCTTGAGTGGCGCACCAACCAGCGTACCGCCTTCGCCGTGATCCTTGGCTTCCTTGCGGTTGTAAGCGTAGGGCGTGTTGTGTCCAAGGCCAGCCAGTGCGATAGCAGCACCGGCCGCGAGTGGAATTCCCTTGTAGGCGGGCCCGAACAGCACGTCGAACTCGACCCCCGCCGCCAGAATGCGGCGCGCGTAAAAGTCGCTCAGGCGGGAGAGTGAAGCGCCGTCGTTGAACAGGCCGGCATTGAAGAAATAGGGGCTCAAGCGCCCGGCCTTGGTCTTGAATTCGCCGAAGCGCAGCACGCCCAGCTCGCAGGCGAAGGCGATAAACTCGCCGCTCAGCTCGCTGGTGACGGCGCGGTTCGCAGAAAAGGCAAGGTTCGCATTCATCCAAGGCATTCTACATGCTCACGCACAAGCTTCGAATACTCAGTTTGAATCTCAATGGTATCCGTTCCGCCGCCAGCAAGGGATTTTTCGAGTGGCTGGCGACGCAACAGGCCGACATCGTCTGCGTCCAGGAACTCAAGGCGCAAATTGCCGACTTGACCCCGGCGTTGCGAGAGCCTGCGGGATTCACCGGGTGCTTTCACCCGGCAGAGAAGAAAGGCTACAGCGGCGTCGGCATCTATTCCCGACGGGCGCCTGACCGCCTCATCGAGGGTTTTGGCAATGCCGAGTTCGATGCAGAAGGGCGTTACCTGCAGGCCGATTTCGGCAAGCTCTCGGTGGTCTCGCTCTACCTGCCTTCCGGCTCCAGCTCGGACGAGCGCCAGCAGGCCAAGTTCCGCTTCCTCGATCAGTTCCGGCCGCAACTGGAACGGCTGGCGCACGAAGCCCGGCGCGACGGGCGAGAAGTCCTGCTCTGCGGCGACTGGAACATCGCGCACCAGCAAATCGACCTCAAGAACTGGAAATCCAACCAGAAGAACTCCGGCTTCCTGCCCGAGGAGCGCGCCTGGCTGTCCGCCGTATTCGACGAACTGGGCTGGGTCGACGTACATCGCCGGCTGCTGCCGGAGGCGACCGGCGAAGCCTACACCTGGTGGTCGAACCGGGGTCAGGCCTGGGCCAAGAATGTCGGCTGGCGCATCGATTACCAGATCGCCACGCCGGGCTTGGCGGCGGCGGCGCGTCATGTCGCCGTCTACAAGGATCAGCGCTTCTCCGATCATGCGCCGCTGACGGTCGATTACCATCTGGCTTCCGTATGACATGGATCATTGCAGCACAGCGATAAAGTCGGTAGCCTTAGCTTTGTAGTTATTCAATTCAGGAGAAAACCATGAGCGACATGACCGATGTCACCAAAGACAAACTGATTGCCGACGTAAGACTGGTGATTGCCGATACGGAAGAATTGCTGCGCGCCACGGCCGGACAGGCAGGCGACAAGATCGCTGATATCCGCGCCAGAACCCAGGAGCGCTTGGCTGGGGCCAAGATCAAACTGGCCGAGGCCGAGGCTGTCATGGTGGATAAGGCCAAGCAGGTCGGCCGCGCCGCCGACGATTACGTGCATGACAATCCCTGGCGTTCGGTGGGAGTCGCTGCCGGCTTCGGCTTCATCGTTGGCCTGCTGATCGGCCGTCGCTGAACGCAATCATGGGTGATGGTGCGGACAGGGAGTCCGGGCAACGCGGCTTGTTCGCGTCGATCAAGGGCTTGCTCGGCACAGGCGTCACCCTGATTCACAATCGCCTTGAACTCCTCGGTGTCGAACTCGCCGAGGAGCGGGTGCGGCTGATTTCCATCCTTGCCTACGGTGGAGCGGCTTTTCTTTGCATTGCGGCAGGCCTGATCTTTCTCGCGATCTTTCTCACCGTGCTGCTGTGGGACAGCAACCGGCTGCTGGCGTTGGGGGTGTTTTCTGCACTGTTCCTCGGGGCCGGTATCGCCAGCCTGACGCTGGCGATGAGCTTGGGGCGGGCCGGGTCGAAACTGTTTTCCGCCAGCCTGGCCGAACTGCGCAAGGACCGTGATGCGCTATTGACCGGTGGCGCCACGAAACCACAGTGAACTCCATTGCGCTGGAACTCGCGCTAAAGAAACAGCGACTGCAGATCGCCAGCGAAACGCTGCGCGCCGAGTTCGGTCTTTACGCGACGGGACTGACTCCCGCCTTCAACGGCGCGGACACCGCGGTCGAGGGCGCCCGCTGGCTCCGCCGCAACCCGCAATTGGTAGTTGCCGCCGGCGTCGCGCTGGTCGTCATCCAGCCCAAACGCGCCTGGCGCTGGGTGCGTCGGGCCTTTGTCGGCTGGCAGGTGTGGCGAAAGCTGCGCGATGTTCTGGACCTCCCCGTCCGATAGCGCAATCCTGCCGGGGTTCATGCATCACGGAGGGGTATCGGCATGAAAAGGCGCCCAGCGCATAGTGTCGTCAAACAGCTAAAGGCAGCCCTCGCCGCAATCGCCATCTCGCTGCTCGCGGCCTGCGGCGGCGGCCCCATGCATCGCGGCGAATCCTTTGAACCCGATCCGCGCTACAGGCGTGTTTTCAAGGTGCCGGCCGCCCAAGTCTGCGAAGCGGCGCGTTTGGTCCTCCTTGGGCAAGGCTATGTGGTCCGCAGTCTTGACGCGAACGCCCTTTCCCTGGACGGAAGCAAGCAGTTCGCCGGCGAAAAGCAGTCCCACAGCGTCCTTCAAGTGGTCGTCAATTGTGTTCCGCAGAGCGAGGGCACGAATCTTTTCGTTACGGCTGTGGAGGAGAGCTTCGACATCAAGAAATCGAGCGAATCCACCGCCCTAGGCCTTCCAATGGTGGCGCCGATCACCGTGTCCCGCTCATCCATGGCCGAGCATCAAGTCAAGTCCAGCGGACAGACGGTTGGCGAGCAACGCTTCTTCGAGAGCTTTTTCGCCGCGGTGCAAGCCGAACTCGGCCAGCCCTAGGCGCGCTTCGAAGTCAGTGACGCAGCTAGGACACGACAGCCATAGTGTGGGGA
>JBAZOF010000098.1:0-9710 GCA_041648855.1 Sulfuritalea sp. | reverse complement strand
TCCTTGTAGTCCTGACCGTTGTCGAGTGCGATGCTGTAGAGCGTTTCACCCTTCTTGACGGCGTGATAGACGCCGTGGTCGGTTGCCGGCGCCGCTCCTTTGGCCGCCTCTACCGCTGGCTTTGCCGTTGCCGGCGCGGCACCACGGTCCTCCACCGGCGCCGGCGCATGGCTGGCGCAGCCGCCGATGATCGGCAGCAGCAAAGCGAGAATCAGACGCATAGCGCTCATTCCACCCCCGGCAACAGCGGCACGAAGCGCACCGCATCGAATCGAGTTTCCATAAAACCGCTTTCGCTGCGCTCGACCAAGCTGATCACCTGTTCCGCACTGCCCAGCGGCATCACCAGCCGGCCGCCCGGCGCCAACTGCCCCAGCAAGGTCTGCGGCACGGCGGCCGCGGCTGCAGCCAAAATGATGGTATCAAATGGCGCCGCTTCCGGCAGCCCGAGATTGCCATCGGCGTGCTTGAGGCGGATATGCGACAGCTTGATCTGCTTCAGATTGCCCCGCGCCCGGGCCAGCAAGGGCGCAATGCGCTCGACGGCGAACACCTGCTTCGACAGCACCCCGAGGATCGCCGCCTGGTAACCGCAACCGGCCCCGATCTCCAGCGTCTTGCCCAATTCGCGCCCGGCGATCAGTATCTCGATCATGCGCGCGACCACATAGGGCTGCGATATGGTCTGACCGAAGCCCAGCGGCAGGGCGGTATCGTCGTAGGCTCGATTCGCCAATGCCTGTTCGATGAAAATATGGCGCGGCACCAGACCCATCGCATGCAGTACGCGCGCATCGCTGATGCCCTGCGCGCGCAAGCGCTCGACCATACGCGAGCGCGTGCGCTGCGAAGTCATGCCGATACCGGTGAGCGTGGCGGCGTTCATTGATCAGTTGCAATCCAGTTGCGCACGCCGGCAAGCTGCGCGCCATGGGTGAGATCGATCTGCAGCGGAGTGACCGAAACCCAGCCGTGCTCCACTGCGTGGAAATCCGTGCCTTCGCCGGCATCGGCGGCCGGGCCGGCGGCACCGATCCAGTAAAGCGTCTCGCCGCGCGGACTGACCGATTTCACCGCCGGCTCAGCCTTGTGGCGACGTCCCAGGCGCGTGACCTGGATGCCGCGCAATTTCTCGTAAGGAACGTCCGGCACGTTGACGTTCAGCAGGATCGGCTCGGCGAACGGCGTCTTGCTGAAACGCTGCACCAGTTCGCGCGCGACACGTCCGGCGGTGGCGAAATTTCTCCCCTCGAAGCTTCCCAGTGAAATCGCGATCGAGGGCACGCCGAGCAGATATCCTTCTGTCGCCGCCGCCACGGTGCCGGAATAGATCGTGTCGTCGCCCATGTTGGCGCCGAGATTGATCCCCGACACCACCATATCGGGCTGGTGATCCAGCACGCCGGTGACCGCCAGATGCACGCAGTCCGATGGCGTGCCGCTGACATACATGTAGCCATTGGACGCTCGCCGCAAATGCATCGGACGATCCAGGGTCAAAGAATTGCTTGCACCACTGCGGTTGAGCTCAGGCGCCACCACCGTAATGTCGCCAAGATCGGCGAGGCTGGTCGCAAGTTGGGCGAGCCCCGGCGCGAAATAGCCATCGTCGTTGCTGAGCAATATGCGCATGGGGGTCTGAGTCGCGAAGATCTGGAAAACCGGCACTCATTTTAGCCCATCGCAGCCCGCAACCGATGGCCGGAAAAGAGCAGGACTACGCCTCCCGCCCGATCCCCCCGCGGGCCTGGACTCGCCGCGGATGACAAAGAACAATCACGGTGATCCCGGCACTCGATCGAGGCGGGCGCAGGGTAGCATTGCGGACAATGAAAATAGTCCTGCACAGCGCCGCCAGCGACATACCCGAGGCCGACTGGAGCCTCCTCGACCACGGCGGCGACCCGTTCGTCAGCCGCGCCTTTCTTGGCACCGCAGAGAAAGTCGGCGCTGGCGGCACGGCGATGGGCTGGCAGGCGCAGCATCTGGCCCTTTACGACGGCGACCTGCTGCTGGCGCTGCTGCCGCTCTACCTGCGCACCCATTCCTTCGGCGACTTCTCCCGGGACTGGAACTGGCCGTCGGCCTGGCACCGCGCCGGACTCGACTATTACCCGAAGCTGGTCAGCGGCATACCCTACACCCCCTCGCCGGGGCCGCGTCTGCTGGTGCGGCGGGGCATCGAACGGGAAGCGGTGGCGACGGCGCTAATCGAGGCGGCCCTCGAAGTCACGCATCAGCTCGGCGCGTCCTCCTGGCAGTGCCTGTTTGTCGAGGAAGAGGATCGCGCCCGGTTGGCGGCAGCCGGACTCCTGATGCGGCGCGGCGTGCAATTCCACTGGTTCAATCGGGGATACCGCGATTTCGATGACTTCCTCGCCGGCTTCACCGCCGACAAGCGCAAGAAACTCAAGCGCGAGCGCCGCCTGGTGCGCGAATCCGGCCTGAGGCTGGAAGCCCTGCATGGGGACGAGATCGACACATCCCTCTGGCACATCATCCACCGCCAATATCGCGACACATTTGCCCGCTACGGCAATCACCCGGCCTTCCCCGTGGAGTTCTTCATCGAAGCGGGCGCCCTGCTCGCCCGGCAGTTGGTGGTCTTCGTCGCGTTCCTCGACGAAACGCCTGTCGCCTCGGCCATCTGCTACCGCGATGACCGGACGCTTTATGGCCGCCACTGGGGTAGCGAGATCGACATGCCCGGCCTGCACTTCGAGCTGTGCTACTACCAAGGCATCGAGTATTGCATCCACCACGGCCTGCAAGGCTTCGAGCCCGGCGCACAAGGCGAACACAAACTGGCTCGCGGCTTCGAACCGGTACCTACGTGGTCAGCGTTCTGGATTACCCACCCTGCCATGCGCAGCGCCGTGGCCGACTTCATCGCCCGCGAAGACTCGGCCATGCAGGACTATGCGGAAGAAACCGCGAGCCACCTGCCGTTCAAGGTGGCCGGCTGACGTCGTCGCCAATGGGGAATCGTCAGTGATTCCCGGAGGCGATGGCAAACATCCGTTCGTTGCGCTTCTTCCTCGCCTCTTCGACGGTGAGGCCGACCAGGCTTTCCGGCGGCAGGGGTACGTCCCAGTGCTGCTGGAAGAGATCCATATCCTCGCCGGTATCGAGGTGCGCCCTATAGACCTTCTCCTGCCAGGTCGGCGCGTTGGGTAGGGCAACCAGTTCGACGGATTCGATGCGCATGGGATGTTTCCTCTTGAGGTCTGTGTTTTCCATCATCCTGCTCCCGCGATTGCCACGCTGTAATCGGGAAATTGGCAGGGAATGTCCTCTTGTTTCCGCTTCCCAAATGGCCCTGAACGCGATCAAGGCCAAGAATCGCTACTCGCCAGACTGCGGCGGCTGCGCCGCAGTCACTTGTCCTGACGAAGTTCGTTCATGCGCCGTGCGTGGCTTCTGGCCTCGGCCGTATTCATTGCGGACACCTGACGGCCGAAGGCATCGCGGGCCTCCGTGGTCTTCTGCGTGGCCTGGATACTGCGGACACAGCGCCAGCGCTTGCCCGCCTTGGTTTCAATCTGACGCATCTCCCCGACCGGGTGATGTGCGCCGCAGTGGTAGCAGAACTTGGTTTGATTCGTCATACGCGGAAACGTGAGTGAGAAAGAAAACCGGACTGGCTAAGGACCCGCCAAGGAAAAAGGGCTTCCGGCGATTAACCGGAAACCCTTGGTGTTACTGGTCGGGGCGGCGGGATTCGAACTCGCGACCCCTTGCACCCCATGCAAGTGCGCTACCAGGCTGCGCCACGCCCCGACATTTTGAATTATATCAAAGGAAACGCTCACCGACTCAGGCAGCGCTGAGGAATTCAACGATGGCAGCGAGTTCGGCACGCAGCGATGCCTGGCTCCCCCCGAGCGATGTTTCCGGCAAATCGTGGAGCTTGCCGGGGCCATCCTCGAGGCGGTTGCGCGCACCGCTGATGGTGAAGCCTTCTTGATAGAGCAGTTCGCGGATGCGCCGCACCAGCAGAACTTCATGATGTTGGTAGTAGCGACGGTTGCCGCGCCGCTTGACGGGCCGCAGTTGCGTGAATTCCTGCTCCCAGTAGCGCAGCACATGCGGCTTGACACCGCACAGTTCGCTCACTTCGCCGATGGTGAAGTAGCGCTTGGCGGGAATCGACGGAAGTTCGTCCCGGCTATGGCTGGCCGCTGTCACGTGGGAAAGCCTCCACCGCTGCCTTCAGTTTCTGGCTGGCGTGAAAGGTGACGACGCGGCGAGCCGTGATCGGGATCTCCTCGCCGGTCTTGGGATTGCGTCCTGGACGCTGCGGCTTCTCGCGCAGCTGAAAATTGCCGAAACCGGAAAGCTTCACGCTGTCGCCCTTCTCCAGCGCAAGGCGCACTTCGTCGAAGAAGGCCTCGACCATGTCTTTGGCTTCGCGCTTGTTCAAGCCGACTTTTTCGAACAGGAGATCGGCGAGTTCCGCCTTGGTCAATGTCATATCAGCTCCGACTGCATTTATCCGCGCAAGGACGCATTGAAGTCGCGACGGGCGACTGCCAGCATATTGGCGATCACCGCCTCGACTTCCGCATCCTCGAGAGTACGTTGAGTATCTTGTATAACTATACGAAACGCAAGGCTCTTTTCGTTTTCTGCCAAGCCTTTGCCCTGATACACATCGAACAATGCAACATCACGCACGATGGCCGGCGCGGCGGCACGCAGGGCGGCCATCAAGGGTGCCAGCGCCTGGGTGTGGTGCACCACCAGGGCCAGGTCGCGGATCACGGCCGGGAAGCGGGAAACCTCGACATAGTCGGGAAAAGGCGTTGCCAGCAAGTCGGCCAATTCAAGTTCGAAAACCACCGGGGCGGTGCCCAGTTCGTATTTCTGGACCCAGCGCGGATGCAGTTCGCCGACGATGCCCACCGGCCTGCCGTCGAGGGTCACGGTGGCGCAACGGCCCGGGTGCAGGGCCGGATGCTGGGCCGTGATGAACTCAAGGCGGCGTGGCGCGAACAGTGCCTCGACGTCGCCCTTGGCGTCGTAGAAATCCACCCGGCTTGCGGGCGCACCCCATTGTTCGGGCAAGGCCGGACCTGCGGCGAGACTGCCCAGGCGCAGCGGCTGGGCAAAGCCCCGAACCGGGCCGGAAGCTGGATCGCGCTTGAAGCAGCGGCCAAGTTCGAAAATGCGGACCCGCTCCGTCTGCCGCTTGCGATTGGCAATCAGGGTTCCGACCAGTCCGCCGATCAGCGAGGAACGCATCACACCCATCTGGCTGGCGATCGGATTGGCGAGCACCACGGGCGCTGCGTTGGCGGCGAAATCGGCTTCCCAGGCAGCGTCGACGAAGCTGTAGGTCACCACCTCGTGATAGTCGCGCTCAGCCACCATGCGACGCAGGGCCATCGGCCGGCGGCTCGTTTCGGTCGCCGGCATCATCGATAACAGGGCCACCGGCGCCCGCGACGGCACATTGTCGTAGCCGTGAATGCGGGCGATTTCCTCGATCAGGTCTTCCTCGATTTCTATATCGAAGCGGAAGGACGGCGGCGTGACGAGGAAGTCATCGCCCTGCCGTTCCAGCGCAAGACCCAGCCCCTTGAGCATGCCTTCGATGCGCTCCGCGGCGAGGCTGATTCCGAGCACCCGGGCGGCACGCGCCGCGCGCAGGCGCACCGGCTTGCGCGAGGGCAGATGCGCAGCGGAAACCGCTTCCGTCACCGGACCGGGCTGGCCGCCGCAAGTCTCGACGATCAGTTGCGTCGCACGCTCAATCGCCTTGCGCTGCAGTTCGAAATCGACGCCGCGCTCGTAGCGGTGCGACGCGTCCGAACTGAAGCCCAGCGCGCGCGCCTTGCCGGCGATCGCGGCGGGCGGGAAAAAGGCGCTCTCGAGGAACAGGTCCTTGGTCTGGTCGCCGATGCCCGAATGCTCGCCACCCATGACGCCGGCCATGGCCAGCGGCTTCTGGTCGTCGGCGATCAGTGCGGTATCGGCCGACGGCTTCACGGTCTGTTCGTTCAACAGCAGCAACTGCTCGCCGGGCTTGGGCAGGCGCACGTGGATCGCACCCGAGAGTTCAGCATCGTCGAAGGCATGCAGCGGCTGACCGAGTTCGAGCATCACGTAATTGGTGACGTCGACCAGGAAGGAAATCGAGCGGATGCCGCTGCGTTCGATGCGCCGCTTCATCCACTCAGGCGTCGCGGCGCGGGCGTTGACGCCGCGAATGATGCGGCCGCAGTAACGCGAGCACGACTGCGGAGCATCGAGCACCACTTGGCGCATGTCCGCCACGGTCGCCGCAACCGGCTTGACCTCGGGCGCCAGCAACGGCGCACCCGTCAGCGCCGACAGTTCGCGCGCGATTCCGAGCAGCGAAAGACAATCGGCACGGTTCGGCGTGAGCTTGAGGGTGATCAGGTGATCGTCAAGGTCGAGATGGTGGCGGATGTCCTCGCCCACCTGCGCATCGACGGCCAGCGGCAGCAGGCCGCCATGATCGTCGGAAAGGCCGAGTTCGCGCGCCGAGCACAGCATGCCGGAGCTCTCGATGCCGCGCACCTTCGCGTTTTTGATCTCGATGCCGGGCAGCCTGGCGCCGACCCGCGCGCACGGAACCTTCATGCCCGCGACGACATTCGGTGCGCCGCAGACGATCTGCAGCGGAGCGGCTTCGCCGACATCGACGGAGCAGAGCTTGAGCTTGTCCGCATCGGGGTGTTTTTCGACGCTCAGAACTTCGGCAACGACGACATTCGAAAAGTCGGCGCCGGCGGGACGGCGTTCCTCGACTTCGAGGCCGGCCATGGTCAGTACGTGGCAGAGATCCTCGCTCGACAGGGACGGATTGCAGAGGCTGCGCAGCCAGGATTCGGAGAATTGCATATCAGTTGAATTGCGCCAGGAAACGCAGATCGCCTTCGAAGAACAGGCGCAGATCGGGGATCGAATAACGCAGCATGGTCAGCCGATCCGGCCCCATGCCGAAGGCGAAGCCGGTGTACTTTTCGGGATCGAAGCCGCCGAAGCGCATTACGTTGGGATGAACCATGCCGCAGCCGGCGATTTCAAGCCAGCGGCCTTCCAGCTCGCCGCCCATGAAGGCGACATCGATTTCCGCCGAAGGCTCGGTGAACGGGAAGAAAGAGGGGCGGAAACGCACCTTGAGATCGTCGGATTCGAAGAAGCGCCGCAGGAAATCGGCAACCACGCCCTTGAGGTCGGCGAAGCTGACGTTCTCGCCCACCCAGAGGCCTTCGACCTGGTGGAACATCGGCGAATGCGTGGCATCGGAATCGACGCGATAGACGCGACCGGGACAGATCACGCGCAGCTCGGGCAGCGTTTCCATATGCTTGTAGCGTTCCGTATGCGCCAGCATGGAACGGATCTGCACAGGGCTGGTGTGGGTGCGCAACAGCACGTCGTCCTGCACCTTGCCGTCCTCGCCCTGCAGGTAAAAAGTGTCGTGCATCGAACGCGCCGGATGATTCTCGGGCGTATTGAGCGCCGTGAAGTTATGCCAGTCGGTCTCGATCTCAGGGCCGTCGGCCACTTCGAAACCGATGGACCGGAATAGCTGTTCGACGCGGTCGAGGCAGATGGTGACCGGATGCAGGCTGCCACGGGGCAAGCCGCGGCCGGGCAGCGTGACGTCCAGCGCCTCGGTCGCCAGTTGAGCTTCGAGCTGGGCGCTCTTCAGCGCTTCGCGCCGTGTCGCCAGCGCCGACTCTATGCGCTCCTTGGCGATGTTGATCGCCACACCGGCGCTCTTGCGCTCTTCCGCCGGCAGCTTGCCAAGACCCTTGAGCAGTGCCGTGAGCGAGCCTTCCTTGCCCAGATAGCGCGCCTTGGCGTCTTCCAGCTTGGCCGGCTCGGTGGCAGCGGCAAAGTCGGATGTCGCGGAGGCTACGAGTTGATCCAGGTTATCCATTGATCAGAACAAAATGACAGCAATAAAAAAGGAGACCCCCAACAACCCTGGGCCTCCTTCTCCGGGTACAGCCAGCCTCAGGCCGTCAGCTTTGCCTTGGCCTGTTCGGCCAGGGCGGCGAATGCCGGCTTGTCGAACACGGCGAGGTCGGCCAGCACCTTGCGATCAACCTCGATCGAGGCCTTCTTCAGGCCGTTCATGAAGGTGCTGTACTTCATGCCCAGTTCGCGGGCCGCCGCATTGATACGGGCGATCCACAGAACACGGAACTGACGCTTGCGCTGGCGACGGTCGCGGTAGGCATATTGCCCGGCCTTCATCACCGCTTCCTTGGCGATGCGGTAGACCTTGCTGCGACGGCCGCGATAACCCTTGGCCAGGTCGAGAACCTTCTTGTGGCGCGCGCGCGCCGTTACACCACGTTTAACTCTTGGCATGGTGTCTCTCCTTAACCGTTGGGCAGCATGGCGCGGACCGACTTCGCGTCGGATGCATGCACAGTGTGCACGCCGCGCAACTGGCGCTTGCTCTTGGTGGTTTTCTTGGTCAGGATGTGGCGCTTGAACGCACTCCCGCGCTTGATGCCGCCGGAAGCGCGCACGACAAAGCGCTTCTTGGCACCGCTCTTGGTCTTCATCTTCGGCATCGAAGATCTCCCTATTACATGGCTGCCAGGTGTTTCCCGCCTCGGGAATGCTTGGTGACCTGCAACCACTTCTTGTTTCCGCATGCCGGGCATGCGGAACAAATTCCTGAATTCTCAGTGCGGCTTTTTCTTGGAAGCGGCCAGCACCATGATCAGCTGACGTCCTTCCATTTTCGGCCACTGCTCTACCATCGCCTGCTGCTCGAGGTCCGTCTTGATTCTTTCCAGCATGCGCATGCCGATTTCCTGGTGGGCCATTTCGCGTCCACGAAAACGCAAGGTAATTTTCGCCTTGTCACCTTCGCTCAAAAACTTGATCACATTGCGCAGCTTGATCTGGTAGTCGTTTTCGTCCGTACCCGGGCGAAATTTGACTTCCTTCACCACCACTTGCTTCTGTTTCAGCTTGGCCTCGTGCTGGCGCTTTGCTTCCTGATACTTGAATTTGCCGATGTCCATGATCTTGCAGACAGGCGGCACAGCCGTTGGAGCGATTTCCACCAGATCCACACCGGCTTCTTCAGCCAGCGCCAGCGCCTGACGAATCGGGACAATGCCCAGTTGTTCTCCGTCTTCCCCGACCAGACGAACTTCGGGGGTGGTGATCTCTTCGTTGAGACGCTGCGATTTATCCTGAGCGATGGTTCGTATCTCCAAACAATTAAAAAAATCAGACCGCTACGCTTCTCTTGCATTGTTCATGCAACAGACGTTCGATCAAGGCCTGGGGGGACATCTGCCCGAGATCCTGATTGCCGCGGGCACGTAAAGCGACCAACCCAGCGGCCTTTTCCTTGTCACCAACGACAACGATATAAGGCCGCTTCAACAAGCTATGTTCGCGTATTTTATAGTTTATTTTCTCTCCGCGCAAATCGCTCTCGACGCGCAGGCCGGCTTCACGCAGCATTTTTGCCACATTTTCGGCGTAATCCGTCTGCGCTTCCGAAATATTCATGACCACCACTTGCACCGGCGCCAGCCAAAGCGGGAAGGCGCCCGCGTGGTTTTCGACCAGAATGCCGATGAATCGCTCCAGGGAACCGAGGATCGCCCGATGCAGCATCACCGGCGTGTGGCGGGCGTTGTCTTCGCCGACATATTCGGCACCGAGACGCTCCGGCATGGAGAAATCCACTTGCACCG
>JBAZOF010000097.1:0-9725 GCA_041648855.1 Sulfuritalea sp. | reverse complement strand
ACCGAGTGCAGCGCGAGCCTCTGGCTGCCGGCGAAGCGGTGCCGGCCGCGGCTGACGATGTCCATGCGCTGGCGATGGTGACCTGCGGCCGGCCGCTGCCGGGCCACGAGGTGCGCATTGTCGATGAGGCCGGCGTCGAACTGCCGCCGCGACGCGTCGGCCGCCTCGAATTCCGCGGCCCGTCGGCGACGCGCGGTTATTACCGCAACGCGGAGGCCAGCGCCAAGCTGATCCGCGACGGCTGGCTCGATTCGGGCGACCTCGCCTATCTTGCCGAGGGTGACATCGTCATCACCGGGCGGATCAAGGACACCATCATTCGCGGCGGACGCAATCTCTATCCCTACGAACTGGAAGAAGCGGTCGGCGCGATTCCCGGCGTGCGCCGCGGCTGCGTCGCGGTGTTCGGCGTGGCGGTGGCGGGGCAGGGCACCGAGAAGCTGGTGGTGGTGGCCGAAAGCCGCGAGACCGGCGCCGCGGCGCGGCAGGAGCTGATCCGGCGCATCAATGGCCTGACGGTCGATCTGCTCGGCACGCCGCCCGACGACGTGGTGCTGGCGCCGCCCCATGCGGTGCTGAAGACTTCCAGCGGCAAGATCCGCCGTTCGGCGACGCGGGACGTTTATTGCGGCGAGGGCTTCGGCGCGGGCGGCCGCGCGCTCTGGCTGCAAGTCGTGCGGCTGAGCCTGGCCGGCTTCTGGCAGGCTTGCGTGGCCGCCCTGCGTCGCGGCGGCGAACTGCTCTACGGCGGCTATGCCTGGTGTGTCTATGGCCTGCTGCTGCTGCCCGCCGTGGCGGGCATCCTGTTGCTGCCGGGCGTTGAGCTGCGCTGGCGCTTCGTCGGCGCGATGGCGCGGACCTGCGTGCGCCTGTGCGGCATCCGCCTGCAGGTCGCAGGCCTCGAACATGTGCATCCGGGGTCGGGGGTGTTCGTCGCCAACCACGCCAGCTATGTCGACAGCATCGTGCTGGCGGCGGCGCTGCCTATGCCCGTAACCTTCGTGGCCAAGCAGGAACTGGCCGCGCATACGTTCGCCGGTCCGCTGCTGCGCCATCTCGGAGCGGTCTTCGTCGAGCGTTTCGATGCGCGGCAGGGCGTCGATGATGTGCGTCGCCTGGCGCAGGGCGATGCAACGCGGCCGCTGTTCTTCTTCGCCGAGGGCACCTTCACCCGTCAGCCGGGCTTGCGGCCTTTCCGCCTCGGGGCCTTCCAGATCGCCGTGCAGAATGGACCGGCCGTGACGCCGGTGGCACTGGCCGGAACCCGCGAAATCCTGCGCGACGAATCCTTGCTGCCGCGACACGGCGCGGTTCGCGTCACCGTCTGCGCGCCCATCGCCGTGGACGGCCAGGGCTGGCAGGCCGCCTTGCGGCTGCACGATGCCACGCGGCGGGAAATCCTCAGGCACTGCGGCGAACCGGATCTGGAGCGGAGCGTCCCGTGACCAGACAGATTCTTGCCGACGGCGTCAGGGGGCGCGAAGTCTGGGCCTGGGCGATGTACGACTTCGCCAACTCGGCCTATACGACAACGGTGGTGACGGCCATTTTCAACGCCTACTTCGTCGCCGTGGTGGCGGGCGGCGCAACATGGGCGACGCTGGCCTGGACCACGACGCAGGCGGTCGCCAGCCTCGCGATCATGCTGACGGCTGCCAGCGTCGGCGCCTATGCCGACCGCCACAGCGCCAAGAAGAAGCTGCTGGCCGTGACCACGGTCGGCTGCGTGGCGGCCACGGCCATGTTGTTCTGGGTCGGCCCCGGCGATGTCCTGTTGGCGATGACCCTGGTGGTGATCGCCAGTTTTTTTTTCGGCAGCGGCGAAAACATCATTGCCGCCTTTCTGCCGGAACTCGCGGGCGAGGAGGATCTGGGCAAGGTGTCGGGCTGGGGCTGGAGCTGGGGCTATCTGGGCGGCATGGCCTGCCTGGGCCTGTGCCTGGCCTGGATCGTAGCCGCCAAGGGCCGCGGCGAAGGAGCGGACAGCTTCGTGCCGGCCACCATGCTGATCACCGCCGTCTTTTTCGCCGTGGCGTCAGCGCCGACTTTCCTGCTGCTGCGCGAGCGGGTGCAGGCGAGCCCGGTGGCAGAGGTCGCCACCGAATTTTCCGTGCTGGCGCAACGGTTGTTGGCCACCGCGCGCGAGGCGAAGGCATTTCCCGACATGGCGCGCTTCATGGCCTGCCTGCTGTTCTATCAATCCGGGGTCATCGCGGCCATTTCCCTGGCAGCCATCTACGCGCAGGAGGCGATCGGATTCACCGCGGAAGACAACATCAAGCTGTTCTTCGTGGTCAATGGCACGGCCGCCATCGGCGCCTTCGCCTTCGGCTACCTGCAGGATCGGCTCGGCCATGTGCGCACCATCGCCCTGACCCTGGCGGGCTGGCTCCTGATGACCGTCATCGCGCTGAGCTCGGACAGCCGCGAGCAGTTCTGGGTGGCGGCGAATATCGCCGGGCTGTGCCTGGGTTCCAGCCAGTCGGCATCGCGCGCGCTGGTCGGCCTGTTCGCGCCGCGGCAACGGCGGGCTGAATTTTTCGGGCTCTGGGGCTTGGCCATGAAGCTGGCCGCCATCGCCGGCCCGATGACTTATGGCCTCACGACCTGGCTTTCCGGCGGCAATCACCGGCTGGCTCTGGCCGTTACCGGGCTCTATTTTGTCGCCGGCCTGTTTCTGCTGCTCGGCATCGACGAAAAGCGCGGACGCGACGCGGCGCAGCGCGGTTGAACGGGCTGCCTGGTCAGCGGCAGGCGGTGGCCACTCGGCGCATTTTTTCCAGCACGAGCAAAGCGGCATCCATGCTGGTGACCGCGACCCTGGCCTCGTGACCGCTGCCCAGGCTTCCGGCGCCATAGAAGATTCTTACCTCGGTTTGCGTCGCCTCGACATACTGGACGATGCCCAGATTGATCCAGCGCCGCTTGCCGGTTTCGTCGATCGGCACCTCGAACAGGCAAAACGCAGTCGATCCCGGAATGACGGGTTGGGCGCTCACCATGCGCGCTCCGATCAGCGCAAATGCCGCAGCGCCGAGCAGGACAATGGTGGCACGTCGGATCATGGCAATCTCCCCCCGCAATGAAATTCCAGTGTAGCGCAACGAGCACGCCATCGAAACGGCTAGCAGCGCAGCTTTCTGAACATTTCGCATCTCAATCACTTGCGCAAACCCGCACCCCACCGCATAATCATTCGCACCAGAGAAGGCGCGCTGATCGTCGGCGTTCCGACAATTCAAAAAGAGTTTGATGGCAGAAGATTGCATTCTTGAAACCACTGGTCTCGTCAAGGAGTTTCGTGGCTTCGTCGCGGTAAATGGCGTGGACCTCAAGGTCAGGCGCGGTCATATTCACGCGCTGATTGGCCCCAACGGGGCCGGCAAGACCACATGCTTCAATCTGCTGACCAAATTCCTCGAGCCCACGCGTGGGCAGATCCACTTCAACGGCATCGACATCACTGGCGAAGCGCCGCAGAAGATTGCCCGTCGCGGCATTGTCCGTTCCTTTCAGATTTCCGCCGTGTTTCCGCATCTCACCGTGCTGGAAAACGTCCGGATTGCCCTGCAGCGCAAACTCGGGACCAGCTTTCATTTCTGGAAGTCCGACCGCAGCCTGAATCTGCTCAACGACCGCGCCATGGAATTGCTGACCGCGGTCGACCTGGCGGGCTATGCCGACATGGTGACCGTGGAAATGCCCTACGGACGCAAGCGCGCATTGGAAATCGCCACGACGCTGGCGCTCGATCCCGAACTCATGCTGCTCGACGAGCCCACCCAGGGCATGGGCCATGAAGACGTGCACCGCGTGATGGAACTGATCAAGCAGGTTTCGGCCAACCGCACCATCCTCATGGTGGAACACAACATGAAGGTGGTCGCCGGAATTTCGGACACCCTGACCGTGCTGGCGCGGGGATCGGTACTGGCCGAAGGCCCCTATGCCGAGGTCGCCGCCAACCCGCTGGTGATCGAGGCCTACATGGGGACAGAAGTCGACGAACTGGCTTCGCCGGGACACTGAAATGAGCGCAACCGAGTTCCTCCGGGTATCCGATCTGCACGCCTTCTACGGCGAATCGCATGTGCTGCACGGCATGGATTTCACCGTGCGGCGCGGGGAGTGTATCTCGCTCCTGGGTCGCAACGGCGCCGGGCGTACCACCACGCTGCGCGCCATCCTCGGTCTGACTGGCAGGCGCACCGGTTCCATCATGCTCAACGGCCGCGAAGTCATCAACATGCCCTCGCACCGGATCGCCCAGCTCGGTGTCGGCTACTGCCCCGAGGAACGCGGCATCTATGCCAGCCTCAGCTGCGAGGAGAACCTGCTGCTGCCGCCTCAGGTCGGCAGCGGCGGCCTGAGCCTCGACGAGCTATACGAAATGTTTCCCAACCTCAAGGATCGCCGCAACAGCCAGGGCACGCGGCTCTCCGGCGGCGAGCAGCAGATGCTGGCCATGGCGCGCATCCTGCGCACCGGGGCCAAACTGCTGCTGCTCGATGAAGTTTCCGAGGGATTGGCCCCGGTGATCGTGCAAAAGCTCGGCGAAGTCATCAGGATGCTCAAGGAGCGCGACTACACGATCATCCTGGTGGAGCAGAACTTCCGCTTCGCCGCGCCGCTGGCCGACCGCATGTTCATTGTCGAGCATGGGCAGGTCATGGAGGAAATCGCACAGCACGAAATAATGGAAAAGCAGAATCTGTTGCAGGAGTACCTCGGGGTCTGAGCCTTCGGACCCCGTCAATATTTACCAAGGAGGAGACACCATGATGAAACGCAAACTGCTGGCCCTGACACTTTCCGCATTGTTGCTGCCGGCTGCAGGTTCCGCGCTGGCCCAAGCCGGCAAGATTTCCGGCGACGTGGTCAAGATCGCCGTGCTGACGGACATGTCCGGGGTGTATTCGGCCCTGGGCGGCAAGGGTTCGGTGCTGGGGGCCGAGATGGCCATCGAGGATTTCAAGGCGCAGTTCAAGCCGAAATTCAAGATCGAGCTGGTTTCCGCCGACCACCAGAACAAGGCCGACGTCGGCTCCAACAAGGTGCGGGAGTGGTACGACACACAGGGTGTGGACATGGTCACCGATGTGCTGAATTCCGGCGTGGCCATCGCCGTCGCCAAAGTCACCACCGAAAAGAACAAGATCATGCTGAACACCGGCGCAGCATCGACGCGCCTGACCAACGAGGATTGCGCGCCGAACAACGTGGTGCATTACGTCTATGACACCTACGCGCTGGCCAACGGCCCCGGCAAGGCCGTGACCAAGCAGGGCAAGGACAGCTGGTTCTTCCTCACCGCCGACTATGCCTTCGGCCATTCGCTGGAAAAGGACTCGATGGATGCCGTGAAGGCCAGCGGCGGCAAGGTGCTCGGCGCGGTCCGCCATCCGCTGAATGCCTCCGACTTCTCGTCCTTCCTGCTCCAGGCGCAGGCGTCCAAGGCCAAGGTGATCGGCCTCGCCAACGCCGGCGGCGACACCATCAACTCGATCAAGGCGGCAAACGAGTTCGGCATCACCAAGAACCAGACCCTGGTCGGCCTGCTCACCACGGTGGTCGACATCCACGCCCTCGGCTTGCAGACGACGCAGGGCATGATGTTCACCGAGGGCTTCTACTGGAACCTGAACAAGGAAACGCGCGAATTCAGCCGCCGCTTCTTCAGCAGGCACAAGGGAATGCCCAACATGCTGCCGGCCGGCACCTATTCGGCCGTGCTGCACTACCTGAAGGCGGTGCAGGCGGCCGGGACCGACGATACCGCGGCGGTGATGAAGCAGATGAAGGCTACGCCGATCAACGACGCGTTCGCCAAGGGCGGCAAGATTCGCGAGGACGGCCGCATGGTGCATGACATGTACCTGGTCGAAGTCAAGAAACCCGGCGAGTCGAAGGAGCCGTGGGACTACTACAACGTCAAGCAGGTGATTCCCGGCGACGAGGCCTTCCAGCCGATGGCGCTGTCGCGCTGCCCGGCGGTCAAGAAATAAGCCGCGGCTGACGATGCAAGGGATGTTCGCATGACGGAGATTTTCGGCGTACCGATACAGGCCCTGTTCGGCCAGCTCATGCTGGGCCTGGTCAACGGGTCCTTCTATGCCGTTTTGAGTCTCGGGCTTGCCGTGATCTTCGGCATGCTGAACATCATCAACTTCGCCCATGGCGCCCTCTATATGGCGGGCGCCATGCTGACCTGGATCGGCCTCGAGTACCTTGGCATCAGTTACTGGTGGATGCTGGTGCTGGCGCCGATCGGCGTCGGCCTGATCGGCATCGCCATCGAGCGGCTGATGCTGCAATGGCTCTACAAGCTCGATCATCTTTATGGCCTGCTGCTGACTTTCGGCCTGGCCTTGATGATCGAAGGTCTGTTCCGCGACCTTTACGGCGTCGCGGGGCAGCCGTATTCGATTCCCGAAGAACTCTCGGGCGCCTTCAATCTCGGTTTCATGTTCCTCCCCAAGTATCGCGCCTGGGTCGTCGTGGCCTCACTGTCGGTCTGTCTGTTCACCTGGTTCATGATCGAGAAAACGCGACTCGGCGCCTATTTGCGCGCCGCCACCGAAAACCCGAAATTGACGCAGGCGTTCGGCATCAACGTGCCGCTGATGGTCATGCTGACCTACGGCTTCGGCGTCGGGCTGGCCGGATTTGCCGGCGTGCTTGCCGCACCGGCTTCCCAGATCAGCCCCTTGATGGGGTCCAACCTGATCATCGTGGTGTTCGCCGTCGTGGTGATCGGCGGCATGGGGTCGATTCTCGGCTCGGTGGTTACCGGTCTCGGCCTCGGCATCATCGAGGGCATGACCAAGGTGTTCTGGCCCGAGGCCAGCGCAACGGTGGTATTCATGATCATGGCGGTGGTTCTCATGTTTCGTCCGGCGGGCCTGTTCGGGAGAGAGAAATGAGCCGGCGCGTCACGATCGCCTACCTTGCCGGCCTCGCCCTGCTGATGCTGGCGCCGATGTTCATCTATCCGATACTGGTGATGAAGGTGCTGTGCTTTGCGCTGTTCGCCTGTGCCTTCAATCTCCTGCTGGGCTATACGGGCCTCCTGTCCTTCGGTCACGCAGTGTTTCTCGGCGGCGCCGCCTATGTCACGGGACATGCCCTGAAGGTATGGGAACTGCCGACTCTGGTCGGTTTGCTGGCCGGCACCGTTGCCGCCGCCGCGCTGGGTTGGCTGATCGGCAGCCTGGCCATTCGCCGCCAAGGCATCTACTTCGCGATGGTGACCCTCGCACTGGCGCAGATGGTGTACTTCCTCTTCCTGCAGGCACCCTTCACCGGCGGCGAGGACGGCTTGCAGGGCGTGCCGCGCGGCACGCTGTTCGGCCTCGATCTGAGCGTTGACATCAATCTCTATTACCTGGTGCTGGCAATCTTTGCCGGCTCGTTCTGGCTGATCCAGCGCACCATCCATTCGCCCTTCGGCCAGATTCTCAAGGCCATCCGCGAGAACGAACCGCGGGCGATTTCACTGGGCTACGACGTGGCGAAATACAAGCTGCTGGCCTTCGTGCTCTCGGCAGGGCTCGCCGGGCTGGCCGGCGCGACCAAGACGGTGGTGTTCAAGTTTGCCACCCTGACCGACGCCCACTGGCATACCTCGGGCGAGGTGGTGCTGATGACCCTGCTGGGCGGCATGGGCACGGTGTTCGGCCCCGTGGTAGGGGCGACGGTGATCGTCACCCTGCAAAACGAGCTCGCCGACAAGGTGGGCTCCCTGGTCACGGTGATCATGGGCGCGATTTTCGTGATCTGCGTGCTGGCCTTCAGGCGCGGGATTGTCGGCGAATCGCTGGCGCTCTATCGCCGCATGATCGGGCAGAAGCCCTAAGCGCAGCGCCGAGCGAGAACTCGAAAGTCGGCGCTGGCGGCGCTCTGCGTACCTGGGATTCCCGCTTCGCGGGCAGGCAACGGCGAACATCGGGCCGCGTCGACAACGGTAGGGAAAATCATGCTTGCGACATCATCGTCATGAGACTGGCTGCCATCGCCCTGGCCTGGCTCGGCTATTTCGCCCTGCATTCCGCGCTGGCGGCGCTGAGCGTCAAGGCCTGGATCGCTGGCCGCTGGCCGCAATTCATGCCCGGTTACCGGATCGTGTTCAATGTCCTGTCCACGCTGACGCTGATCCCGGTGCTCTGGCTGATATATGGCGCCGAGAGCGACTGGCTCTGGCAATGGCGGGGCGCCTGGGCCTGGCTGGGCAACGGATTCGCGCTGGCGGCAATCCTCGGCCTTCTTGTCTCGGGCCGCAGCTATGACATGGGCGAGTTTCTCGGACTGCGTCAACTGAGCCGGAACGGCGAGGATCAGCCGGAGAGCTTCACGCTTTCAACCCTGCATCGTTTTGTCCGGCATCCCTGGTATTGCATCGGCCTGGTCATGATCTGGACCCGCGACATGAACGGACCGCTGCTGGTTTCCGCGCTGATGATCACCGCCTATTTTGTCGTCGGCTCGAAACTGGAGGAAGGCAAGCTGGTTGCCATCTATGGAGAGACCTACCGCAGGTACATGGCGAAGGTGCCCGGGTTGATCCCGCTGCCCTGGAAGTACCTGACTGCCAGCGAGGCGGCCTTCCTGATGGATCGCGTCGACACGCACTGATGCCGCAAGGCGGCTGCCTGGCCGGCAGCGCATGGGCGCTCCCCGATCAGTTCTTGCGCAGCAGCGCGACCAGCATCGCGATCGTCATCGAGGTGAAGGCGATCAGCGACCATTCGGCGATCGACAGGCCGAGAAATTTCCAGCCGGCCTCCGAGCACAGGCCGCTGGCTTCGAACAGCAACGGCCACTGGCTGCCGGTCCAATTCACGAAGGCCTCCCACCATGGCTGGTCAGCCGTGCAACTCACTCCCTTGGCGAAGCGTTGCAGCCAGGTCTGATAGGCGGCAATCCAGACGCCGGTCGCGGATGTGGCGATCATGACCAGAGCCGCGGCACGCCGCGGTACTGTTGCACCGGCCAGCAGCCATGCCGCAATGGCCTCGCACGTCAGCAGCAAGTAAAGCATGCGCTGCAGGATGCACAGCGGACAGGCGGCGATATTCATGGTTTGCGCCAGAAAAACGCCGCCGGCAACCAAGCCGAGCGCGGCAAGGCCCGTGGCGGCGAACAGACCGCGCGGCGTGAATAGCAGGCGCAGCAACCGCATGGACTATTTACCCGACCGTTCCTTGCGGGCCTTGGCGATGACGGCATCGGTGAGCTTCAACAGTTCTTCGAAGTTGCCCGCCGCCTCGTTGTTGACCAGGAACTTGCCATCGACCACCAGCGCGGGGACGCCTGAAATACGGGCAGCGGTAGCTTCCTGATCGCCGCGCTGGACCTTGCTCTGCATCGAAAACGAAACCAGCGCATCGCCGAACTTCTTGCCGTCGGCGCCCTTGGCGGCCGCCCATGCCACCGCGGCTTCGTCGGTCCTGAACACAACGCGCTGTTCATGGATGGCGATAAAGACCGCGTCATCGAGTTTCGCCAGATCGCCGGTGGCTTCGAGCGCGTAGTAAATCCGCGCAAGACGGGCCCACTCGGGACGATTGAAGCTGACCGGGACGCGGCGCAAGCTCACGTCCTTCGGCAGCTTGGCCGCCCATTGAGTGACGAAGGGATGGAAGTCGCTGCAATGCGGACAGCCGTAGGAGAAGAATTCGATGACCTCGATTTTCCCCTTGGAACCCGGCAGCGGCGGATTGACCTGT
>JBAZOF010000096.1:0-9741 GCA_041648855.1 Sulfuritalea sp. | reverse complement strand
CGCCACCATCGCGGCAAAAACCCAAGCCCCGGTACGCAACGCCCCGGCGCACCAAGCGTGTTTATGCACGCCACAGGACTTGCCCTCGCAGGCAGATGCGGGATAATGATGCTCGTATGAATTCACCAACCACCCGCCGCCCGATTGGTCAGATACTCATCACGCAAGGCGTGATCAGCGAGGACCAACTTCGCATTGCACTGCTGGAGCAGATGAAGTCCAACCAGCCAGTCGGCAAGCTGCTGGTTGCGCTCGGTTTTGTTTCCGAAGCCACGCTGCGCGACGCGCTCGGCGAGTCGCTCGGCCACAAGGCCGTCGATCTGGCCAACTCGATCATCGATGCGGACGCCCTGCGCATGGTGCCGCGCGAGTTGGCCAAGCGCCACCTGCTGCTGGCGCTCAGCTATTCGCAGCCCGAGCAGCGGCTCAAGATCGCGATTGCCGATCCCAACGACATCGTCGCCCTCGACAAGCTGCGCACGCTGATTCATCCGGAACTGGTGATCGAAACGCTGCTCGCCGGCGAATCGGAAATCGCCCGCGCCATCGACCAGTATTACGGTCACGAACTCTCAATCGACGGCATCCTGCACGAAATCGAAACCGGCGAGATCGACTACCGCAGCCTGTCCGCGTCGCTCGACGAATACAGCCAGCCGGTGGTGCGCCTGGTAGACGCGCTGCTGACCGACGCGGTGAAACATGATGCGTCCGACGTCCACTTCGAGCCGGAAGCCAGCTTTCTGCGCATCCGCTACCGCATCGACGGTATCCTGCGCCAGATCCGCGCCCTGCACAAGACCTACTGGCCGGCCATGGCGGTGCGCATCAAGGTGATGAGCGGCATGAACATCGCCGAGACCCGTGCGCCGCAGGACGGCCGCATCTCGCTCAACATCAGCGGCCGTGCCGTCGATTTCCGCGTTGCGGCGCAGCCGACCATTCACGGCGAGAACATCGTCCTGCGCATCCTCGACCGGCAGAAAGGCATCGTGCCGCTCGACCGGCTGGGACTCGACGACCACCAGATGACCTTGATGAAGCTGATGGTGGCGCGTCCGGAGGGGATCATCCTGGTCACCGGGCCGACCGGCAGCGGCAAGACCACCACGCTCTACTCGGTGCTGAGCCACATCAACCAGGAGGGCGTGAACATCATGACCCTCGAAGATCCGGTCGAGTATCCGATGGCAATGATCCGCCAGACCTCGGTGGCGGAATCCGCCAAGCTGGATTTTGCCAACGGCATCCGCTCCATGATGCGCCAGGATCCGGACATCATTCTGGTCGGCGAAATTCGCGACGCGGACACCGCCGAAATGGCCTTTCGCGCTGCAATGACCGGCCATCAGGTGTATTCCACCCTGCACACCAATTCGGCGCTGGGGGCCATCCCGCGCCTGCTCGATATCGGCGTGCTGCCCGACATCATGGCCGGCAACATCATCGGCATCATCGCGCAGCGCCTGGTGCGGCGCCTGTGCTCCCATTGCCGCAAACCCTATCCCGCCGAAGCCCACGAATGCAAGCTGCTGGGCATCGTCAGCGGCCAGCCGGCACCGATTCTCTATCGCGCGGCCGGTTGCGACCACTGCGAGTACCAGGGCTATCGGGGGCGCATCGCAATCATGGAAATGCTGCGCCTCGACAACGATATCGACGATCTCATCAGCCGCCGCGCGACACAGCGCGAGATTCGCCACATGGCGCGCGACAAGGGCTTCCGCCCCTTGTCCGACGACGGTCTGCGGCGCGTGCTCGACGGCTCCACCTCGATCGAAGAGGTCGGTCGCGTCATCGACCTGACGGAGCGCATGTAGCCGCTCTGCGGCATCATCGCCCACCCGCGCCCAGACATGGCTCTCTATGCCTACAAGGCAATGAACACCCACGGCAGAATGGTGACCGGCCGTCTCGAGGCCATCAATCTGATCGACCTCGAAATGCGCCTGAAGCGCATGGACCTGGACTTCATCAACGGCGACACCCTGAAGCAGGGAGGCCTGACGGGCCGCGCCCGGATCACCCGCCCGGAACTGATCAACTTCTGCTTTCATCTCGAGCAACTCGCACGGGCCGGCGTCTCGTTGATCGAGAGCCTCACCGACTTGCGTGACACCATCGAAAACCCGCGCTTCCGCGAAATCATCGCCGGCATGGTGGAAAGTATCGAGGGCGGGAAAACCCTCTCGCAGGCGCTCGCCGAACATCCGCAGACCTTCGACGGCGTGATGGTCAGCCTGATCAAGGCCGGCGAGGAAACCGGCGCCTTGCCGCAAGTGCTCGGCAACCTGCTGGAATCGCTCAAGTGGCAGGACGAGCTCGCCGCCCACACCAAGAAGCTGATCATGTACCCGGCCTTTCTCGCCACGGTCGTGATCGCCATCACGCTGTTCATGATGATCTACCTGGTGCCGAAAATGGCCGGCTTCATCCGCAACATGGGACAGGAGTTGCCGACGCAGACCAAGATACTGATCGCCACCTCGGAGTTCTTCGTCAATTACTGGTATGTCGTGCTCGGCACGCCGATCATCCTTGCCGCCGTTATCGCCTTTCTGGTCAACACCAACCGCACGGCGCACTACTACTTCGACGATGCCAAACTGCGCCTGCCCTACATTGGCGACATCCTGCGCAAGATCATCCTGTCGCGCTTCGCGTCGGTATTTGCCATGATGTATTCTTCGGGCATCACCATTCTCGATTCGATCAAGGCAACAGAAGACGTGGTCGGCAACCTCATCATCAAGGAAGGCCTGCAAAAGGTCGGCGACCTGATTGCCGAAGGCCAGAACGTCACCATTGCCTTCCAGAATGCCGGGATCTTCCCGCCGCTGGTGCTGCGCATGTTGCGCGTAGGCGAGAATACCGGCGCCCTGGATACCGCGCTGACCAATGTCAGCTACTTCTACAATCGCGATGTGCGCGAATCAATCGAGAGGGTTCAGTCGATGATAGAACCGGTCATGACCGTGACCATCGGACTGATTCTCGGCTGGATCATGATGGCCGTGCTGGGCCCCATCTATGACATCATCACCAAGCTGAAAACCTGATGGCCGCGAAACGGATTCTTCTGCTCGATGGCCCCTTCCTCACCGCGTACTACTGGAGCGGCGGCCGCATCAAGGTCGAGGGCGAGTTCAGTCATGAACCGGTAGGCCTCGAAGCACTCGCTGCCTATCTCAACAAGAATCGCTCCAGCCTTTTCTACCTGCTGGCGGACATCGCCGAAGAGGGCTTCCAGCTCGAAGAGCTTCCCTATGTCCAAGGCGGCGATCGCAATGCGCTGCTGCAGCGGCGCCTGGTCCAATATTATTACAACACGTCGCTGTCCACCGCCATTTCGCTGGGCCGCGCACCGACCGGTCGGCGTGATGAAAAACTGTTGTTCGCTGCGCTCACCCGCATCGAGACCTTCACGCCCTGGCTGGATACGCTGCGCGAAGCGGAGGCCATTCTCGTCGGCGTCTATTCGGTGCCGCTGGTGCTCGCCGGATGCGCTCCCCAATTGATGGGTCAAGGTGGTCCGGTGCTGTTCGTCAGCCTGACCCGTGGCGGAGTGCGACAAAGCTTCTTCGATCAGGGCAAGCTGCATTTCTCCCGGCTGTCACAGCTCGCCACCCACAGCTTGGACGAAATCGGCCGCACCAGTGCCGACGATTCGGCCAAGATATTCCAGTATCTAGTCGCCCAGCGCCAGATTCCACGCGGCGCCGCCCTGCGCACCATGGTCCTCGCCCACCCCGGACAGATACCGGCATTGCAGGATTTCTGCCGCAACACCGCCGAGCTTCAGTTCGAGTTCATCGACCTCGTCGCCACGGCACGCCAGCAGAAGCTCAGGGATGTTCCCGCCGACAGCAACGCCGACAACCTGTTCATTCACTGCCTGGCGAGCAAGACACCCCCGCAACAGTTCGCCCCGGCCAACGAGAGGCGCTTCTACAATCTCTGGCAGATCCGCTCCGCGCTCACCAGCGCAGCCTGGGTCATACTCGCCGGTTGCCTGCTGTATGCCGGCAAGACCACCCTCAATCTGTACGACCTGCGCGACACGACCGAAGCTACCAAGGCCCTTACCGCCAGCGACACACAGCGCTACAACGCCATTCTCGATGGCCTGCCCAAGATCAGCATTACCCCCGACAACCTGCGTGCCCTGTCGGGACGCTTCGAGGCACTGCAGCAACGCTCTCCGGCAATGGAGCCAATGCTGATACACCTCAGCCAGGCACTGAACGACCACCCGAGAATTGAACTTACCCACCTCACCTGGGCGATTGTCGATCGTCTCGAAGGCGGCGAGAAGGTCCAGAAGAGCCTGCCGCAGACCGCCGGCGCAGCGGCCCCCGTCGCTGCCGCCGCGACAGGATGGATCTCCGTCGAGATCCAGGCGCAGCTTCCGCTCGGCCTTGTCAGCGACCAGCGCGCCCAGCTCGAACTGATCGAAAGCTTCGCCGAGCGGCTGCGTACTCCCCAGACGGACGTCAGGGTGCTGCGCCGACCTTTCGACATCGAATCAGACAAGCCGCTCAGAAGCACTGGCAAGGATGACGGGGCACAGCCTGCGGATGTACCGAAGTTTGCCTTGCGTATTGCCCGTCCATTATGAGAAACAAGGCGAGAGCTACGGTGAGGGACGCATGAAGCTGGACGCCAAAGACCTCAAGCGCCTGCGATGGGCCATTGCCTTCCTGGTCATCATGGCCGTGGTCGGCGGCATCTCCGTCTGGACTGCCCTGCAGCTGAAAGGGGGTGCCGAAAAGACCCATCGAGAGGCCACCGCCGCACGCAAGGACATCCAGACCAGACTTGCCCGGGCACGCGACGAGGAACAGGAACTGCGCGACAAGATCGTCCGCTTCCAGGCGCTCAAGGACCGCGGCTACATCGGCCCGGAACAACGTCTGGACTGGGTTGAAGCCATCGCCCGCATCAAGACCGCACGCCGCATATCCAAACTCGACTTTGAATTCGCGCCGCAACGGACGGTCGATGCCAGCATACTGCCCGGCGGCGCGAGCGCAGGCGGCTTCGACATCATGGCGAGCCAGATGCGGCTGCAGATCCAGGTGCTGCACGAAGGCGAGTTGCTCGCCTTTCTCGCTGATCTGCGCAATACGGTGCAGGCGCTGCTGCAGGTCCGCTCTTGTGCGATCGAGCGCATTGCGCCGAGTGGCACCCAGCGCGCCAACAACGCCCAGCTGAAGGCCGAGTGCAAACTCGAATGGATTACGCTGAGGGAAGGCAAATGAGACTGTCAAGCCGGATGATGCCGGGTCTGCTCAGCCTGGCCATGCTCGCTCCCGCCTTCGCGGCGGATGCTCCCGAATTGGGTCGTCTGTTCTTCACGCCGGACAGGCGCGCCACACTGGAACGGCAACGCACATTCAACGTCCAGGAAGCACAATCGCTGCAGGGCACCAGCATGAGCCTCGACGGTGTCGTCTATCGATCCAGCGGCAAGGCGACCGTATGGGTGAACAACCAGGCACAAACCGAGGGCGAAAGCTCGCGCACCGGCGTCACCGCAACCATTTCACCCAAGGCGCCGGGTAGCGCCCTGCTGGCGCCCGGCGAAGAAGCGCCGGCGCGGCTCAAGGTGGGCGAGACCATCAACAGGGCCACCGGCGAGCGCAATGCAAGGCTGGGCGGCGGCACAGTGGTGACGCCGGCCACTCCAGCCTCCAGGCGCTGACGGGGAGTCATGATGAATCGGCGACGACGGTCGCTGGCGCGAAAGCAGCACGGCTTTCTGCTGATCGCTCTGCTTGCCCTCCTCGCGATGGGCGGCCTCTACTTCTTCATCAGCAATCTCACACCGGAGGCGACTGCGACTCTCCGGAAGGCAAAGACCGATGCGGCCTTGGTGCAGGCACGGGAGGCGCTTATCGGGTACGCAGTCCGGTATCGCGAGGACCAGATCAACGACGGTCAGCTCGATCGTGTTTATGGCTATTTGCCGCTACCTGACCTGGGCAGTTCCCGGAACAACAATGTTGACCCGAAATGCAAGGATGCGAGCAACAACCCTCTCGAAGGTTGCGACGCCGCCATCAACACGACTAACCACACCGTAATCGGCCGCTTTCCATGGCGTACTCTCGGCACCGAACCGCTGCGGGATGGCAACGGTGAATGCCTCTGGTACGTAGTGTCCGGCAGCCATGATCGCATTCAGCGTCCCGAGCCGATGAACTGGGATACTCTTGGACACCTCGACGTAGTAATTGCAAACAGCGGTGCCACGCTGGTCAGCGCGCTTGCTTCCGCCCACGACCGCCCGGTGGCCATCATCTTCTCGCCTGGGCCGCCGCTGACAGGACAGAATCGAGCCGATCTCGGCGGTGACGACATCAGCCAATGCGGCGGCAACTACAATCCCGCCAACTATCTCGATCCGTCCATTGCGTCGGTGCAGGGCGGAACCAGTGCCTATTTTTCCGGCAGTTCCACCGTCGACGCCAGCACAACCACTCTAGCGATGGCGATTGCCGGAAACATCGACAAGTCCGGTAGCGACTTCCATGCCCAGTGCCCGCAAGGTGATAACTGCACCACTGTTGCCAATGACAAGGGTCTCACCCTAACCAACGACACCCTGTTCGGCACCCTGCGCAAATCGTCCAGCTTCCGCCTCGATATAAATTCGATGCTGGACCGAATGGTAAATTGTCTGCGCGACGAGGTCGTCACTGCCGGAGGCAGTCTTTCGCCGCCCTACGCAAAAATCACCGGTGCCGATACCAACACCTGCTATGGCAAGGGTGTAGATCCGCTTGGCTACTACCCGAATTACAAGGAAATGATCTTTGTCGCAGCCCCCGGCGCTGTCACAGCCACTGTCGATGGTGTTGCGCAATCCTGCTCGGGCGCTCTGTTGTTCGCCGGACAACGCGACACAACAACCGTGCGGTGTCCTGTAGGCGCTCCAGTCAATGTCCAGAAGCGCAGCCCGGGTGCCGAACAACTTGACCAATGCAACTTTCTCGAAGGCCAGAACCTCACCAGCTTCACTGGCAGCGGCACATCGTTCGCCGGTCCCAGCCTGTTCGCGCAGGTATCAGCCAGCCATCCGGCAAATCAGGATATTGTCCGCTGCATTCCAGCCAGCAAGAGTCTCACCGAGGCCCCATCTGCTTTGCCAGTGGGGAGAGAACTGACCGCATACGACGCCGGAACACGCACTCTGACCCTTGGACGCCAGGACATAGATACTGGTCACTTCTATTCCGCTGCGGCACTTTTCGGCTGCGTATGGACCCCTGAAGTTCACAGCACCGGCAGCGGCGTGCGTGCCTACTTCAAGTTCCAGATAGAGGACACCGGATTCCCGGGCGAAGGTTTCATTTTTGCCGCCGTCGACGGCGACCGCAACGGAGCCACGGTTTGCGGAGCAGCCGGCCAACATTTGGGCTACTCCGGAAACAACGCCGTCACACCCATCATCGCGCACCCGAAACTGGGGATTGAATTCGACACCCGCAGAAATTACGTAGACGGATCGCCTTATGGTTTCTCCGACCCCATTGGTTTCGATCCTGGATACCTGCTTTCCTCCCCCATATCGACCAGCCATTTGAACAATGGCAGGGCCGATCCGAGTTACTCCGGCGGACATATGGGCATCGTGTATTGGGGCATCGAAGATGCTATTTTTTCGGATCGCAGTTGCGCGTTTTCCACCTGCCCCTCGCCGATGTTCTGCAAAGCGGTCACATCTCCCCCTACCGGCTTTGCTGCCGGCAGCTACTGCCACCTCAATCCAGAAGAAGATGACAACGTTCATGGCCGCATCATCACTCTTCCCGCTTCACGGCCGCACCCGCGCAATCCCTTCGCGCTTCCAGCGGTGCCGGCCGCCCCGGCTGGAGTCTACAAGTTGGACCCCAGCCTCAGTTCGGTGCCTCACGACGAGAACCACGTAAGAGTCGAGATCGACCGCACCAGCAACGCCGGCCGCGACGACCACGGCCGCCGGGTAAGGGTAGTGTCAACCAGCAATCTCGCGCTATCGGGCCTACAGACCATAGACGCGATTTCGCTGGCCGCCGGCAACCGTGTGCTGCTCGTTGCACAAACCGACGCCAAAGAAAATGGGGTCTGGATTGCTGTCGCCGGTGCATGGGCACGCGCCGCGACTGAAAACGAAGGGATGGAATTTCCGGTGGGCAGCAGTTGGTTTGTCAATGAAGGCAACACCTACAAGGGCACGCTGTGGCGATTGCAAAACAGCGAAGCGATCGTGATCGGTACCAGCCAGATCAACATTGCGAAATACAGAGATCCGGTGCGCACGGTGGCTACCGGCAATCTGACGCTTTCCGGCTTGCAAACCGTAAATGGCGTTGCACTGGCCAGCGGTGATCGTGTCTTGCTGACTGCCCAGACAACCGCCAGCCAAAACGGAGTCTACACGGCGAGTGCCGGTGGCTGGACACGTGCCACGCTGGAAGGCACCGCCGCCGGCATGAAGGCCGGCGCAACCTGGTACGTCAAGGAAGGCGGCAGCGCGGGCAGTTTCTGGCATACCACGGCCGACGCCAGCCCCGGCGGCGCAGCCGCGATCGGCATCAGTCTCGTCGGCTCAGGTGACAACGCGATCTATTTTTCGACCATCAAGACCCAGGTCTGGAAGCTTCCGGACAGCCCCACCAGCGCAAACCAGATCGCAAAGATGAAACTCACTTCGCGCCAACTGGCGCTGCTTGATCCTGGTCATCAGCCGTTGCTGTCCGACACCATGACAGTGTATGACCTTCGCGGCGCCACATGTACCGGCGCGCTGACATGCGCCAGCGGCCAGTTCTGCGGTATCGACAACAACTGCTACAGTCCTGCCTTCCGCACCATGCGCCTGGGCTTCACCAACAGCCAGAGTTCGCGGGATCAGGTCATCAACATTACGGATTTCACTACGACATGGCTGCCATGATTCTCTTCACGACGAGGCCGTCCCGAGGGATGCCGCATCGCATGCCTTTTTCCAGGCGCGGCTTCACGCTGATTGAACTCGCGATCGTGATGTTCATCGTCACGCTGCTGCTCGGCGGCATGCTGCTGCCCTTGTCGGCACAGCAGGATATCCGCAACTTCGGGGATACCCAGAAGAAGCTGGCGGACGCGCGCGACGCCCTGCTCGGTTTCGCCATGGCCAATGACCGGCTTCCGTGTCCTGCGTCGGATACCAGTAACGGGCTGGAATCGTTCTGCACTTCGTCGAGCGGCGTATGCACCGAAACGACTACGGTCCAGTCCCACGGCCGCTGCGCTTATCCGTACAGTGGTTACTTTCCAGCGGCAACCTTGGGTTTGTCACCCGTCGATTCGCAAGGATATTTCCTCGACGGCTGGGGCGGCGAAACCGTCAATCGGGTACGCTATGCAATCAGCACGGCAAACACCAGCGCCTTCTCCACCGCATCGGGGATGAAGAATATCGGGCTGACGACGCTAGCGCCCGACCTACAGATATGCACTACCGGCACTAACATCTCCGGGAGCGCCGACACGGCCGTCTGTGATACTGGCAAATCGCTTGCCACCGACGCAGTCGCCGTAGTCTATTCGCTGGGCAAGAACGCCGGAACCGGTGGCACCAGCACGGACGAGAGCCACAACCTCAACGCCGACCGCGCCTTCGTCAATGCAACGCAAGGCAGCGCGTTCGACGATCAGATGCTCTGGCTGTCGAAGAGTACGCTGTTCAACCGTATGGTCGCCGCCGGCAGATTG
>JBAZOF010000095.1:0-9980 GCA_041648855.1 Sulfuritalea sp. | reverse complement strand
TCACCAGCGGTGGTTCGGAAGCCAACAATCTTTTCATCAAGGGCGCCGCCGCCTGTCTTCCGCCTGGCATCGCGGCGATCTCGGCGATCGAGCATCCCTGCGTACGCGAGCCGGCAAAGCAGCTTGCGCGTGCGGGCTGGAAACTGCGGGAAATCGCCGTCGATGACAATTGCCGTGTCGCCGGCGCCGACTTTCAGGCGGTACTGGCGGAAAAGCCGGCGATCTTGTCCGTCATGCTGGCCAATAACGAAACCGGCGCCGTGCAGGAAATCAGCGCCCTCGCGGCGCAGGCCAGGCCGACACGGGCCTGGTTCCACAGCGACGCGGTGCAGGCCTTCGGCAAGCGTCCGCTGGATTTTCGCGCGCTCAACGGCGCCGGCGTGCATGCCTTGACGCTCTCGGCGCACAAGCTGGGCGGGCCGAAGGGTGCCGGCGCGCTGGTGGTCGACAAGCGCGTCGAACTGCAGCCGCTGATTGCCGGCGGCGGCCATGAACGCGGCCTGCGCTCCGGCACCGAAAACGTCGCTGCGATCGTCGGGTTCGGCCTCGCCGCTGAATTGGCGGTCGCGCGCCTCGATGCGCGTGCGCCGCAGTTCGCGGCGCTGCGCGCGGAACTCGAAACAGGCCTCGTGGCGCAGGGGGCGACGATATTCGCCGGCGCTGCCGAACGCCTGCCCAACACGAGCTACTTCGCCTTCGCCGGCATCGACGGCGATACGCTGGTGGGAAAACTCGATCGTGCCGGCTTTGCCGTCGCGGCCGGGGCGGCCTGTTCCAGCGCCAATCCGGAGCCTTCGCACGTGCTGCTGGCGATGGGCGTCGAATCAAGGATCGCGCGCGGCGCCGTGCGGGTGAGCTTCGGCACCGACAACACCGCGTCGCAGGTGCGCGATCTGCTCGACGCATTGAATACTACAATCTTGCAACTCAAGGGCCTGCAGGCCCTGACAAGCTGAACTGGAGAAGTTTTTGATGAATGCAGCAGGCATGAAGCTACCGGTGTACCTCGACTACTCCGCAACCACGCCGGTCGATCCGCGCGTGGCGGCGAAGATGATTCCCTGGCTGACCGAGCATTTCGGCAATCCGGCCTCGCGCTCCCATTCCTATGGCTGGGAGGCCGAGAAAGCCGTGGAAGATGCGCGCGAGGAAGTTGCCGCGCTGGTCGGCGCCGACGCCAAGGAAATCATCTGGACCTCGGGTGCCACGGAATCGAACAATCTTGCCATCAAGGGCGCGGCGCATTTCTACGCCGGTACCAAGGGCAAGCACATCATCACGGTGAGCACCGAGCACAAGGCGGTGCTGGATACCGTCAAGGAACTCGAACGCCAGGGCTTCGAGGCGACCTATCTGGTGCCCCAGGCGAATGGCCTGATCACCGTCGAGCAGTTCAAGGCGGCCTTGCGGCCCGACACCGTGGTGGCTTCGGTGATGGCGGTGAACAACGAGATCGGCGTGATCCAGCCGATCGCCGAGATCGGCGAGATCTGCCGCGAGAAGGGCGTGATCTTCCACGTCGATGCGGCGCAGGCCACCGGCAAGATGCCGATCGACCTCTCCAAGCTGAAGGTCGATCTGATGTCCTTCTGCGCGCACAAGACCTACGGCCCCAAGGGCATCGGCGCGCTCTACGTCAGGCGCAAGCCGCGCATCCGGCTCGAAGCGCAGATGCACGGCGGCGGCCATGAGCGCGGCATGCGCTCCGGCACCTTGGCGACGCACCAGCTCATCGGCATGGGCGAATGCTTCCGTCTAGCTCGCGAGGAAATGGCGACCGAAAACGAGCGCATCCGGATGCTGCGCGACAGGCTGCTCAAGGGCCTGATGGATATCGAGGAAACCTACGTCAATGGCGACATCGACCAGCGCGTGCCGCATAATTTGAATGTCAGCTTCAACTTCGTCGAAGGCGAATCGCTGATCATGGCGATCAAGGACATCGCCGTGTCGAGCGGCTCGGCCTGCACCTCGGCCAGCCTCGAGCCTTCCTATGTGCTGCGTTCGCTGGGACGTTCGGACGAGCTGGCGCACAGTTCGATTCGCTTCACCCTCGGGCGTTTCACCACGGAACAGGAAATCGATTTCACGATCAAGCTGCTGCACGACAAGCTGGGCAAGCTGCGCGAACTTTCCCCGCTCTGGGAAATGTACAAGGACGGCGTTGACCTCAGCACGGTCCATTGGGCAGCACACTGAAGCAACAGGAATAACCGGAGAATCATCATGGCATACAGCGAAAAAGTACTGGATCACTACGAAAACCCGCGCAACGTCGGCTCCTTTGCCAAGGACGACGAGAGCGTTGCGACCGGCATGGTCGGCGCACCGGCCTGCGGCGACGTCATGAAGTTGCAGATCAAGGTCGGCAAGGACGGCGTGATCGAAGACGCCAAGTTCAAGACCTATGGCTGCGGTTCGGCGATTGCCTCGTCTTCGCTGGTGACCGAATGGGTCAAGGGCAAGACGCTGGACCAGGCGCTGGAAATCAAGAACACGCAGATCGCGGAAGAACTCGCGCTGCCGCCGGTCAAGATCCACTGTTCGATTCTTGCCGAAGATGCAATCAAGGCCGCCGTGGCCGACTACAGAAAGAAACAGGGAGCCTGATAATGCCAGTCACACTTTCCGAACCTGCCGCCGAGCACGTCGCCGCCTTCATCGCCAAGCGCGGCAAGGGTGTCGGCATTCGCCTGGGGGTCAAGACCTCGGGTTGTTCGGGCATGGCCTACAAGCTGGAATTCGCCGATGCGCCCGAGCCCGAAGATCACGTCTTCGAAAGTCATGGCGTCAAGGTGCTGGTCGATCCCAAGAGCCTGCCCTATCTGGAAGGCACGGAGCTCGACTACACCAAGGAAGGCTTGAACGAAGGCTTCAAGTTCAACAACCCGAACGTCAAGGACCAGTGCGGCTGCGGCGAGTCGTTCAATACCTGAGCCCTCGATGACCACGTTCGACCTGGATTTCGCTGCCGACCACTTCACGCTGTTCGGTCTGCCGCGTGCGCAGGCGCTTGACCTGGAAAGCCTCGACAAGTCCTTTCGCGCGATTCAGGCGCAGGTGCATCCCGACAAGCACGCGCATGCTGCGGATTCCGACCGGCGCATGGCAATGCAATGGGCGACGCGGGTCAACGAGGCCTTCCAGACGCTGAAATCGCCCGGCAAGCGCGCCCGTTATCTGTTGCATCTGCTCGGGCATGACCCGCAGATCGAAAGCAATACCGCGATGCCCGCGGAATTCCTGATGAGCCAGATGGAATTGCGCGAAGCCGTGATGGAGGCCAGGGCCACTGCAGACGAAACTGCCCTCGACGATGTCCGTGCAAGCTTGCTGAATGAAATCAAGGCCGACTACGCGCGTCTGGCCGAGCTGATCGACGTGGCAAAGGATTACACCGCTGCCGCCGATCTGGTGCGGCAACTCATGTTTCAGGAAAAATTGCTGAACGAAATCGACGACGCGCTCGAAGCCGTCACCGCTTAAAAAGAACGATATGGCACTTCTTCAGATTGCGGAGCCGGGAGAATCCGCGGCGCCTCACGAGCATCGTCTTGCCGTCGGCATCGACCTGGGCACCACCAATTCGCTGGTCGCTACCGTAAGGAGCGGCATGGGCGTGGTGCTCAATGACGTACAAGGGCGGCCGATGCTGCCCTCGGTGGTCAGCTACGCCGCCGATGGCGTTGTCGACGTGGGCTACGGTGCGGAAGCGAAGCAGGCGATCGACCCCAAGAACACCATCATTTCGGTCAAGCGTTTCATGGGCCGCGGACGGCACGACATCGCCCACATCGAAACCCTGCCCTACGATTTCGTCGATACGGAGGGCATGGTCAAGCTGAAGACCATTGCCGGCATCAAGAGCCCGGTCGAGATCTCGGCGGAAATCCTGAAGACTCTGCGCAATCGCGCCGAGGCTTCGCTGGGGGGCGAACTGACCGGCGCCGTGATCACCGTGCCGGCCTATTTCGACGATGCCCAGCGCCAGGCCACCAAGGATGCGGCCCGCCTCGCCGGCCTCAACGTGCTGCGCCTGCTGAACGAACCGACGGCGGCCGCCATTGCCTATGGCCTGGATAATTCGGCCGAGGGTATCTATGCGGTATTCGACCTCGGCGGCGGCACCTTCGACATCTCGATCCTGCGTCTGTCGAAGGGCGTCTTCGAGGTCATGGCCACCGGCGGCGATTCCGCCCTCGGCGGCGACGATTTCGATCATCGCATTTTCTGCTGGATCATCGAGCTGGCAAAGTTGGCGCCGCTTTCGCCGCAGGATGCGCGCTTGCTGCAAACGCGCGCCCGTGAAGCCAAGGAGCAGTTGTCGCAGCATGGTCAGGCGCCGATCACGGTCAAGCTCGGCAGCGGCGAGTACGTCGACCTGATGCTGACCACCGAAGTGTTTACCGAGATCTCGCGCACCCTGGTGCAAAAGACGCTGGCACCGACGAAGAAGGCCCTTCGCGATGCCGGCCTCACCGTGGCAGACGTGCGCGGCGTGGTGATGGTGGGCGGCTCGACGCGCATGCCGCAGATCCAGCACGCGGTGGCGGAACTGTTCAAGCAGGAGCCGCTCAACAACCTCGATCCCGAAAAAGTCGTGGCGCTCGGCGCCGCGATCCAGGCCAATCTGCTGGCCGGCAACCGTGCCGCCGGCGACGACTGGCTGCTGCTGGACGTCATCCCGCTGTCGCTGGGGCTGGAGACCATGGGCGGCCTGGTCGAAAAAGTCGTGCCGCGCAACTCCACGATTCCGATTGCGCGGGCTCAGGAATTCACCACCTTCAAGGATGGCCAGACGGCGATGGCGATCCATGTCGTGCAGGGCGAGCGCGAACTGGTTTCAGACTGCCGCAGCCTGGCACGCTTCGAACTGCGCGGCATACCGCCGATGGTCGCCGGTGCAGCGCGCATCCGCGTCACCTTCCAGGTCGATGCCGATGGACTGCTCTCGGTGACGGCACGCGAACAGACGACCGGGCGCGAGGCGCGCATCGAGGTCAAGCCGTCCTACGGCCTGAGCGACGACGAGATTGCGACGATGCTCAAGGACAGCTTCAGTCATGCCAGCGATGATGCCTTCCGCCGCGCCTTGCGCGAAGCGCAGGTCGAGGCCAATCGCCTGATCGAGGCCACCCAGTCGGCGCTGCAGGACGATGCGGATCTGCTGTCGACCTTGGAGCGTGCCCATATCGACTCCGCGATGACCAGACTGCAAGCCGCGATGCTTGGCGGCGATCGCCGCGCCATCGATGAAGGCATGCAAGTCCTGGGCGCCGCCACCAACGAATTTGCAGCGCGACGAATGAACCAGAGCGTGAAGCGTGCGCTCGCCGGCCGGAAAATTGATCAGCTATCCCTATGACCCAAATTATTGTTCTGCCCCATGTCGAATTGTGTCCGGATGGGGCGGTGATCGATGCCGTGCCCGGAATCTCGATCTGTGATGCGCTGCTCGGCAACGACATCGAAATCGAACACGCCTGTGAAAAGTCCTGCGCCTGTACCACCTGCCATGTCGTCGTGCGCGAAGGTTTCAATTCGCTGGCAGCGGCCGAGGATATCGAGGAGGATCTGCTCGACAAGGCCTGGGGCCTGGAACCCAACTCGCGCCTTTCGTGTCAGGCTCTGGTCGGCCAGATTCCGCTGGTGATCGAAATTCCGAAATACACCATCAACATGGTCAAGGAAGGGCATTCCAAGAAATGAAGTGGACCGACAGCCTCGACGTTGCCATTGAGCTGGCCGAAGCTCACCCGGAGGTCGATCCGACCAGGATCAACTTTGTCGACCTGATGCGCTGGGTCATGTCGCTGCCTGGCTTCGAGGAAAACGAAAGCCACTGCGGCGAGAAGCAGCTCGAAGCCATTCAACAGGCCTGGATCGACGAGCTGGAATAATTCCATGCTGGTCGACACCCACTGCCATCTCGACGCCGCGGAGTTCGATGGCGACCGCGACGCAGTGGCCGATGCGGCGACGCGGGCCGGAGTAGGGCTGATCGTGGTGCCGGCAGTGGAGCGCGCCAATTTCGGTGCCGTCGCCTCGGTCTGCCGCGATTATTCGAGTTGCGTGGCGGCCTACGGCATTCATCCCATGTATGTCGAGCGCGCCCGCGAAGCCGACCTCGATGCCCTGCGCGAAACCGTCCTGCGCGAGCATCCCCTTGCCGTGGGCGAAATCGGCCTCGATCGCTTCGTGGAGCCGCGCCACGACGTGCAGCAGGAGTTCTATTTCACCGCCCAGTTGAAGATCGCCCGCGATGCAGGGCTGCCGGTCTTGCTGCATATCCGTCGTGCCATCGACCCGATATTGAAGCAGCTGCGGCTTTGCCCCGTGCCCGGCGGAATCGCCCATGCCTTCAATGGCAGCCGCCAGCAGGCCGATGAGTTCATCAAGCTTGGCTTCAAGCTGGGCTTCGGCGGCGCGATGACCTTTCCGCGTGCCAGCCGCATCCGCGAACTCGCAGCGACGCTGCCGCTCGAAGCCATCGTGCTGGAAACCGATGCGCCGGACATCCCCCCCGAGTGGATAGTCGGCGCCCGCAACACGCCGGACCAACTGCCGCGCATTGCGCAAACGCTGGCCGACTTGCGCGGCATTGCCGTGCAGGAGGTTGCTGAGGCCACCACGGCCAATGCCACCGCGGTGCTTCCCGGGCTGCCCCGGATTCACTAGAATCCGCTTTAACCCTAAATTTTCCCGCCCCAACCCACCCCAATAAGGAGCTACCCATGAGTACAACAATATCCCTGCGCGGAACCCCCGTTCGCGTCGATGGCGATCTGCCCGCTGCTGGATCAAAGGCCCCCGACTTCAAGCTCACCAGCGCGGCGCTGGCCGATGTGTCGCTCAAGGACTTTGCCGGCAAGCGCAAGGTCCTGAACATCTACCCGAGCATCGATACGCCGACCTGTGCCACATCGACCCGCAAGTTCAACGAGGCCGCCGGGGACCTGCCCAACACGGTCGTGCTCTGCGTTTCCGGCGATCTGCCCTTTGCCGCCAAGCGTTTCTGCGAACTGGAAGGCTTGAAGAACGTGGCCCACCTGTCCACCTTTCGCCATCCGGAATTCCTCAAGGCTTGGGGCGTGGCCATGGCCGACGGCCCGCTGGCCGGACTGACTGCCCGCGCCGTGGTGGTGCTGGACGAGAACGACAAGGTGATTCACAGCGAAATGGTGCCGGAGATCGCACAGGAGCCGAACTACGCGGCCGCGCTGAAGTCGCTCGGGTAGCCTGGTCGCCGTATCGCCAGCGCCGACTTTTCAAGGCAAAAAAACGGGAGCCGCGGCTCCCGTTTTTTTATGCAGTGCCTTCGCGGCTGGCACGCTTGCGTTCGTGTTCCTTGAGCAGGCGCTTGCGCAGCCGGATCGACTTCGGCGTGATTTCGACCAGTTCGTCGTCGGCGATGAATTCGACGGCGGATTCGAGGGTCATCAGGATCGGCGGCACCAGGCGTACGGCTTCGTCAGTGCCTGACGAGCGCACGTTGGTCAGTTGCTTGCCCTTGATCGGGTTCACCACCAGGTCGTTGTCGCGGCTGTGGATGCCGATGATGATGCCTTCGTAGAGCGGGTCGCCATGGCTGACGAACATGCGGCCGCGATCCTGCAGCTTCCACAGGGCGTAGGCGACGGCAGCGCCGTCATCCTGCGAAATCAGCACACCGTTGCGGCGCTCGGCCATGATGCCGGCCATGGGGCCGTAGTCGTCAAAAATATGGCTGGCCATGCCCGTGCCGCGGGTCGCGGTCAGGAATTCGCCCTGAAAGCCGATCAGGCCGCGGGCCGGAATGCGGTATTCGAGGCGCACGCGGCCTTTTCCATCCGATTCCATATTTAGTAGTTCGCCGCGCCGCCGGCCGAGTTCCTCCATGACCGTGCCCTGATGCTCGTTCTCGATATCCACGGTCAACAGTTCATAGGGCTCGCACTTCTCACCGTTGATTTCCTTGAACAGCACGCGCGGGCGCGAGACCGCCAGCTCGTAGCCTTCGCGGCGCATGGTCTCGAGCAGGATGGTCAGGTGCAGTTCGCCGCGGCCGGAGACCAGGAATACGTCGGCATCCTCGGTTTCCTCGACGCGCAAGGCCACGTTGGACAGCAGTTCCTTCTGCAGGCGCTCGCGGATCTGGCGGCTGGTGACGTACTTGCCTTCCTTGCCGGCCAGGGGCGAGGTATTGACCTGGAAGTTCATGGTCAGCGTCGGCTCATCCACTACCAGCGGGGCCATGCCGACAGGCGCGGCCGGGTCGCAGATGGTGACGCCGATGCCGACTTGTTCGATGCCGGTGACCAGCACGATGTCGCCGGCTTCGGCTTCGGTCGCCTGCTCGCGCTCGAGACCCGTGAACATCATGATCTGGGCGATTTTCGATTTGCCCTTGTTTTCGTCGCCGTACATCACGGTGACTTCCTGACCGGCCTTCATGCGGCCCTGCTTGATGCGGCCGATGCCGATGCGGCCGACATAGCTGTTGTAGTCGATGGAGCAGATCTGCAGTTGCAGCGGCTTTTCCGCGTCGACATCGGGCTGCGGGGTGTGCTTGATGATGGCCTCGTAGAGCGGGCGCATGTCGGTGCCGGGCTTGGTCGCGTCGAGCATGGCGAAGCCGTTCAGCGCCGAGGCGAAGACCACGGGGAAATCGAGTTGCTCTTCGGTGGCGCCGAGCTTGTCGAACAGGTCGAAGGTATGGCTGATGACCCAGTCGGGCCGCGCGCCCGGGCGGTCGATCTTGTTGACCACCACGATCGGCTTCAGTCCCAGGGCCAGTGCCTTGCGCGTGACGAAGCGGGTCTGCGGCATCGGCCCTTCGACGGCGTCGACCAGCAGCAGCACGCCATCGACCATCGACAGCACGCGCTCGACCTCGCCGCCGAAGTCGGCGTGGCCCGGCGTGTCGACGATGTTGATGTGCACGCCTTCATAGTCGATGGCGCAGTTCTTCGACAGAATGGTGATCCCGCGTTCCTTTTCGAGATCGTTGGAATCCATTACCCGCTCGGTGACGGCCTGATGGGCGGCGAAGGTACCGGATTGACGGAGCAACTGGTCGACGAGGGTGGTCTTGCCGTGGTCAACGTGGGCGATAATGGCGATGTTTCTGAGGGCGCGGGACATAGTGGGGGATAGTGGTTGTTTCGGTGGGTTGTTGCGGCGCGGAATAACCGAATATTATATCACCCTTATGCTTGCATTTCTGTTGAATTTTCAGGGAATTATTTATGCTCGGTATCATCGGCGGCAGCGGCTTGACCCAGCTGGCGAACCTGGATGTCGCGCACCGCGAGGTGGTGCGCACGCCCTATGGCGAGCCGTCCGGTCCGCTCACCTTCGGTCGCATCGGATCGAAGGATGTGGTTTTTGTCGCTCGTCACGGCTACGGACATACCATCCCGCCGCACCTGGTGAATTACCGCGCCAATGTTCATGCGCTGGAAACCTCGGGCGTGACGCAAATCATCTCGATCGCGTCGGTGGGCGGGATTCGCGGCGACCTCGGGCCGGGAACCCTGGTGGCACCGCATCAGATCATCGACTACACGTGGGGTCGCGAGATGACTTTTCAGTCGGGTACCGAGGGCCCCGTAGTACATGTGGACTTCACCGAACCCTACGATGCAGGCGTGCGCAAGCTGCTGCTCGATGTCGCACAGCGGATTGGCGAGGAAATGGTCGATGGCGCGGTGTATGCCACCACGCAGGGGCCGCGGCTGGAGACGGCAGCCGAAATCGAGCGCATGAGCGGGGACGGGGCCGACATCGTCGGCATGACCGGCATGCCGGAGGCGGCTCTGGCGCGTGAACTGCAACTGCCCTATGCGGCGCTATGCGTGGTTTCCAACTGGGCGGCAGGGCGTGGCGATTCCGTGCGCGCCATCAAGTTCGCCAGCGTTGAATCCGTGCTGCACCTGGCCATGGGTCGCGTTCGCCGCGTCATCGAAGGAGTTTGCGCGGCATGATCCGTGAGGTGTTGC
>JBAZOF010000094.1:0-10012 GCA_041648855.1 Sulfuritalea sp. | reverse complement strand
CATCCCTTCGATCGTCCGGTGCTCGATACCTTCCTGCTTTCTGCCGTGCTGTTTCCGAATCAGGAATCGCATCGCCTGGAGGCGATCGCCGAGCGGCTCGGAGTTTCGGTGCTCGGGCGCCACACGGCGGTCGGCGACGCCATCGTAACCGCCGAAGTCTTTCTCAAGATGCTGCCGCTGTTGCAGGAGCGCGGTATCCGCACGCTGGGCGAGGCCCGCGAGGCCAGCGAGAAGACCTACCATGCCCGCATCAAGTATTGAGGCAAGCTTCGCCGCGGCGTCGGTGAATCTGAACACCGCGCTGCGCAGCCTGCCTTTGGCGCCGCCGGTGGTGATCGATCCGGCGACCTCGGTGCGCGAGACCCTGCAGGCCATCGACGCGCAGGGCGCCGAGGTCGCGGTCATCGTCGATCCAGCGAGTTCAGTGCCGCTCGGCATCGTCACCTTGCGCGACGCGCTGCGCTCGATCATCAATGAGGATTGCGATCTGGCCGGACCGGTGGCCGGCATCATGACCGGCGGGTTGGCCAGCCTGGCGGCCGAAGCCACCGTGCATCAGGCGACCGTGTTGATGTTCCGCCGCGGCATGCGCCACCTGATCTTGACCGGATCCGACGGACGGCTCTTCAACGTGATTTCCCAGGGTGATCTGTATGGCATGCAGGCCGCCGATTCGGCGAGCCTGGCCAACGCGATCCTGGCGACGAGGAGTGTCGCCGAGCTGGCGGCGCAGACAGCGGCGATGCGCCGTTTCGCCGCGCGCCGCCTGGTCGAGGGCAGCGGGGCGCAGGCCTTGTGCGAATGGATTGCCGCGCTGAGCGATCTGATCGCCCTGCAGGCCATCGAGCTCATCGAAGGCCAGTTCGAACTGCCCTATGTGCCCTGGTGCTGGATCGTGTTCGGTTCCGAGGGTCGGCTGGAACAGACGCTGGTCACCGATCAGGATAACGGCATCGTATTTGCGGCGGCATCGGCGGCGGAGGCTGCCGAACTGCGGCAGCAATTCCTTCCCTTCGCTCGGGCCGTCAATGCGGCGCTCGATGCCTGCGGGTTTCCGCTATGCACCGGACAGATCATGGCCGGCAATCCGACCTGGTGTCTTTCCCTCGACGAGTGGAAGCAGACCTTTGGCCGCTGGATTTCGGTGCCCGAGCCCAAGGCGCTGCTCAACGCCAGCATCTTTTTCGATTTCAGGCCGCTGTATGGCCGTGAAGAACTGGTGACCGAACTGCAGGGCTGGTTGCTGCAGCGCGTCCGGGGCAATACCGCATTTGTGCGGGCGATGGCCGTCAATGCGCTGGAACAGGAGCCACCGCTGGGCTGGTGGCGCGACTTCCGCTGCAACGACAATCGCCAGTATCCCCACACCATCGACCTCAAGGCACAGGGAATCCGCCTGTTTGTCGATGCGGTGCGGATACTTGCGCTGGCGCACGGTGTGGAACACACCAACACCGTCGAGCGCCTGCGCGGGGTGCGGCCGGCGCTGGGCATGCCGGTCGAGGAGGCGGCGGCGATGGCGGCGGCCTTTTTTCAGATACAGCGGCTGCGCTTGCAGAACCAGGTGTCCGGCGAGTTTCCCGATGCCGTCAACCGGCTGAATCCGGACCATCTGCACAAACTCGACCGGCAAATCCTCAAGGAAGCCTTTCGCCAGGTGCGTACGCTGCAGCAGCGCCTGCGGCTCGATTACCTCAACTAGGGGCGGTGAGCCCCGGCCGCGCAGCAATCGCCGTGTCGCCGGCGCCGACTTCCGGGCATATGAGTATGCTCTCGCGGCCGCACCCGATTTGACTGAATATTTGGATTGGATTTCCAGTCCGTTCAAGGCTGCGCGCTTCTGTAGAATGGAAACGTGGCAGAGAACTCAACACAAGATGCATTTACGTTCGCCGTGACCTTGCACCGCCAAGGCAGGATCGCGGAGGCGCTGCGCGGCTACGAGCAGGTGCTGCGGGAGCATCCCGATCACCTTGCAGCCAATGCCAACGCCGCCGCCCTCATGCAGCAGGCAGGCCGCCACGAGGAAGCGGTGAGTTGCTATTCGAAGGCGGTGCGGCTGTCGCCAGATAACCCCAAGCTCAAGTTTTCGCTTGGCTATCTGCTGCTGCGCCTGCGTCGCACGTCCGAGTCATTGCCCTTGCTGGAAGCCGCGGCATCGCTGGATCCCGCCATTCCACTTGCGGCAGAACTGGCAGCCTATGCCCGTTTCAAACTGTCGGGCAAGGAGGTGGCGGAATTCGCGTGTGGCAGCGAATCGGTGCGTTTTCGCATTTCAGATCACAACCTCGGGCTCGACATTTTTCACGTTGCGGGCCGCTTTTTTGAAACGCCGGAGCTTGAACATTGCCGTGAGCTGATCGAGCCGGGTGCGGTGATCGTCGATGTTGGCGCCAACGTCGGCAACCATCTGGTCTATTTCGCGCATTTCATGGCGCCTTCCCGTATTTTCCCGATCGAACCGCATCCGGAGTCGATTCGATTGCTGCGGGAAAACATCGCGCTGAACCGGATCACGTGCGTCGATGAGCGCCATCTGGGAATAGGCATTGGCAGCGAGCGCGGTCGGCTCGCCATTGAAATGCCGTCACAGGGCGACCTCGTCCTGGCAAGGCTGGCGCCGTCCCCGTCGGGAAACATCGAGGTCTATCCGCTGGATGACTTGGGCTTCGAGCGTATCGACTTGCTCAAGATCGACGTAGAGGGTATGGAATTCGATGTCCTGCACGGCATGGCCGAGACGCTGCGGCGCTGCCGCCCCGTGCTGATGATCGAGGTGCGGGAATCCGACGTGGCGCGCTTTGTGGATGCCATGCGCGGCCATCGCTATCGCCTGGAGCGCGAATTCGTCGGCATCGGTTACAAGAACCTGTTCCTGCTGCCGGAGCACTGAGCCGTGCGCGGACTGTTTGCGATTGCCCATTACTACAACGACAAGGGTGGCGGCTTTTACGGCTCGCTCAAGCCTGACCCCGCGCCGCGAGTCGCCGCACTGGCCGGCACGATCCTCGGCCTGCACCACAATCTGAGCGCCGCGCAGGGCCTGCTAGACGGCAGCCGGCGCCGCATCGTGCCCACCAACCCGGCCATCGCGCAGCAGGTCGATGTGGTGGTCTGCACCACGGGCGGACATCACGTGCTGGACAGGCTTGCCGGCATCGCCGGGCTGTTCCGCCATCATCCGACCGCGGCCGATCCGATGCGCCTGGGTTTCGAATGCCACGATGTATTGCGCAACGGACTGGGACATTACGATTACTACGTCTATCTCGAGGACGACATTCTGCTTGGCGACCCGTATTTCTTTCGCAAGCTGCAATGGTTTTCATCGAATTTCGGCGACAACTGCGTGCTCCAGCCGAATCGCTACGAGCTCCATCCCCTCCAGCCCCTGGTCAAGCTGTACATCGACGGCAACCTCGCCGACCCGTCGATGAGCGAGCACATTCAGGACGTGCGCGAACATCCCCGGCTGGAATCGGAATTTCTCGGCGACCGCCTGGTCTTCAGCCGCGTCAATAACCCCCACAGCGGGTGCTTTTTCCTGAATAGCCGGCAGATGGAAACATGGGCGGCAAAGCCCTATTTTCTCGACCGCGACACCAGTTTCGCCGGCCCGCTCGAAAGCGCCGCCACGCTCGGCGTCACGCGGACATTCCGGGTTTACAAGCCGGCGCGGGAGAATGCCGCTTTCCTCGAAGTGCACCACCAGGGCAACCGTTACCTCGGCGCCAAGTTGAAGCTCGATCCGAATGACTTGACGAAATTCTGAAAGCGAAAGCAAATATGGCAAAGATACTGGTCACCGGAGGCGCCGGCTTTTTGGGCTCCCACCTGTGCGATCTTCTGATCGCGAAGCGCCACGATGTGCTCTGTGTGGACAATTTTTTTACCGGCTCGAAAGGCAACGTCGCCCATCTTCTGGGCAACCCGCTGTTCGAACTGCTGCGCCACGATGTCACCTTCCCGCTGTATGTCGAGGTGGACCAGATATTCAACCTGGCTTGCCCTGCCAGCCCGATCCATTATCAATTCGATCCCGTGCAAACCACCAAGACCAGCGTTCACGGCGCCATCAACATGCTGGGTTTGGCAAAGCGCACCCGGGCCAGAATTCTTCAGGCATCGACCAGCGAGGTGTACGGCGATCCCGAAGTTCACCCGCAGCCTGAAGCCTATTGGGGGCGCGTCAATCCCATTGGAATTCGCAGTTGCTACGACGAAGGAAAGCGTTGCGCCGAAACCCTGTTCTTCGACTACTACCGGCAGCACAATCTCGACATCAAGGTGTTGCGCATCTTCAATACCTATGGCCCGCGCATGCACCCGAATGACGGTCGGGTCGTCAGCAATTTCATCGTCCAGGCACTCAAGGGAAATGCCATCACAATCTACGGCGACGGACAGCAGTCACGCAGTTTTTGTTACGTGGATGACCTTCTGGACGGCATGATGCGATTCATGGAATCGCCCGCAGGCGTTACCGGGCCGATCAACATGGGCAACCCGAAGGAATTCACCATGCTTGAGCTGGCGGAGAACGTCATTCGTCTCACGCAGAGCCGTTCGAAGCTGGTATTCGAGCCACTGCCGCAGGATGACCCGCGCCAGCGCCAGCCCGATATTTCACTGGCACGATCCCAACTTGGCTGGGAACCCAGGGTTTCCCTCGAGGACGGCCTCAAGGAAACCATCGCCTATTTCAAAAAGGAATTGGCTGCCTGATCCCACCGGCGGAGGCTTTCATGCCTCGCTGCCCGGATACCCGGTGATCTCCCGTATCTCCCGATACAGCGGTTGCAGGCGCCGGTACATGCGGCAATAGACCTTGCGGTAGAGCTGCTCGTAGATCCGCACGTGCTGCGCTTCGGGCGCAAACACCTGACCGACACGCGTCATCTCGCGCACGGCGGTGGCGAAGTCGGGGTGCAGGCCGAGGCCGACAGCGGCGATTATCGCGGCGCCGAGCCCGCTGGTTTCATGGAGATGGGGACGCTCGGCCGGCAGATTGAATATGTTCGCGGTGATCTGCATCGCCGCGTCGCTTTGCGAGCCGCCGCCGGAGACGCGCACGCGCTCGATGTGGGTCCCGCCGCGCCGCTCGATGCGCTCCCTGCCTTCGCGCAGGGCATAGGCGAGGCCTTCGAGAATGGCGCGATAGAGATGGGCGCGGGTGTGCACCTCGCCGAAGCCGATCACGGCGCCCTTGGCTTCCGGACCGGGGACCTTGATGCCGGGGTTCCAGAAGGGCTGCAACATCAATCCCATCGAGCCGGGCGGCACCGCATCCACCAGCTCATCGAACAGGCTCTCGGGAGTGACGCCGCGGCTGCGCGCCTCCTGTTCTTCGTGCAGGCCGAACTGCTCGCGGAACCAGTTCACCATCCAGAAACCGCGGGTGATCTGGACTTCCGTGTTGTAGTGGCCGGGGACCGCGGCCTGGTAGGGCGGAATGAAACGGATCGCTTCCAGATAGGTCGGCGTGGTGGTATTGATCGTGGCGGCGGTGCCGTAGGAAAGGCAGGCGATCTCGGGCGTCAGGCAGCCGGCGCCGAGCACTTCGCAGGCCTTGTCGGCAGCGCCGGCGATCACCGGCAGGCCCTCGGGAATGCCGGTGTCGCGCGCGGCGTCGGCGCTGACGAGGCCGAGCGGCGTCGCGGCCGGCACCAGTTCCGGCAGCATTTCGCGCTTGATCGGCAGGCACTGCCATTTCCAGTCCCAGGCGGATGCCCAGCGGCCGCGCTTGTAGTCGAATGGAATGTAGCCGACCTGGCTGGCGACGGAATCGACGAAGCGGCCCGTGAAGCGATAGTTCAGGTAACCCGAGAGCAGCAGGTACTTGTCGGTGCGCGCCCAGAGCGCGGGTTGGTGCTGGGCGATCCAGTTGGCTTCCGCCTCGCGCGCGAAGTAGGCGATGGTGTCGCGCATGCCGATGGCGCGCAGCGCCAGTTCCCACCACCACGCCAGTTTCGGTTTGGTGTCGGCGCGCCGCTGATCGAGCCAGATGATGGCCGGCCGCAGCGGCTGGCCGTGGGCGTCGAGATTGATGACGGTGGCGCGCTGGGTCGTGATGACTACGCCGCGAATCGAACTTTTGGGAACCCGGGTGTTGGCCCAGAGGTGCTGGCAGGCCTGGCACAGCGCGACCCAGAATTCTTCCGGGTCGTTCTCCACCCAGCCCGGCTGCGGCGACTGGTAGCTGGCGATGTCGACCTGCGCCTTGTCGACCAGATGACCGCTCAGATCGAAGATCAGGGCGCGCACGCTCTGCGTGCCGTTGTCGATCGCGAGGAGGTAGTCGTTGCTCATGGCCGCCCTCGATACTACCCAAACCTGTGGTGGTTCGCCGTTACCTGCCCGCGAAGCGGAATTCCAGGGACGCAGAGCGCACCAGCGCCGACTTCTGGCCTTACCTGGTTGCGACTACAATCTGCTCCTGTTCGCCCAGGCCCTCGACGCCGAGCCTGACCCGGTCGCCGATCTTCAGGTAGAAACCGCGCCCCATGCCGACGCCCTGCGGCGTGCCGGTACAAATCACGTCACCGGGCAGCAGGGTCATGAAACCCGACACATAGCTAACGATTTCGGCGCAGCCAAAGATCATGTCGGCGGTGCTCGAGTCCTGCATGCGCTCGCCATTGACGTCGAGCCACAGGCGCAGCTGCTGCGGGTCGGCGACCTCGTCCCTGGTCACCAGCCACGGCCCGATGGGGCCGAAGCTGTCGCAGCCCTTGCCCTTGTCCCACTGGCCGCCGCGTTCGATCTGGAAAGCTCGCTCCGACACATCGTGGAACACGCAGTAGCCGGCGACGTGATCGAGCGCCTTTGCCTTGGTGACGTAGCGGGCTTCGCGGCCGATGACGATGCCGAGCTCGGCTTCCCAGTCGAGCTTGGTGCTGCCGATGGGCATCAGGATCGGGTCGTTGGGGCCGGTGATGCAAGTGGTGGCCTTCATGAACATCACCGGCTCGGCCGGGATCGGCATCTTCGCCTCGATGGCGTGCGCGCGGTAGTTCAGACCGATGCCGACAATCTTGGAAATGCCGGTGAAGGGCACGCCGAGGCGCGGTTTGCCGCGCACTGCAGGCAGGGTGTCTGGATTCAGCGCGCGCAGGCGCTTCTGCCCTGCCGCCGAGAGTTCGTTCCAGCCGATGTCGGCGACATGGCCGGAAAGGTCACGCAGGGTGCCGGCAGCGTCGATCAGGCCGGGCTTTTCGCGGCCCTTCAGGCCGTAGCGAACCAGTTTCATTTCGTTTCCTTGTTGATGGGGTGTTGTAGTGTGTCCTGGTCAGGGCGTGGTCTTCTGGCGCTTGCCACGCCAGATGGCGTCCGGTTGCTGTTCCAGGGTTTCTGCCAGCAGGCGCAGGGCGTCTGCTGCGCGGGTGATTTCCTTGAGCGCGGCATTGACGTTCGTCACCGTCGGGGATTCCTGTTCGGTCAGCTTGCGCACTGCCGCGGCGGCCTTGGCCAGTTCCTCGCTGGCCTTGGTCATGTTGCCGACCATGGCTGAGTCGCTGCGGGTCAATTCGGCCACGCCATCGGCGGCCGTGTCGAGCTTCATCAGCGCTGCCTGGGCTGCCAGAAGCGTCTTGTGCAATTCAGCGAGGTTGCCTCGCACCTCTCCCATGATGGGGCCGCCCTGGGCATCGAAGCGGGCGGCGAGCGACTCGAGGTGCCGCAGCGTCGCGTCAAGCCGCCGCGGCAGGTCCTGCGTCGCCGGCGCCGAGATCAACTTGTTTACCGCGTCGCTGATGGCCGAAACGTCGGCGAGGAACTTGTCCATGGGGAAGCCCTCGAGCTTCGTCGTCAGCTCCTGCCCGGCGGTGCGTATGGTCGGAATTTCACTGAGCTCGGGGTCGAGCGCGGCGAAGATCGCTGGCTTGTCGGAGTGAAAGTCGAGATCGACGTAAAGCTGACCGGTGAGCAGGCTCTGCATCCGCAGTCGCGCGCGCAGGCCGCGCTCGACCAACTGCCGCACCGTGGCGCGATCGCGCAGGTCGATGGGCTCGCCGCCGCGCGTGCGCACGACCTGGGGTTCCAGTTCGATCGTCACCGGCACCAGGAAGCGGCGGCTCTGCGGGTCGAGGCCGAGCTGGATCTGCTTGACGGTGCCGACCTTGACGCCGAGGAACATGACCGGTGCGCCGACCTGCAGGCCCTGCGCCGCCCCCTCGAAATACATGACGTGCTGCCGCCGCTCGCCGAACCAACTGCCGCCGGCCAGCAGCAGCGTGGTGACGACAGCCAGCGCAAGCGCACCGAGGACGAACGCGCCGATCAGCGTGGGGTTGGCCTTCCTGCTCATGCCGCCTCCGCCGGGCCGCCCCAAGGAGGCGGCGAGCCAATAAACCGGAAGGTGCGAAGCACCTGAACCGTCGTCACTCCTTTCCTCGGGAAAGGGGATGGGGGATAGGTTCTCATGTTCCACCGCGGGTCAGAAAATGGCGCACTTTGGGGTGGCCGTTCTTCAGCGCGTCCTGCGGGTGCCCGGTGGCGATCATGGTGCGGCTTTCGGAATCGAGATAGATTGAATTGTTGCCGATACTGAGGATGCTGGCCAGTTCGTGCGTGACGACGACGATGGTGGTGCCGAGGCTGTCGCGCAGTTCCATGATCAGTTCGTCGAGGCGGCGGGCCGTCAGCGGGTCGAGACCCGACGAGGGCTCGTCGATGACCAGGATGTCCGGATCGAGCGCCATCGCCCGCGCCAGCCCGGCGCGCTTCTTCATGCCCCCGCTGAGCTCGGACGGGTAGAAGTCCTCGAAGCCGGCCAGCCCGACCAGCGCCAGCTTGAAGGCGACGATCTCGTTCACGCGGGCCGGCGGCAGGCCGGTGGATTCGGCGATCGGCAGCGCGACGTTCTCGGCCAGGGTCAGCGAGCTCCACAGCGCGCCGCCCTGGAACAGGATGCCGAGGCGGCGCTTGAGGCGTTGCTGGGTGTCCGGCTCGGCGTTCCAGAAGTCCTCGCCGCTATAGATCACGGAGCCGGCCAGCGGACGTTGCAGGCCGACCAGGGCGCGCATCAGCGTCGTCTTGCCGCAGCCGTTGCCGCCCATGACGACGAAGATGTCGCCCTGGTTGACCACGAAATCGAGGCCACGCTGCACCACGAAGTCGCCGTAGGCCATGCTCAGGTCACGAACCTCGATGTGCGGCGTCGCGGTCATGTCTTTCATATACCCAGCTGGTAAAAGACGATGGTCATGATCGACGCCGCGATGGTGATCAGCAGCATCGCGGTGACTACGGCGGACGTTGCCGCATGCCCGACCGCCTCGGCGCTGCGTCCGCATTGCATGCCGCGCAGGCAGCCGGCGAAGGCCACTATCGCGCCATAGACCGTGCCCTTGGACAGGCCGACGGCGAACTGCTGGAAGTCCAGTGCGCGCAGGGTTTCCGTGTAGTACTCGAAGGCGCCGATGTCGAAGATGGTCAGCGATACCAGCATTCCTGCCAGCATGCCGATGAAGGCGGAGTAGAGAGTGAGCAGCGGCACCATCAGCATCAGCGCCAGGATGCGCGGCAGCACCAGGAAGTCGATGGCCGAGATGCCGAGCGTCTGGTAGGCATCGATCTCCTCGTTGACCTGCATGGTGCCGAGCTGGGCGGCGAAGGCAGCGCCGGTGCGGCCGGAGATGATGACGCCGGTCATCAGCGCGCCGACCTCGCGCACCATGCCGATGGCCACCAGATCGGCGATGAAAATCTGCGCCCCGACCAGGCGCAGCTGGTCGGCGCCGAGATAGGCCAGGATCAGTCCGACGAGAAAGCTGATCACCGAGACGATGGGCAGGGCGCGTGGGCCGACTTGTTCGATCTCGAGCCACAAGTCGCGGGCACGGAACCGGGCGCGGCCGGAAACCAGCCGCAGCAGCGACTGCACGATCTCGCCGAGAAAGCCCAGCATCCTGGGTGCGCCGTGAAAGAACTCCAGGGTGGCGGCGCCGACATGGGCAAGCGGCCCTCGCGGCCCCCTGTCGCGCCCGGTCAGGGTTTGTTCCGGCACGGCGGC
>JBAZOF010000093.1:0-10071 GCA_041648855.1 Sulfuritalea sp. | reverse complement strand
CGCGCTGGGCCCGGTCGCCATTCTGGTCAACAACGCCGGGCAGGCCGCCAGCGCTCCATTCGCGCGAACCGACTTGGCGCTGTGGAACCAGATGCTGGCGGTGAACCTGACCGGCACTTATCTCGGCATTCGCGCCGTGCTGCCGGGAATGCTCGACCTCGGCTGGGGACGCATCGTGAACATCGCCAGCACCGCATCGCTCAAGGGCTATGCCTACGTCTCGGCCTATTGCGCGGCCAAGCACGCGGTGCTCGGCCTGACGCGCTCGCTGGCCCTCGAACTGGCGAAGAAGCCGGTCACCGTCAATGCCGTCTGCCCCGGCTATACCGAAACCGACATCGTGCGCGACACCCTGGCCAACATTCAGGCCAAGACCGGGCGCAGCGCGGCCGAAGCCGAGGCCGAACTGGTGAAGCACAACCCGCAGGGACGCCTGGTGCAGCCCGCGGAAGTCGCCAATGCGGTACTGTGGCTGTGCCAGCCCGGATCGGAAGCGGTGACCGGGCAGGCGATATCCGTCTCCGGCGGCGAAACCATGTAAGCGTGACCAAGGAAAAAAGATGAGCGACAAGAGCTACCTCGACTGGCCCTTCTTCGATGACCGCCACCGCCAGTTGCAGGCGGACCTCGAACGCTGGGCCGGCGACAACATCAGCGACGACCACCACGGCGACACGGACGCGGCCTGCCGCGACTTCGTCAAGCGACTCGGCGCGGCGGGCTGGCTGCGCTATGCGGTCGGCGGTACTGCCTGCGGCGGCAAGTACGACGTGATCGACACGCGTGCCATCTGCCTGCTGCGCGAAACCCTGGCTCGCCATTCCGGCCTCGCCGATTTCGCCTTCGCCATGCAGGGCTTGGGCTCGGGCGCCATCACGCTTCACGGCACGCCGCAGCAGAAGCAGCATTACCTGACGAAAGTCGCCGCCGGCGAAGCGATTGCCGCGTTCGCGCTCTCGGAACCGAACTCAGGCTCCGACGTTGCGGCGATGAGTTGCGCCGCACGGCGCGACGGCGACGATTACGTGCTCGACGGCGAGAAGACCTGGATCTCCAACGGCGGCATCGCCGACTTCTATGTCGTCTTCGCGCGCACCGGCGAGGCACCCGGCTCGCGCGGCCTGTCGGCCTTCATCGTCGATGCGGCCACGCCCGGCCTCGAAATCGCCGAGCGCATCAATGTCATCGCCCCGCATCCGCTGGCACGGCTGCGCTTCACGAACTGCCGCATTCCCGCCGGCAACATGCTCGGCAAGCCGGCACAGGGCTTCAAGATCGCCATGCAGACGCTGGACATTTTCCGCACCTCGGTGGCGGCGGCGGCCCTGGGCTTCGCCCGGCGCGCGCTGGACGAGGCGCTGCGCCGTGCCACGACGCGGCCGATGTTCAACCAGAAGCTGGCGGATTTCCAGATCACGCAGACCAAGCTCGCGCAAATGGCGACCGGCGTCGATATCTCCGCCCTGCTCACCTACCGCGCGGCGTGGCTGCGCGACCAGGGCAAGAACGTCACCCGCGAGGCCGCCATGGCCAAGATGACCGCGACCGAAACAGCGCAGCAGGTGATCGATGCCGCGGTGCAAATCTGGGGCGGCCTCGGCGTCGTCAGCGAGCATCCGGTCGAGCGGCTGTACCGCGAAATCCGCGCCCTGCGAATTTACGAGGGCGCCACCGAAGTCCAGCAACTCATCATCGCGCGCCAGACACTCACCGCCTACGAGCAGGAAGTTCCCGGCTAACGGCAACCACAGCCACGCATCGGCGGCGATAGAAGTCGGCGCTGGCGGCACGGCGGCAAAGTGCCCGTTGCCGTCATTCCCGCGAATGCGGGAATCCAGCGGCGTTTGAGCAAGGACACTGGATTCCGGGTTCCGCTTCGCGGCCCCGGAATGACGGCTGATGGCCGATCAGAGACCACTGCGAGGGCTGATGCCTCAAAACTCATGCGGCCTTCAACGCCTCTATATGTTCATAGCTACCATGCTGCTCAAGCTCCCATAGGTCGAGAGTCTGCTGCATTCGCAACCAGATTTCGGGACCATTCCCCAGCAGTCGGCCCAGGCGCATGGCCATGTCCGGCGTCACGGGGCGCTTCTCATGGATCACTTCGGACACAGTCAGTCGAGACACGCCGAGACGATCGGCGAAGTCCTTCTGGGTCATGCCCAGGTGAGGCAACACATCCTCGCGCAAGATGGCTCCAGGGTGCGTCGGGCGCCGTTTCGGATCTCTTAGAGACTTGGCCATCAGTGATAGTCCTCCAGGTTAACTACGATCACGTCTTCACCGTCGAAGCAAAACGTGACACGCCAATTGCCCGACACTGTCATCGCCCATTCACCCTTCCTTTCGCCCTTCAGCGGATGAAGAAACAAGCCCGGAATGTTCAACTGCTCGGGACTGCTTGCCTCGTCCAGAAGGCTGAGGATTCGTCCAACGCGGCTGGCGTGCTGCGCCTGAATGCCACGGGAATCGCTCTTGCGAAAGAAACGCTCGAGGCCTTTGTGCCGGAAGCTCTTGATCATGCACGCCAGTGTAATGTAATGGATTACACCATGCAAGGCATTTGATTACACATTTTTGATGGCCGGGGACAGATTTGCCGCTGCACCGGTTCGCGCCTGCCTTCTTCGTACAGGGAAACGGACTGACGATCTCGGCCGGCCGGAATTGGTCGCGAGTTGCCTCTTGAAATAGATCAGAGCCAAGCATAGGGAAACCTTGACGCTGCGCCCCGATTCATCCCGGAGCAATCTCCCGGCGCTGCCCGACCCAGGCACGTGCAGGTAACATGATGCGCTACCCTTGCTTGTATTGAGCCTCCTTCAACGAGCCGCGCTTCCCGCGATCCAAATCGCAGATTTCCTTTCGGAGGGACTATGAACTTCACCGGCGTGTTTCCTATCCTGGCAACTCCTTTCAATGAGGACGGGAGCATCGACCTCGACTCGCTGGACCGGCTGGTCGGCTTCATGGGCGATATCGGGGTCGAGGGAATCACCATCCTGGGGGTTCTCGGCGAATCGAACCGGATGCTGGACAAGGAAAGGGAGGCGCTGATCGCGCGCACCGTGGCGGCGGCACGCGGCCGGACCCGGATCATCGTCGGCGCCAGTCATCCCGGAACCCAGGCCACGATCGGGCTTTGCCGGATGGCGAAGGATCTTGGCGCCGACGCCGTGATGATCGCGCCTTCTGCCGAACCGGTGCCGAACGAAGGGCGCGGGTTCGAGTATTTTCAGAAGGTCGCCGCAGCAGGGATGCTGCCGATCGTTGCCCAGGATCATCCGGCGTCTACCCAGGTGCATATGTCGGTGCCGCTGCTGCTGCGCCTGGTTGCGGAAATTCCGGCAATTGCCTGCATCAAGGAAGAGGGGCTGCCGACCCCGGTGCGGGTCGCCGCCCTCAAACAGGGAATGCAGCAGCGTCGCGTCCCGGTCCTGACAGGTCTGGGTGCGCTTTACGGCTACTTCGACATCATGGCGGGAGCCGATGGCTTCAATACCGGCTTCGCATTTCCTGAAGTGTTGATGGCGATCGTGCGGGCAGCCCGGGCCGGCGATGCGGACGAATGCTATCGCCTGTATGCCAAATATTTGCCCCTGATTGTCTTCGAGCAGCAACCCGGTGTCGCGGTGCGCAAGGAGTTGTTGCGCATGCGGGGGCTGCTGCGGAACCCTCACGTACGCCATCCGGGTGCAAGCCTCGCCGAGACGGCGGCACGGCAGTTGCGGGAGGTCGTGGAGCGGGTTCTGCCGGGCATCGATATCACGCGGCCGATTCAGCCTTGAGCCGCGCGTTCAGGCGACATCTTCTGGCCCGGGATGCCGCGCGCAATCGCTATACTTTAGGCTGAAAGCAATCCCACATCTTGAACCTGGAGGACTTATGCCTGACTCGATCGCCGGCGGCTGCTTGTGCGGAAAGATACGTTACACGGTAAGCCAAGCGCTGCAGAACATCGTTGCCTGCCACTGCACCCATTGCCAAAAGGTGTCCGGCGCGGGTGCGAGCCACAACGCTCCGGTGCCCTTCGACGCGCTGAGCTTCACCTCCGGTCAGCCCAAACTTTACGAGGACACCGCGCAGAGCGGCAACATCCTGAAGCGGTTTTTCTGCGGCGACTGCGGCTCGCCGATTTACAGCCAGAGGGAAAAGACGCCGGAGATGGTGGTGCTCAAGGTCGGCACCCTGGACAACTCCGACGACATGAAGCTGATCATGAATATCTGGACGAACAGCGCCCGCCCCTGGATGCACATCGACCCGGCGACGGCATGTCATCCCGAGAATCGACCCGTCAAATAGCAGCAGCTTTCAGCGTGCCGATTGCGGGCCGTCGTTGCCGACGGCCCCGGCCTACTTCGGCCGGTAGGTTTCGAGATTGATGCCTTCGCGCGCCATGGCGGCCGCGACCGGCGGCAGGGCCGCGACGCGCTCGACATAGGCCTTGTAGCCCGGCAGTGACGCGGGATCGATGCCGACGAGGCCGCCCCAGCGCAGAAATACCAGGGCATAGGCATCGACAAAGGACAGCTTGTCGCCCAGCAGGAAGGGCGCGGCCTTTTCCGCCATGCGCTGAATCCGCTCGAGGCTGGCGCGGAACTTTTCCGTGGCGAGCCGCTTGACTTCCGCCTGCGCCGCGTCGCCCTCGGCGAAGTTCCCGGGACGGAAGATGTGGGTGAATGTCGGATGGACGGTGTTGTTCATCCAGGCGAAGGTGGACATCGCTTGCGCGCGTTGCCAGGGATCGGCCGGCAGCAGGCCGGCCTGGGGATAGCGGCGGTCGAGAAAATCGCAGATCGCCAGGATCTGGCTCAGGGGCTTGCCGTCGACCACCAGCAGCGGCACCAGACCCAGGGGGTTCAGCGCCAGATATTCGGGCGAATGCTGCTCGCCCTTGTGCAACTTTATGGCGCGGGGCTCGAAGCCCTCTCCCGTGGCGGCTTTGATCGCCTCCAGGCCGGCATGGGGAACGAACGAACACGCACCTGAACCGTAGTAAAGCTCCATCATGGAATGTCTCCTTTGTTCTGGCCGCCATCGCGTCAGCGGCGCGCATGCCCGAATGATAACGGCTGGACGTAATATCCGGAATACGCCGGGTTCCGGAAAGGCAGTCGACCATGACAATCGTGTTCAAGGGTGCAGCGGCCATCGTGACCGGAGGAGCCTCGGGCATCGGGCAATCCATCGCCCGTGCCCTGGCAGCCCGCGGAGCGCGCGTGGCCATCGCCGACATCGACACCGCGGGTGCCGAAGCCGAAGCCGCGGCCTTGCGCGCCAAAGGCTGCGAGGCCGTGGCTGAAACGGTGGATGTGGCCGACACCGGCGCGGTGGAACAACTGGTGGCCCGCGTCGCAAGACGCTGGGGGCGGGTCGACTTCCTCTTCAACAACGCGGGCGTCATTTACGTCGGGGAGCTGCTCGACATGAATGAGGCCGCCTGGCAACGCTGCATCGACATCAACCTCTGGGGCGTCATCAACGGCGTGCGCGCCGCCTACCCGCGCATGGTGCAGCAGCGCTCGGGCTGTATCGTCAATACGGCGAGCATTGCCGGCCTGGGGCCCTCGCCCGGCTTCACCATCTACGCCGCCGCCAAGCATGCCGTGGTCGGCCTGTCGCGATCCCTGCGCGGAGAAGCCCGGAAATACGGCGTACAGGTGAACGTGCTCTGCCCCGGATTCGTCGATACGCCCATGGTCAGGAACGCCACATTCGCCAACCTGGATGGCGCTGCCGCCGCCACGAATCTCCGGAAACACGGCGGATTTGCCGAACCGGACCGGGTGGCCGCCGACCTCATGAAGGGAATCGAGCGCGACACGCCGGTCATCGTCACCCCTGCGACGGCCCGGCTGGCGATGGCCATCCTGCGCTACGCGCCCTTCACCGGCGAGCTTTTCGCGGGCAAGTTCATGGAGGCGATCCGCGGCTTCCGCATCAGGAAATAGCCGATTGCTCGAAAGTCGGCGCTGGCGATACGGCGGCCGCGCCATAACAAAACGCGATAGCTAATAGTGTGCGCCGCGGCTTGGCCCGGCGGTCTCAACTTGTCAGAATGCGCCGATGGAAAATGGGATTGCTCGTGCTGTGAACACCTTGTCGAACCGGCGGCTCTCGCCTCGGATCTAGGCACCATCATGGAAGTCTCTTTCAGCAAGGAAGTGCAGCAGTTGCGCCAGGGCAAGGGCGAGACCTTCCACGGCGAAGGGATACTCGCCATCACCAAGGCGCTGCTGCAGTCGGGTGTGGCCTATGTCGGCGGCTATCAGGGCGCGCCGGTGTCGCACCTGCTCGACGTCATGGTGCAGGCCGAGGACTACATGGCCGAACTCGGCGTGCATGTCGAAGCCTGTTCCAACGAGGCTTCGGCCGCGGCGATGCTCGGCGCCTCGATCCACTATCCGCTGCGCGGCGCCGTCACCTGGAAGTCGGTGGTCGGCACCAACGTCGCCGCCGATGCGCTGTCCAACCTTGCCTCGCCGGGCGTGGTCGGCGGCGCGCTGATCATCGTCGGCGAGGATTACGGCGAGGGCGCCAGCGTGATCCAGGAACGCACCCACGCCTTCGCCATGAAGTCGTCCTTGCTGCTGCTCGACCCGCGGCCGCAACTGCCGAACATGGTGCGCATGGTCGAACAGGGCTTCGCGCTGTCCGAGGCCTGCAACACGCCGGCCATCCTGCAACTGCGCGTGCGCGCCTGCCATGTGCGCGGCAGCTTCGAGTGCGCGGACAATCGCTCGCCTGCGATGTCGCGCAAGGCCCTGCGCGACGAGCCGGCCGCCTTCGACTACGAGAAGCTGGCGCATCCGCCGGCCACTTTCCGCCAGGAGAAACTGAAGAACGAGCAGCGCCTGCCGGCAGCGCGGCGCTTCATCCTCGAGCAGGGGCTGAACGAGATGTTCTCCGGCACGCGCTCAGTTGGGTCAAATGACATCGGCCTCATCGTCCAGGGCGGCTTGCACAACACCCTGGTGCGAGCGCTGCAGCAGTTCAATCTCGCCGATGCCTTCGGTGCCGCCGAGCTGCCGATGCTGGTGCTCAACGTCACCTATCCGCTGGTGCCCGAGCAGATCGCCGACTTCTGCAGCGGCAAGCGCGCGGTGCTGGTGGTCGAGGAAGGACAGCCCGAATACCTCGAACACGAGATCATGGCGACGCTGCGCCGCCAGGACGTGAATACCGCCATTCACGGCAAGGACATGCTGCAGATGGCCGGCGAATACACCGTCGAAGTCATCTCCCAGGGGCTGGTCAAGTTCCTCGCCCGCCATGCCGCCGAAGTTTCGCTGGGCAGCGCGCAGGCGTGGCTGGCCGCCAACGCCGCGCGGCGCCAGGCCGTGACCGCGCAGCTCGCCGCGCCGCTGCCGCCGCGGCCGCCGCAGTTCTGCACCGGCTGCCCGGAGCGGCCGGTGTTTTCCGCCTTGAAGCTGGCGCAGCAGAACGTCGGCCCGGTGCATGTCGCGGCCGACATCGGCTGCCACTCGTTTGCCACCTTCGAGCCCTTCGGCTTCGGCCACACCATCCTCGGCTACGGCATGAGCCTCGCCAGCCGCGCCGGCGTCTCGCCCATGCTGAAGCGGCGGGCGCTGGCGGTGATGGGCGACGGCGGCTTCTGGCACAACGGCCTGCTGACCGGGGTCGAGTCGGCGCTGTTCAACAACGACGACGCCGTGCTGCTGATCATGAAGAACGGCTATACCGCGGCCACCGGCACCCAGGACATCATTTCCACGCCCGACGACGAGCAGAAGGCAGGCGCGCCCGACAAGCGCCTGAGCCTGGCCGACCGCAACCACACCATCGAGAACACGCTCGCCGGCATCGGCGTCAAGTGGCTGCGCACCGTGCCCAGCTACGAAGTCGACAACATGCGGCGCACGCTGGAGGAGGCCTTCACCACCGAGACCGGCGGGCTCAAGGTGATCATCGCCGAGGGCGAATGCCAGCTCGAGCGACAGCGCCGCATCAAGCCCTGGCTCGCCGGCCTGCTCAAGGCCGGCAAGCGCGTGGTCAAGGTGAAGTACGGCGTCGATGACGACGTCTGCTCGGGCGACCATTCCTGCATCCGCCTGTCCGGCTGCCCGACGCTGACGCTGAAGGACAGCGACGATCCGCTCAAGGTCGATCCGGTCGCCACCGTCATCGAGGGCTGCGTCGGCTGCGGCCTTTGCGGCGAGAACGCGCATGCCGCGACGCTGTGCCCGTCCTTCTACCGTGTCGAAATCGTGCAGAACCCGGGCCTCGGCGAACGCCTGCTCGCCGCCGCGCGCCGCGGCGTCATCGGACTGTTTCAGAAACCATGAGCCCGATCCAAACCCCGCAACCCATCACCATCTTGATCGCCGGCCTGGGCGGCGAAGGCGGCGGCGTGCTGGCCGAGTGGCTGGTCGAGCTGGCCATCCGCTGCGGCCATCCGGCGCAGGCCACCTCGATTCCCGGCGTGGCCCAGCGCACCGGCGCCACGACTTACTACGTCGAGATCCATCCGCAAAGCCTCGCCGCGCTTGGCGGCCGCATTCCGGTCATGAGCCTGGCCCCGGTGCCGGGCTGCGTCGACCTGATGGTGGCCTCCGAACTGCTCGAAGCGGTACGCGCGATCCAGAACGGCTTCATCTCGCCTGAGCGCACTACGCTGGTCACGTCTTCGCAGCGCACGTTGACCACCTTCGAGAAACTCGCGCCGGGCGACGGGCGTTTCGACAGTGAGCGCCTGCTTCAGGTTGCCGGCAGCAACAGCAGGCAACTGGCGGCATTCGATGTCGGCGCTGCGACGCGCGAAGCGGGCACGGTGCCGAGCGCCGTGCTGTGCGGCGCCATTGCTGCCAGCGGCGTGCTTCCTTTCGACCGCACGGCTTTCGAGGACGTCATCCGCGCTTCGGGACGAGGCGTCGCGGCCAGCCTGCGCGGTTTCGCCCTCGGTTTCGAGCGCTGCAGCGCGGCGCTCGGCGTCTCGCCAGCGCCGAGTATTCCCGCCGAGCCCGACCTCATCGCGCTGGGCCATGCCCGCGTCGTCGAGTTCCAGGACGCAGCCTACGGCGAGCTTTACCGGCAGCGCGTGGAGCGCTTGCGCGCGGCCGAACGCAGAGCCGATCCGCAGGGAGAACACGGCGGCGAACTGGCGCGCGAAGGCGCGCGCTTCCTCGCGCTGTGGATGGCCTTCGACGACGTGGTGCGCGTCGCCGACCTCAAGAGCCGCGCCGGCCGCTTCGACCGCGTCCGCCGCGAGGCCGGCGCCAAAGCCGGCGAGGTGATGCGCATTGCCGATCATTTCAAGCCCGGCGTCACCGAGTTTGCCGGGCTGCTGCCGGAAGCGCTGGGACAGGGTTTGCTGGGCTGGGAAAGTCGGCGCCGGCGGGACGGCAAAGCGCCGCTGGCGATGCCGCTCAAACTGCGCGCCGACAGCATTTCCGGCTTTTTCGCCCTGCGCCTGCTGGCCTCGCTGCGCTGGCTGCGCCGCCGCGGCCAGCGCTACGCCGAGGAGCAGGCGCTGATCGAGCGCTGGCTGGCAGTGGTGGAAACCGCCGCGGCCACCAGTTGGGAAAACGCCTTCGAACTGGCGCTTTGCGCCCGCCTGATCAAGGGCTATGGCGCGACCAATGAGCGCGCCAAGGAAAACTTCAGGTATATAATGAATTGTTGGACATCCACCGATGCCGGGGCCATCCGCCGCGCGCGCGAAGCCGCGCTGGCCGACGACAGCGGCTCGGCCCTGGACGCGGCGATGACGCAAGCCGGTGCGCCGGCCCGAGCGGTCAAGGCAATACCGGTGCGATGGATGAAACGTACAGGACACAGAACATGAACGATCTCACGGAAATACCTGGAGTCTGCCCGCGGCGCCACATTCACAAGCATCGCATCGCCTTTTCGGAATGCGATCCCGCGCAGATCGTATTCTTCGCCAACTATTTCGTCTGGTTCGACACGGCCAGCCGCGAGTTCTTTGCGGCCTGCGGCATCCCGACCTGGCATGTGACGGAAAGCGAGCGCGGCATCATCGGTACCCCCGTGCTCGACGTCCAGGCGAGATTCCTCAACTCCGCCACCTACGGCGAGGACATC
>JBAZOF010000092.1:0-10151 GCA_041648855.1 Sulfuritalea sp. | reverse complement strand
CTACGGCGACCCGAAGAAGCGTGACCGCAAGCTGCTTGCCGAAGAGATCAGGAACGGCGTGATCACCTCCGAAGCCGCAAAGCGCGACTACGGCTACGAGGCAAGCTGAAGCAATGAATTTCGAACTGACCGAAGACCAGCAGCAGATCCGCGACACCTTCGCCCGCTTCTGCGACGAGCGCATCGCGCCGCAGGCGGCCGCGCTCGACGAAGCGAAGCAGTATCCGCATGCCCTGTTCCAGGAACTGGCTGCGCTCGGCTTCTTCGGCATGCGCTATCCCGAAGAAGTCGGCGGCAGCGGTACGGCGTTGACCGAGTTCTGCCTCGCCCTGCAGGAAATCGCCCGCGGTTCGATGTCCCTGGCGGGCGCGGTGGCCATGCAATCCTTGATGGGCACCAAGTTCCTGCACCTGCTGGGCAACGAGGACATCATCGAGCGCCTGTTCAAGCCGGCCCTGCGCGGCGAGAAGATCGCGGCGATCTGCATGACCGAACCGAATGCCGGTTCCGACCTCGACTCGATCGCCACCACGGCACGGAAGGTCGAGGGCGGCTATGTCATCAACGGCCAGAAGACCTGGATTACCTCGGCGCCGGTGGCGGATTTCTTCACCGTATTCGCCCGCGCCGGCGAGGAGAAGAAGCTGACCATCTTCCTCGTCGAGAAGCATTTCAAGGGAATCACCGTCGGCCGCGAAATCCACAAGATGGGCGTCTGGGCGCTGCCGACTTCGGAAGTCGCCTTCGACGAATGCTTCGTGCCCGACAGCCATCGCCTGTCGAAGGAAGACGGCGACGGCGAAGGCCACCTGCGCAAGACGCTGGGCGAGATCCGCATCATCACCGGGGCCATGGGCCTCGGCGTGGCGCGCGCCGCGCTCGGCGAGGCGGTGCGCTACGCGGGAGAACGCAAACAGTTCGGCAAGGCGATCAACCGCTACCAGGCGATCCAGATGAAGCTGGCCGAGATGGCCACCGAGCTCGAAGCCGCAGATCACCTGGTGTATTACGCCGCCTGGCGGCGCGATGCGGGCAAGCCGTACCACAAGGAAGCGGCGATGGCCAAGCTGTTCGCCACCGAAACCGCGGCCACGGTCTGCGACAAGGCGGCACGGGTGTTCGCCTCCTACGGCTACGCCATGGAATACCCGGTGCAGCGCTACCTGCGCGATGTGCGCTTCACGCTGATCGGCGGCGGTACCAGCGAGATACTGAAACTCATCATTGCCAAGGAAGTATCGTCATGACTCAAGCACCACGCCGAATAAAGGTCCTGCTCGGCAAACCCGGCCTCGACGGCCACGACCAGGGCGCCAAGGTCGTCGCCCGCGCCATGATGGACGCCGGCTTCGAGGTCATCTACACGGGCCTGCGCCAGACGCCGGAACAGATTGCGCGCATCGCGCTCGAAGAGGACGTCGACGTGATTTCGCTGTCCTCCATGGCCGGTTCGCACATCCCCTTCTGCCGCAAGCTGAAGCCCTTGCTTGAAGCCAATCACCTCACCGACAAGCTCTGGGTCATCGGCGGCAACCTGCCGGCGCAGGACCACGATGCCCTGCGCGATCTTGGCTTCAAGGGCATTTTCCCTTCGGGCTCGAAACTCGACGCGATCACCGAGTACATCCGGAGCAACGTGAAATGAACGCCCCGCAGAAACCCGTGATGAAGAAGGTCATCAACGAGTCCGGCATCGAGGTCAAACCGCTTTACACCGCGGAGGATGTCGCCGCCAGCGGCGGCATGGAAATGGTCGGCGAGCCCGGGGCTTACCCCTTCACCCGCGGCATCCACCGCGAGATGTACCGCAAGCAACCCTGGACCATGCGCCAGTACGCCGGCTTCGGCAATCCGGCCGACACCAACCAGCGCTTCAAGTACCTGATCGCCAACGGCCAGACCGGCCTCAACGTCGCCTTCGACCTGCCGACGCAGATCGGCCTCGATTCCGACGATCCCATGGCCGAGGGCGAGATCGGCCGCGTCGGCATGTCGATCGACACCCTGCGCGACTTCGAGATCGCCTTCGAGGGCATCGACCTGAAGAAGATCACCGTCTCGCTGACCATCAACGGCGCGGCGGCAATCCTGATCGCCATGTACCTCGCCATGGCGGAAAAGCGCGGCTACGACATCAAGGAACTGCGCGGCACGGCGCAGAACGACATTCTCAAGGAATTCATCGGCCGCGGCACCTGGATCTTCCCGGTCGAGCCCTCGATCCGCCTTGTCGGCGACACCATCGAGTACTGCGCCAAGGAAGCGCCAAAGTACACGCCGGTATCGGTCTGCGGCTACCACATCCGCGAATCGGGGGCGACGCCGGCTCAGGAAATCGCCTATGCCTTCTGCATCGCCAAGGCCTATGCCGACGACGCGATCAAGCGCGGCCTGCCGGTGGACGAGTTCGCCGGGCGGCTTTCCTACAACTTCAACATCTTCGGCAACATCTTCGAACAGGTGTGCAAGTTCCGCGCCGGCCGAGGGCTGTGGGCCAAGATCATGAAGGAAGAGTACGGCGCCGAAAAACCCGGCTCGATGTGGATGCGCATGATCGCCGCGGGCGGCGGCGGCGGCCTCACCTTCGAGCAGCCCGAGGTCAATATCGTGCGCGGCGCCTACTACGCGCTGATCTCGGCGCTATCGGGTACGCAGACCATGGCGCTGTGTTCCTACGACGAGGCCTACACGATCCCCACCGAGTACTCGGCGCGGATTTCCCTGCGCACCATGCAGTTGCTGATCGAGGAAATGGGCCTGACCGAAACCGTCGATCCGCTGGCCGGTTCCTTCTACGTCGAGACCATGACCAACGAGATGCGCAAGAAGATGGAGGAAATCATGGCCGAGGTCGATGCCCAGGGCGGCATCGTCAAGATGGTGGCCGAAGGCAGCATCCAGGCCAAGGTCTCGGCGCAGGCCTATGGCATGCAGCGCAAGATCGAGTCGGGCGAGTTTCCCAAGGTCGGCGTCAATTGCTACCGCAACGAGCAGGAAGAAGACCACCCTGTCGAGTTCCACCCCTACAACGAGGACGACGCGCGGCTGCAGATCGAAAGCCTCAAGCGCATCCGCGCAGAGCGCGACAACAAGGCGGTGGATGCAGCGCTGACGCGCCTGCGCAAGGATGCGGCAGCCGGAACCAACGTGATGCCGGCCCTGGTCGAGGCGGTGAAGGCCTACGCCAGCGTCGGTGAAATGACCAAAGAGCTTGTCAATGTATTCGGGCGCTATCAGGAGCCGATCAGATTTTGAGCGTGATACCAAAAACCATTGAGAACTACGTAGGAGCGAGCTTGCTCGCGATGGCGACACAATCGCGAGCAAGCTCGCTCCTACATCAAGGACAACACTAATGACTGAACTAAAGCACTACTTCGCACCCACCAGCCTCGACCAGGCCGTCGAGTGCCTCAAGGACGGGGACGTGACCATACTCGCGGGCGGCACCGACCTGACGCCGCAAAGCCAGGCCGGGCGGATCAAGATCAAGCACACGCTGATGAACGTCCGCCACATACCGCAGCTGTCCGGTATCACGCTGGAGGGCAAGGAAATCCGCATCGGTGCGCTGGCCACGATCACGGAGATCATGGAACACCCGCTGGTGCGCGAGCATCTGCCGGTGCTGGTCGAGGCCTGCGACCATTTTGCGAGCGACCAGATCCGCAATGCCGGCACCATCGGCGGCAACATCTGCAATGCCTCGCCGGCCGGCGACACGCTGATTCCGCTGCTGGTGCTGGACGCCTGGGAACTGGCCTCGATGCCGGAAGCCAAGCTCTACCGTCACTGCATGCCGCTGTCGACCTTTTTTGTCGGGCCCGGAAAAACGCGGAAGTCGCTGTGCGAACTGGTCACCTGCGTGCGCATTCCGGTGCCCGCAGAGAATCACGTCGCGCGCTTCTACAAGCACGGCACGCGCCCCGCGCTGGACATCTCGACGATTTCGATCGGCGTCGCGGGAACGCTCAAGGATGGCATCCTGTCCAACGTGCGGGTCGCCTTCGGCGCCGTCGCGCCGACGCCGGTGCGGGCCTCGCAAACCGAGCAGGCGCTGGAAGGACAGCGGCTCGATGCGGCCACCATCGACAAGGTGGCGGCCGTCGCGCGCGACGAGGTCAAGCCGATCGACGACGTGCGCGCCACCGCCTGGTATCGCAAGGAAATGATCCACAACATCACCAAGAGGATACTCAGCCATGTCGCTCAAGCATGACATCGAATTCACCCTGAACGGCGTCAAGCGGCGCGTCTCGGTGGACGTCACCATGAATGCCCTCGCCATGCTGCGCGACGTCATCGGCCTCACCGGCACCAAGTACGGCTGCGGCGAAGGCGAATGCGGTGCCTGTACCATCCAGGTCGATGGCGCCTCGCTGAATTCCTGCCTGATGTTCGCCGTCGACTGCGACGGCCGCAATGTCACCACCATCGAGGGCCTGGCCAACGATGGCAGGGCCGACGCCCTGCTCGATGCCTTCGTCGAACACGGCGCGGTGCAGTGCGGCTTCTGCACCCCCGGCATGGTGATGCAGGCCGATCATCTGCTGCACAAGCATCCGCACCCCGATGAGGCCTGCGTCAAGCGCGGCATCGAAGGCAACCTGTGCCGCTGCACCGGCTACAAGAAGATCGTCGACGCCATCGTCGCCGCCGACGGCGTGTAAGGACAAGGACCAGACCATGAACGTTGCAGAGAAGAAGCCCAGAATCATCCAGCCCGACTCGCTGATCGGAAAGCGCATCCAGAAGATGGATGCGCCCGAAAAGGCCAGCGGCCGGACGCGCTACATCCACGACATCAACCTGTCGGGCCAGCTCTACGGCAAGATCCTGCGCTCGGCGCGAATCCACGCCCTGATCAAGTCGATCGACACTACGGCCGCCAAGGCATTGCCCGGCGTGCACGTGGTGATCACCGCCGCCGACATTCCCGACCAGCGCCCGATCGGCGTCGCCAAGGACCACTTCCCGCTGAAGGTCGGACGGGTCCGCAGCGAACGCGACGAAATCGCGGCCGTGGCCGCCGAATCGGAAGAAATCGCCGAAGCCGCGCTGAAGCTGATCAAGGTGGAGTACGAAGACCTGCCGGTGATCGGAAATCCAGAGGACGCCATCAAGCCCGGTGCCGCCCTGATCCACCCCGAGCCGCACGGCGCCGACGGCAGCCACATGCACCTGAAGCAAGGCACGTCGATCGCCCACAAGGGCAAACCGGACAACATCGCGATGCGCTTCGATTACGCGCATGGCGACGTGGTCCAGGGCGAAGCCGAATCGGACGTGGTGATCGAGGACACCTTCCGCCTGCATTACGTCACCCATTGCTGCATGGGCGTCTCGGGCATGATCGCCGAGTTCGATGCCTCGGGAAACCTGCTGATGTACTCGAACACCCAGGTGCCCTTCCTGCACAAGCGCGAGTTCGCCGAATACCTGAACATGGACCCGGCGCGCATCCGCATCATCCAGCCGCCCATCGGCGGCGGCTTCGGCTCCAAGCTCGACATCTATCCCTTCGAGGTGATCTGCCTCTACCTCGCCCGCGCCGCCAAGCGGCCGGTGAAAATGCTGTTTACCCGGGAAGAGGAGTTCCTCGCCTCGCCGACGCGGCAGCCGGTGCTGCTGACGCTGCGTTCGGGTTGCAAGAAGGACGGCACGTTGACCTTCCGTCAGGTGCATACCCTGCACGACAACGGCGCCTACACGTCCTGGGGCGCGACGACGCCCTTCGTCATGATGCAGACCTTCTCTTCGCTCTACCGCGTGCCGCACTGCGACTATCACACGGCCGCCGTGTACACCAACAACCCCTATGCTGGCTCCTTCCGCGGCTACGGCAACCTGCAGGCCACCTTCGCCATCGAACAGCACATGGACATGCTGGCCGAAAAAATCGGCATGGACCCGCTCGAATTCCGCATGAAGAACGCCCAGGATGCCAGCGAGGTCACCGGCCAGGGCATGAGCTTCAAGAGCTGCGGCTTCAAGGAGTGCATCACCACCGCCGCGACGCGCAGCGACTACTCGCGCAAGTTCAGGGAGAACGCGGCTAACCGCAACCAGCCGGGCAACATCAAGCGCGGCATCGGCATGGCCTCCATGCTGCACGTCGGCGGCGGCGCCAAGATCTACCCGTCGGACGGCTGCGGCACCATCCTCAAGATGGACGACTTCGCCAACGTGACGCTGATCACCGGCGCCTCGGAAATCGGCCAGGGCTCGGAAACCGTGCTCTCGCAGCTGGTCTGCGAGGAACTCGGACTGCCCATTTCGGCCGTGACCGTGGTCAACAACGACACGGCGATCACGCCGTGGGACGTCGGCGTGCATGCCAGCCGCACCACCTTCATCGCCGGCAATTCCGCCATCGGCGCGGCGAAGAAGGCCAAGGCCAAGATCCTCGCCGTGGCCGCGAAAAAGTACGAAGCTGCCGAGAGCGACCTCGACCTGCGGGGCGGCTTCGTCATCAAGGCCGACAGCGGCGAAGCCATCGTCGAGCTCTCCAAGCTGCTTCGCAACCTGCATTTCCAGGACAAGGCCGAACTGGTGATGACCACCTTCTACTACGAGCCGCCCAGCGTGCATCAGGACAAGGGCTTCAAGGGCGACGTATCGGCCGCCTATGCCTGGGGCACGCAAGTGGTGGAAGTCGAGGTCGACACCGACACCGGATTCACCAGGCTGGTCAAGGTTACCGGGGCGCACGACGTCGGCCGCGTGCTGAACCGGCTCGGCATCGAGGGCCAGATCGAGGGCGGCATTGTCATGGGCCAGGGCTATGCGTTCACCGAAGACCTGATGATCGAAAACGGCGTCATGAAGAACCCGAATTTCCGCGACTACAAGCTGGTCACGGCGCCGGAGATTCCCGAAATGGACATCGCGTTCATCGAATCGATGGACGGCGAAGGACCGCAGGGCGCCAAGGGCGTCGGCGAGGCGCCGTCGATCTGCATGGCTGCAGCGGCAGCCAATGCGATCGCCAACGCCACCGGCGTGCGCATGTTCGAGCTGCCCTTCACGCCGGAAAAGGTTTACCGCGCGCTCCACGGCCAGACGCCGAAGCTGTACTGGAAACCCTGGAGGGCTGAATAGCGTGCGCCGCCGTACCGTCCTCTCGATGGAGCAGGCACTGTCGTTGCCTTACGCAACGCTGCGCTTCGCCCAGTTGGGCTGGCGCGTGATCCGCATCGAGTCGACGCCGAGCGGCGAAGGCCTGCCCGGCGACCCGAACCGCTACATCGGCGGCAAGGTTGTCGATGACGACCGCCGCAGCTACTTCATCGCGCCGAACGTCGGCAAGGAAGCGATCGCGATCAACCTGAAAGATCCCCAGGGCCAGGCCTTGCTGCGCAAGCTGATCGTGGACCTCGACGTCGACGTGTTCTGCTGCAATACCGTGCCCAAGCGCTACAAGCAACTGGGCATCGACTACGAGAGCCTTTCGGCAGTGAAGCCGGACCTGATCTGGGCCGGCATCTCGGCCATGGGACCCGAGTACCCGGATGCACCCGGCTACGATCCGGTGATCCAGGCGATGGCCGGCTACATGGAACTGACCGGCCCGGCCGACGGCCCGCCGACACTGTCCGGCGTGCCGCTGATCGACCTCAAGGCCGGCGACGAGGTTTACGCCGGCGTCATGATGGCGCTGCTGGAACGCACGGAAACCAGCAAGGGCAGCCGCATCGATGTGTCGATGCTGCAGGCGGCGGCGTCGTGGCTGATCACCACCCTGCCCCTGCTCGACTTCGACTGCGATCCGTCGGAAATCACCCGCTGCGGCAACGAACATCGCAAGTTCATTCCGACCAATGTCTATCCCACGGCGGACGGATTCATCTACATGGCCATCGGCAGCGACGTGCAGTGGCGACGCCTGACCGATATCCCCTGCTTCGCGCCCGTCGCCAACGCCGTACGCGCCACCAACGAGGGCCGTGTCCGCGAGCGCGAGGCAATCCACCGCGACATGGCGGCGGTAACTCGCCGTCTCGCCACCGCCGACATTGCGGCAGAGTTCCGCAAGGCGACCATCCCCCATGCGCCGATCCACGACATCCCGGCGGTGCGTAACATGCAGGCAGTCGGCAGTCGCCTGACGACCACCCGGACGCCCGATGGCAAGACCGTGCGCATGCAACCCATGGCGGTGGATATTCCCGGCGTGGCGACCGAACTGAGCTTTCCCGCGAAGTACGGGCAGGACACGATGAAAATACTCAAGGAAGCACGATTCACCGCGGAGGATTGTGCGCGCCTGAAAAATCAGGGCATCATCGCAGGTTGAGGGCACAATCCGTCTCATGCAGTTCGCAGCAAACGTTTTCATACAACATCAATCAAGGAGGAGACACCATGCAAGCAAGGAAGCTGTTACTGGCCCTTTCCGGGCTGGCGCTGGCCGCATCCATGTCGGTACAGGCGCAGGTGAAGATCGGCGTCATTGCCTCGTCGACGGGGGCAATACCCTTTGTCGGCATTCCGCAGAAGAACGCCGTCGCCCTGCTGCCCAAGAAAATCGGCGACTTCAGCGTCGAGTACCTGGTGTTCGACGACGCCAGCGATCCCACGCAAAGCGTGCAACTGACCAAGAAACTGCTCAGTGAGAGCAAGATCGACGCCCTGATCGGTCCGTCCGGCTCGGGCAACGCGATGGGCGTGCTGGGCTTCGTGGCCGAGGCGCAGACGCCGATGCTGGCGCCGGTGGGCACCTCGGCCGTCGTGCTACCGATGGACGACAAGAAGCGCTGGGTGTTCAAGACCCACCCCAACGACGACGTGATCAGCGAAGGTCTGGTCGCGGCCATGAGCAAGCGCGGCGTCAAGACGGTAGCCTTCATCGGCCGCGCCGACCCCTATGGCGAGAACTGGTACAAGACCTTCGCCCCGATGGCGGAAAAGGCCGGCATCAAGCTCGTCGCCAACGAGCGCTACGGCTCCAAGGACACCACGGCTCTGGCCCAGGCGCTGAAGATGATCGCCGCCAAGCCCGATGCCATGATGGTGGCCGGCGTGGGCGCCGACGCCGCGATGCCGCACTCGCAGTTGATCGATTCCGGCTTCAAGGGACCGATCTTCCAGACCCACGGCGCAGCCTCTGGCGCCTTCGTCCAGATCGGCGGCAAGAAGGTCGAAGGCGCGCTGATCATGGGACCGCTGCTGGTGGTGCCCGGCGAGATTCCTGACAGCGTCACCTCCAAGAAGATCACGCTCGACCTGGTCAGCGGGTACGACAAGGCCTTCGGCACCAAACCGCCGATCTTCGCCGCCGGCACCTATGATGCCGGCCTGCTGCTGGTCCGCGCCATCCCGATCGCCGCGAAGAAGGCCAAGCCGGGCACGCCGGAATTCCGCAGTGCGCTGCGCGACGCGCTGGAAGACACCAAGGACATGCTGGCCTCGCAAGGCGTCATCACCATGTCGGCCAAGGACCATTCCGGCTACGACCTTCGTGGCCAGGTGCTGGTCACCGTCAAGGACGGCAAGTTCGTCCTGATCAAGGACTGAGGAAGCCCGGGGCGGCCGCCGGCCGCCCCGTTTCCACCCCATCGTTGCTCACATGACGCCCTCCCACCGCATCTCGATCCGGCATCGTGACTGGTGGTGCACGACCACCCACGGTTCCCTGACGCAGCCCTCTCGCCCCCGCTGAAATCGCGATGCGGTCCGCATCGCGCGTGTGACCCGGACGCCGGACACGGCGCAGCGACACGGAGGAGGAGCAGATGAATCTGGCAGACGTTTCACTCGAAGACAAGTACCGGCAGGAACGCGGCCGCGTTTTTCTGACCGGCATGCAGGCGCTGGCCCGCCTGCCCATGCTGCAGCATGCCATCGACCGCGGCGCCGGCCTGCACACCGCCGGCTACATTTCCGGCTATCGCGGCTCGCCGCTGGGCGGACTGGACACGGCCCTGCATGCGGCGCAAGCCTTCCTGCGCGAACACGACATCAAATTCCAGCCGGGCGTCAATGAAGACATCGCGGCCACCGCGATCTGGGGCACGCAGCAGCTGCACCTGTTCCCCCAACCGAAGTTCGACGGCATCTTTTCGATGTGGTACGGCAAGGGGCCGGGCGTCGACCGCTGCGGCGACGTGTTCAAGCATGCCAACCATGCCGGCACCGCGAAGCACGGCGGC
>JBAZOF010000091.1:0-10196 GCA_041648855.1 Sulfuritalea sp. | reverse complement strand
GTCGGCCGCGAACAGATCGTCGGCGTTCTCCGCCTGGCGCTCGGCATCCTCCTTCAGCAGATCGAGGAAGGCGAGCTTCTTGATCTGCAATTGCTCGGTCAGCACGAAGGAAATCCTGTCGTTCCAAGTCAGCGCCAGGCGCGTCGCCGACTTGCCGCCGGCAATGTGAGCGCGCACCTCGTCGCTGTCGAGGTTGTGGCGCACGTAGCGCACGGCGGCCCGCTCCTCGGCCGCGGCGCGCAGTTCGCAATCGCGATCGATGCTGAAACTGCCGGGGGCCTCGCCCGCCGCCAGCCACTGCGTCATCGCCGTAGAGGGCGCAAGCTGCGTCTTGATCAGGGTCACCGGGAGTTCGCCGAGCGACAGCTTGAGGTGTTCCATGACTTCATCGGCGCGGGCGCTCGACGAGGCATCGACCAGCAGCCAGCGATTCACCGGGTCGATCCAGACGTAGGTCAGGCCGCGCTTGGCGAAGGCGCGCGGCAGCAGCTCGGCCTCCATCTGCTCGACGACTTCGCGCACCTGCTTGCGCCCCGGCTTGTAGCCCTGCGCCGTCTCGATTTCGTTCAGCCTGGCCTGCGCATACTGGCGCACGACCGAAGCCGGCAGCAGCTTCTGCTCGACGCCCAGGGCGATAAGCTGCTGGCGCTCCATGGCGAACACCAGTTCCCCTTCTTCGCCGCGCGGCGGCACCCAGCCGCGCGCCGCGCGATCGCTCGCGCCGCAGCCATGGAACAGGCCCTTGTGCAAAGCTTGCGACAGGGACTCGGTGCTGTAAGCCCACTCGGGAGTCAGCCGGAAAATCTGGAGATTGCGGAACCACATGGGAAGGACGCTCTACTTTCGGAAATGGAATTGCCGCCTTCGCGCCACGGCGAAGGGGCATGAATTGTAATCACAATGGCAGGCGGAGGGCTGCGACCGGCAAGAATCAGGAGTCGGCGCCGGCGACACGCTGACTGAAGCCGTCACGGAAGCCCGAACGGCAAACGCGCCCCTTCCGCGTTTGCGGAGGAGCGCGTCGGGGCGCTGCAGGAGTACCGGCAGCGCCTAGACGGCGGCGCCTGCGGCGATGGCCGCCGCGGCTTCGGCCGCGCGCCGCGTCTTGCCGGCGCGCGCCGGCATGTGACACAGGCCGCAAACGTAGCCGCGGGTGGGATCGTAGGCGTGGGCGACGAACTCGCCGGCGCACTCGCGGCAGGTGGCCATTTGCAGCATGTTGGCGTCGAAGAAGCGCACCATGGTCCACGCCCGCGTCAGCGACAGGACCCGATCCATGCCGCCGCGCTCGACCTGCTCGAGGTACATCCGGTAGGACTTGATGATCAGCTCCAGTCCGGTCAGCTCGGTGTGCGATTTGAGGAAACGGTAGTAGGCCATGAACAACGAGGCGTGGATGTTCGGCTGCCAGGTCATGAACCAGTCGGTCGAGAAGGGCAGCATGCCCTTTGGCGGCGACTCGTGACGCACTTCCTTGTAGAGCTTGAGCAGCCGCTCGCGCGAAAGATTGGTTTCCGCCTCCAGCAGTTGCAGGCGGGCACCGAGTTCGATCAACTCGATCGCCAGGCCAATATCCTTCGCTTCAATGATGACCGACTTGTTGCGCATGTGGAACCTCCGCAGCTTGATGCTTGACCTTGAATGAAGCCTTCTCAGGCTATCGTGGCGACCGGCCGGCCCGCAGCCAGAATCGTCGCGTGCAGATGCCCGACGCCGCGATCGCGTTCATGGTTGGCGAGAAGATCAAGCAGCAGCGCGTCCTCGAAGCGGAAGCTGCACAGCAGCATGTCCGAACTGGCCATTTTCAGAACCTGGCCCGGCGTGAGGCGCCCAAGCACATCGGCAATCTCTTCACTGATGCCCAGACGAAAAATGGCCCCTTCGCGATCCGAGCGAACCATGTTCTGCGCCAGCATCAGATAAGAGAGATTGACTTCCTTTATGTCGTTGTAGGTGTCGGTCGATTTCATCTTGCACTCCTTGTGAGCGCCGGTCAGACCCGAATTCGAGCCCAAATCACGGCGAATACATGATCACACAGGGCATGACAAGAAAGAAATCAATGGAAAAACCATTCTATTGTAAGAATTAGATAGAGCAGCTTTGTAAGAGAAAGCATTACAAAGGGAGGATAACGACCTGTTTATTCTGTCTTTTCCAAGCTCACATCTGCAACCAACTGGGCTTGCAGGGCTTCGGCGCTCATCGGATAGCCGAAGAAGTAGCCCTGGCAGCGGTCGCAGCCCTCGGCCTGCAGAAACCGGGCCTGCGCTTCGGTCTCGACGCCCTCGGCCACGGTGCCGAGTTTCAGCGACCGCGCCAGGGCGATGATGGCGCGGGTGATCGCCGCATCCTCCCCGCCATGCGGAAGATCGCGGACGAAGGATTTGTCGATTTTCAGCACGTCGATGGGCAGCCGCTTGAGATAGGACAGCGAGGAATAGCCCGTGCCGAAATCATCGACGGAAATGCGCAAGCCCATGTTCTTCAGCGCCCGCAGCATGCCTACCGCCGAACCGGCGTCGTGCATCAGCACCGATTCGGTGATTTCGAGTTGCAGGTTCCCCGGCGCGAATCCGGATTCATGCAGAACCCGGCTGACGAGTTCCAGTGTTCGCGGCTGGGCGAACTGAACGGCAGAAACATTGACCGACAGATAGATGTCGATGCCCGCATCCTGCCAGAGGCGCCCCTGCCGGCAGGCCGCCTGCAGCACCCATTCGCCGATCCCGACGATGATCCCCGATTCGTCGGCAATGGGGATGAAACTATCCGGCCCGATCAGGCCGTGTTCCGGATGCTGCCAGCGCAACAGCGCCTCGACGCCGACCAGCTTTCCGCTCGCCGCGTCCACGCAGGGCTGATATTCGAGAAACAGTTGGCCGCGCTCGATGGCGTGGCGCAAGTCGGCTTCCATCGCCAGCCGCTCGCCGGAATGGGCATTCATGACGCGCTGATAGTACTGAACGAGGTTGCCGCCGAGGCGCTTGGCGTGCGTGACGGCCGTCTCGGCGTTCATCAGCAGTTCGTTGGCCTCGATGCCGTCGTCCGGCAGCAACGCGATGCCGAGGCTGGCCGTAACGAACAGTTCGATGCCGTCCTTGTCGAAGGGCGCATCGAGGCAGTCGCGAATCTTCTGCGCCGCCGCGTCGACCACGCTGCGATCTACCGGTCCCGGCAGAAACACCGCAAATGAATCGCCTGCGATCCGCGCCAGTACCGCCGACGCCGGCAAGACCTTGCCGAGACGGGTTGAAAACTGCCGCAGGATGTCATTGCCGGTCTCGAAGCCGAACGAGGAATTGATCCGCAGGAAGCGGTCGAGGTCGAGGCCGATGACCGCGCCGCCGGGGGTCCTACCCTCCTGCTGCGCCTGCGCCACGGCCTCTTGCACCTTGCTGCAGAACAGGGAGTGATTGGGCAGGCTGGAGAGCGGGTCGAACAGGGCCAGCTCGCGAATCCGGGTGTCGGCCTGGCGTGCGACATGACGCGCGGAAGCGTTCTTCAGTTCGCGCTCGATGACCGGAATCAGGCGGCTGTAGTTGCCCTTCTCGACATAGTCCTGAACGCCGGCATCCATCGCCGAAAAAGCCTGCTGGTCGCTGATGCGGCCGGAATAGATGATGAAAGGGACGTCCTTGCCGGAGTGCTGGGCGACGACCAGCGCCGAACCGGAATCGAAACCCGGCATGTTGTGATCGCAAAGAATCAGGTCCCAGTCTTCTTGCGCCAGCGCTACGGCCATGTCGTGCTTGGTATCGACCCGCGCCCAGTTCAGCGACAAGCCGCGCGAACGCAGTTCGGAATACAAGAGGAAGGCCTCGTCCTCCGAATCCTCGACCATCAGCATGCGAATCGCGGAAGACATGTCGTCTTGCCCGGGTCAGGCCGACATTGCGGAAACCGGCGATCTCGACTGCACGGTGGCTACGGTGTTGCGGCGGCGCTTGGCCAGATACACGCTCTGGTCGGCCAACCGGATCAGGGCTTCCGGATCGGCAGTCGCGGCATCGCGCACGGCGACGCCGATGCTGACGCTGCCGCGAAGCTTCTCCGCGGCGGAAACGATGGGCAAGGTCTCGATCACCGCACGCATGCGCTCGGCGCAAGCGAGCGCCGCTTCCAGAGTCGTATCCGGACAGATCACCATGAATTCGTCGCCACCGGTGCGGGCCAGCACGTCCTGGGCGCGCATCTCCTCCTTGAGGGTGCTCGCGACGAGTCTCAACACGGTGTCGCCGGCCTCGTGGCCGTGGATGTCGTTGACCATCTTGAAATCGTCGATTTCGATAGCCATGCAGGCCAGCGGACGCTCGCTGCGCGTCGCCATCGCCCATTCCTGCTGAATGCGATCCATCGCCGCGCGGTGATTCGGGCAGCCGGTGAGCATGTCGGTCATGCCGACGGCCTGCAGTTTCTGGTTGGTCGCCGACAACTCGGCGGAAATGCGCCGGGTCTCTTCCTGCTCGCGTGCGAGGTCCTCGTGCAGTCCGACGACGCGCTGACCGGCGCGAAGGCGCGCGGCCAGGACTCTCGGCTTGATCGGCATGACAAGGAAATCGTCCACGCCGGCCTCGAAGGCCTGAACCAGTTTCTCGTCGTCATCGGTCCCGCTCAGGAGATTGGTTCCCGTCAGCAGCAGGATGTAAACGCCGCGCCCGACCTTGAACTGGCGCAGGCTGTCGGTCAGTTCGATGCCGTCCATGCCGCCGGACTGCAAATCGACGAGCATGATCTGCGGCTGCAGTTCGAGGGCCATGGCAAGCCCCTGGCGGCCATTGGCCGCCTCGAACACCGAGTGTCCGGCCGTAATCAGCGCTTCGCAGAGTTGTTTGCGTACCCGCTCCTGATCTCCCACCACCAGGATGCGCATGCCCTGGCCGCTGCGGGCGGCCGGTGCGGCCGCGGGCTTTTCCGCCTGCTTCGGCGGCGCCGGCGGTTCGGCAGGGGCGGCCTCGACACTCGGCTTGCGGACGGCCTCGACCTTCGGGGCAGGGACGGCCTCGACAGGCGGCACGTGGACGATGACGACGTCTGCCGCAGGGACAGCCTTGACAGGCGGCACGGGCTTGGCGGCGACTGCTCTGGCCAGCACGGGCTCGACGCGCGGCAGCGGAGGAGGAGGCTCGACCTCTTCGGCAGGGACGTCCTCGAAACGCGGCATGGGACCGATGTCGACTTCCACCGTCGGGCCCCATTCGCGCCATTCGTGGGCGATCCGGTCGCAGGTCGCGATCAGGGCGGGCGAGTCGAATCCGAGGCGGCTGCCCAACTGGAACAGTCTCGGCATCAACCTGCGCCACTCGGCCTGGGGCGCCACGCAAACGTCGGCGATACGGTCGGCCAGGGCAAGCAAATGCCGCGTGACGAACGGGTCGGAGCCCTTCTCCAGCGACTGTTCCTCGCAGCCCTCGAATAACCTGGCCGACTCGATGCAATCCTCCGGCAGGCCGCAGTCGAGCAGCATCGACGCCGTCACCGCCTCATGGCTTATGCCGAAGGCCTGCTGCTCGAGTTCGCTCAGGCGGTGCGACGGCTCCTGCCGGCGGCGCTCCAGGATCTCTGCATACTGTTCGGGAAACAACTCGGCCAACGCCAGTTCGCCGGTGCGGGCCAGCAGCCCGACGCTGAACGCTTCCTCCGACTCGCCTCTGTGGATTGCTCCGGTCAGCAACGGCAATCCGACGGCGCGGGCCAGCGCGTGCGACCAGAAGCGCGCGTAGTCGAAGCTGCCGCAGTTGCCGCTGCGATGAATCGACAGCAGCGAGAATCCCAGGGCCAGCGCCCTCACGGCCGGCACGCCCAGCACGCTGACGGCGTCGCGCAGCGAAACAATCGGGGGCTTTTCGGTACCGTTGGCGCCATTGGCGACCTTGAGCAGCCTCACCGAGAAAATCGGATCCGCCTTCAGCGCGTGGGCCAGCACGCCCAGCGAAGTGGATTCGCGCTGGGTCAGACGGATGAGCGCCAGCGCCGGCCCCTTGGCCACCGGAAAATCCTCCATCGCCTTGATTTCCTGAAGGCGATCAAGGGGGGCAGAGCCGAACGTCAAGTCGAGATTCTCGCTGGTCATCCCGCGACTTATATCATCAATATGTGGCTGTGGGCAATGACGGGATCGGGTTTCGGCACGCTAAAATAAACCATGGATCCGGCGATGAATTTTTGCAGCGTCTGCGGCGCACCCGTCATATTGAAGATTCCTGCGGGTGACTCGTTGCCGCGCCACGTGTGCGATGCCTGCGGTGCAATTCATTACCGAAATCCGCGGCTCGTAGTCGGCGCCCTGCCGGAATGGGAAGACCGCATCCTGCTCTGCCGGCGCGCCATCGAGCCGCGGCACGGCAAATGGACGCTGCCGGCCGGCTTCATGGAGAACGGCGAAAGCGTCGCCGACGCGGCCTTGCGCGAGACGCTGGAAGAGGCTTGCGCCCGCGTCGAGCTGGGCGAGATGTACACGATGATCAGCGTGCCGCAGATTCACCAGGTGCATGTGATCTACCGCTCGCGACTGCTGGATCTCGACTTCGCCCCGGGCGTCGAAACCCTCGAGCTGCGTCTGTTCAGCGAGGACGAAATTCCCTGGGATGAAATTGCCTTTCGCACCATTGCCGTCACCCTGAGGCATTACTTTGCCGATCGTCGTGCCGGCGAGTACCGCTTTCGCACCGAAAGCCTGACCGTGCCGCCAAGGCCGGCTACTCGTCATCCAGATTGAAGAACACCGGCAGCACCACCGCGAAGGCCTTGCCGCGCAAGCTGTCGGGCAGGCGTGCACGCAGGGCGCCGGCATCGATCATGGTCAGCGCTGCACGATCCAGCGGTTCATGACCGCTGGAGCGGACCACCGAGGCGGCGCGCGGCCGGCCGTCGCTGCCGACTTCGACGCGGATGTCGGCGCTCCCCTCCCAGCCTGAGGCCATCGCCTGCGCCGGGTAGCGCTTGAAGCGCCGCGCCTGCGTGGCCACCGCAATCCTGTAGACGCGCAGGCTATCCACCGTCTCTCCGCTTGCGTTGGATTCCGTCAGAAGAACGCCGCTGGTCGATCCTGCGGGCCCTGCCGGGGCCGAAGTCGCGGCTCCGGCAGGAGCAGGCGCGGGGCCGGCTGCGGGCTTCGCGACTGATTCGGCCGGCACCGCTGGCGTTTGAGGAACCGAAGGCGGCTTGGCCTGCTCCAATGTGGTGGGTGCCGGTTTCAGTACCTTGGGTACGCTCGGCACGGGAGCGGGCGCTGGAGTCGGAGCAGGAGTCGGCGCTGGCGGCACGGCGCGCGCGGATGGTTTGGCCGGCACAGGCTCCTTCGGCTGCGGCGAACGCAACGTTGCATGAAGCACGGAAGGCGTATCCTTCGTCAGGACACGCGGGGGGCCGGACCAGAAAAGTACCAGGACGTGAATCACCAACGAAGCGACAAGTGCATGACGCAGCCGTCGATACGCCAACTCCCTCTCGTCCAAGCTATGAAAAGTCATTCCGCTCTGCTAAATTCTCGCCAATACAGGATTCTATAGAGATGAGTAGCCATCCGCTGATCCTAACCCTCGACCAGCACGGGGTTCCCCACCGCTGGGTGAGTTGGCAGCATGCCTGCATCTACGTCGCGCGTGACCTTGTCGCCTGGGACGCCGGCGATACTCATTTCGTTTTCTACGGCGGTACCAATCGCGTCACCGGCGAGCGCTCCGAACTGGCCACCAGCAGCATCATCGCGATACGCGGCAAGGCCCTTTCGGGCAAGTCCCTGCACCCGACGCCGCCGCTGTCCAACCGCGAGCTGTTCCATCGCGACCGGCATATCTGCGCCTACTGCGCGCGCGAGTTCGCCTCGCAGCGACTCACCCGCGACCATGTCCTGCCGGTCTCGCAGGGCGGGCGCGATACCTGGATGAACGTGGTCACCGCCTGCCGCCACTGCAACCAGACCAAGAGCGGGCGTACCCCGGAACAGGCGCGCATGGAACTGGTCTATGCACCCTACGTGCCGAACAAGGCGGAATACCTGATCCTTTGCAACCGCAACATTCTCGCCGACCAGATGGACTTCCTGGCCCGCCACGTTCCCTCGCAAAGCCGCGTGCGCGCGGCCTGATTCTCCCGCAATGGCCATCACCACCGTAGCGGCCAAGCCGCTGACCTCCTATCGCAAGTACTGGGCGCAGCGCTTCGGCCCGGCGCCCTTCCTGCCCATGTCGCGCGCCGAGATGGACACGCTGGGCTGGGACGAATGCGACATCATCCTGGTCACCGGCGACGCCTATATCGACCACCCCAGCTTCGGCATGGCGCTGGTCGGCCGGCTGCTCGAAGCGCAGGGCTTTCGCGTCGGTATCATCAGCCAGCCGGACTGGCACTCGTCGGAGGATTTCAAGCGCATGGGCAAGCCGAAGCTGTTCTTCGGCATCACCGCCGGCAACATGGATTCGATGGTCAACCGCTACACCTCGGACCGCAAGATCCGCTCGGACGACGCCTACACGCCCAACGCCGCGCCGGATCGCCGCCCCGACCGGGCCGTGATCGTCTATTCGCAGCGCGCCCGCGAAGCCTTCCCCGACGTGCCGCTGGTGATCGGCGGCATCGAGGCAAGCCTGCGCCGCATCGCGCACTACGACTACTGGTCGGACAAGGTGCGGCGCTCGATCCTGCCGCATTCGAAGGCCGACCTGCTGCTGTTCGGCAACGCCGAGCGGGCGCTGGTGGAACTCGCCCACCGTTTGGCCCATGGCGAGAAGATCGGCGACATCCGCGACCTGCGCGGCACCGCCTTCATGGTGCCGCATGGCTGGCTACCGGGGCCGGGTTGGGCCGAAGCGGATTCGACGACCGTGGATACGCCGGGAGCGGTGCACCCGCATCCCGATCCTTACGCCATGGAAGCGGACAAGCAGACCATGAAAGTCGGTGCTGGCGGTACGGCGATCATTAACGTCGTCAGCCGTGCAGAACGCTTGGCGAAACACAAGGAAGCACGCGCTCACGCCGCCATCCGCCTGCCCTCCTACGAACAGGTCCGCGACGATCCGGTGCTCTATGCGCACGCCTCGCGCACGTTTCACCTTGAATCCAATCCCGGCAATGCGCGCGCGCTGGTCCAGGCCCACGGCGAAGGCGCCAGCCGGCGCGACTTGTGGCTCAACCCGCCGCCGATTCCGCTGACCACCGAGGAAATGGACCACGTCTTCGGTCTGCCCTATGCCCGTGCGCCGCATCCTGCCTACGGCGACGCCAAAATTCCGGCGTGGGAAATGATCCGCTTTTCGATCAACATCATGCGCGGCTGTTTCGGCGGCTGCACCTTCTGCTCGATCACCGAGCATGAAGGACGCATCATCCAGAGCCGCTCGGAAGCCTCGATCCTGCAGGAGATCGAGGACATCCGCGACAAGACGCCCGGTTTCACCGGCGTCATCTCGGACCTCGGCGGGCCGACCGCCAACATGTACCGCATGGCCTGCAAGGATCCCAAGATCGAGTCGTCCTGCCGCCGGCTGTCCTGCGTCTATCCGGGCATCTGCGAAAACCTCAACACCGACCACGCGCCGCTGATCTCGGTCTATCGCAAGGCGCGCGCGCTGCCCGGCATCAAGAAGATCCTGATCAGCTCCGGCCTGCGCTACGACCTTGCGGTGCGCTCGCCCGAGTATGTGAAGGAACTGGTGACCCACCACGTCGGCGGCTACCTGAAAATCGCGCCCGAGCACACCCAGGAAGGCCCGCTGTCGAAAATGATGAAGCCGGGCATCGGCGCCTACGAACGCTTCAAGCAGATGTTCGACAAGTTCTCCAAGGAGGCCGGCAAGGAGCAGTACCTGATTCCCTACTTCATCGCCGCGCATCCCGGCACCACCGATGAAGACATGCTGGAACTCGCGCTGTGGCTGAAGCGGAACGGCTTCCGTCTTGATCAGGTGCAGACCTTCCTGCCGACGCCGCTGGCCATTGCCACCGCCATGTGGCACACGGAGAAGAATCCGCTGCGCAAGGTCACGACGGATTCGGAAGGCGTTGCCGTGGTACGCGGCGGACGCCAGCGCAAACTGCACAAGGCCTTTCTGCGCTATCACGATCCAGAAAACTGGCCCCTGCTGCGCGAGGCGCTCAGAGCCATGGGCCGCGCCGACCTGATCGGGCCGGGCAAGCGCCACCTGATCCCGGCCTGGCAGCCGGCCGGCACGGGGACTTCGTCATTGCCGCAC
>JBAZOF010000090.1:0-10291 GCA_041648855.1 Sulfuritalea sp. | reverse complement strand
TCGGGTGGCGGAGAGGGTGGGATTCGAACCCACGGATGCCTTGCGACATCGCCTGATTTCGAGTCAGGTACATTCGACCACTCTGCCACCTCTCCGCGAGGCGCGGATTATACCCGCGAAGCGGCCATCGGTCACAGCACGCCCGGAGGTAAAGCGTTGTCGAAACTGCTTCGCCTGATCTGCTGCCTTGCGTTGGTCGGCCTCGCCGCCTGTACCCGCATCGAGCCGCCGGAAACAGACGGTCGGCTGGTGGTTGCGGTCCGCGAAACGCCGGCCTTCTTCCAGCAGCGGGAAGGCGCCACCGCGAGCGGTTTCGAGCATGACCTCGTCACGGCCTTTGCCGACAGCCTCGACCTCAAGGTGAGATTCATCAAGGCCGCCGACGCCTACGAGCTCAACGATCTGGCACTTGCGGGACGGGTGCACATCGCCGCATCGATGCCGCTCGGCAACGGCGCATTGCAGTTCTCGATGCCGATCCGCACGGTGACCCAATGGATCATCGGCCACGACGATGTGCTGGGGCCGCAGCGGCTCACCGATCTGGCGGGAAGAACCGTCGAGGTGATGGCGGGTTCGCCGCTGGCGGACACGCTGCGCGGGCTGGAGGGAAAGTCTCGCCCACTGGTGGTCGAGGTGCCCGGCGTCGATGAGATGGAATTGCTGGCCCGCGTTGCCGAGCACAAGGCCGAGTTGGTGGCCGTGCATGAAATCCATCTCGACCTGGGCGTCAACTTCTACCCGGAGCTGAGCCCCCTGCTGCAACTGCCGGGCAAGCTGGAGATCGGCTGGGCCTTCGGCGGCGAAGGCGCTGCCGCGCTGCGCGCCAAGGCCGACGCCTTCATCACCGCCGCACGCGCCGACGGCACGCTGGCGCGCATCCATGACCGCTACTTCGGCCACATCAAGCGCATCAATGCCGACGGAATAGCCAGGTTCCTCGACGATGCAAAAGTCAAGCTGCCGGTCTGGCGCCGCCACTTTCAATCGGCGCAGGACCTGACCGGCATCGACTGGCGCCTGCTCGCCGCGCTGGCCTACCAGGAATCGCATTGGGATCCGCTGGCCACGTCGCCCACCGGCGTGCGCGGCATGATGATGCTCACCGAGGACACGGCCGACTACCTGCGCGTCAAGAATCGCCTCGATGCGCCGGAAAGCATCCGCGCCGGCGCCCGCTATCTGGCAGAGCTGGTGGAGCAGGTGCCCGCCAGCGCGAAGCATCCGGACCGCCTGTGGCTGGCCCTGTCGGCCTACAACCTCGGCATGGGCCACTTTCGCGGCGCCCGCGCCATCGCCATGAAAATGAAGCGCGATCCCGACATCTGGTACGACATGAAGCAGGTCCTGCCGCAGCTGGCGCGACCGGAGATCTACGCGCGCCTGAAGAGCGGCGCCGCGCGCGGCGGCGAAGCGGTGATCATGGTGGAGAACATCCGCAGCTACTACGACATCCTGAGCCGCTTCGAGCCGGCCTACGCGTCGCCCTACCCGGCGCAGTCGGCGCTGACCGTCAACGCAAGCCCGCGCTGATCCGCGCTACGCGGCGCTGATCTTCTCCGTGCCACCCATGTAGGCACGCAGCGCGGCCGGCACCGTGATGCTGCCGTCCTCGTTCTGGTAATTCTCCAGCACCGCCACCAGCGTGCGGCCGACCGCCAGGCCGGAGCCGTTCAGGGTATGCAGCAATTCGGGCTTGTTCTTTTCATTCCGGAAGCGGGCCTGCATGCGCCGCGCCTGGAAGGCTTCGAAGTTCGAGCAGGACGATATCTCGCGATAGGTGTTCTGCGCCGGCAACCAGACTTCGAGGTCGTAGGTCTTGGCCGCGGAGAAACCCATGTCGCCGGTACACAGCGCCACCTTGCGGTAGGGCAGCTCGAGCTTCCGCAGCACGGCCTCGGCGTGGCCGGTGAGTTCTTCCAGCGCGTCCCATGACTGGTCGGAGCGCACCATCTGTACCAGTTCCACCTTGTCGAACTGATGCTGGCGAATCATGCCGCGTGTGTCCTTGCCATAGCTACCGGCTTCCGAGCGGAAGCAAGGCGTGTGGGCGACGAACTTGAGTGGCAGCGCATCGGCCGCGAGGATCTCGCCGCGCACCATGTTGGTCACCGGTACTTCGGCAGTTGGAATCAGATAGAGCTTGCTGCCGTCGCTGCGCGGCACCATGAACAGGTCTTCCTCGAACTTGGGCAACTGGCCGGTGCCGAACATGCTTTCGGGATTGACCAGGTAGGGCGTGTACACCTCGGTGTAGCCATGTTCCGTGGTGTGCAGATCGAGCATGAACTGGGCGAGCGCGCGATGCAGGCGCGCGATCTGGCCCTTCATCACGGTAAAGCGGCTGCCGGAGATTTTCACCCCGGCCTCGAAGTCCAGCCCACCCAGCGCGGTGCCGAGATCGACGTGGTCGCGCGGCGCAGCGATCGCGCGCGGCGTGCCCCAGCGCAGGATTTCGACGTTGCCGGTTTCGTCGTTGCCGACCGGGACGCTTTCGTGCGGCAGGTTGGGAATCAGTTCGAGAAAAGTATCGAAGCGCGGCATCAGTTCCGCCAGCGCCGTCTCGCCGGCCTTGAGCTCGTCACCCAGCCCGGCCACTTCGGCCATCACGGCGGAGGCGTCCTCGCCTTTGCCCTTCAACATGCCGATCTGCTTCGACAGCGTGTTGCGCCTGGCCTGCAGGTCCTGCGTGTGAACCTGCAGACGCTTGCGCTCGGCTTCGAGCGCCTCGAAGGCGGCGGTGTCGAGCCTGACGCCACGCAAGGCCAGGCGTTCGGCGACGAGGGGAAGATTGCTGCGGAGAAGTTGAATGTCCAGCATGGTGTTTCCTATCGGTTCTTTGCGGCTTTGGCATCCAGCTCGCGCAGATGGGCAAGTTTTTCGGCGATCTTTTGTTCCAGCCCGCGCGCCACCGGTTGATACCAATGCACCTTGGGCATGCCCTCGGGCAGATATGTCTCCCCGGCGGCATAGCCTTCGGCTTCGTTGTGGGCGTAACGGTAATCGGCGCCGTAGCCCAGTTCTTTCATCAGCTTGGTCGGCGCGTTGCGCAGGTGTTCGGGCACGCCGCGGCTCTTGTCTTTCGCCACGAACGCGCGGGCCGCATTATAGGCGAGGTAGGCCGCGTTCGACTTGGGCGCCACGGCCATGTAGAGCACGGCATTGGCCAGCGCCAGCTCGCCTTCCGGGCTGCCAAGACGCTCATAGGTGGCGCAGGCGTTCAGCGCGACTTCCCAGGCCCGCGGATCGGCCAGCCCGACATCCTCGATGGCCATGCGCACGATGCGCCGCCCCATGTAGAGCGGATCGGCGCCGCCGTCGAGCATGCGCACCAGCCAGTACAGCGCGGCGTCCGGGTCCGACCCGCGCACCGATTTGTGCAGGGCCGAGATCTGGTCGTAGAAGGCGTCGCCGCCCTTGTCGAAGCGCCGCAGATCCGCGGCCAGGGTCTGTTCCAGAAAGTCGGCGCTGACGAGACGGTGACCGGCGGTGGCCACAGCCGTGCGCACCTGCTCCAGCACGTTGAGCAGGCGCCGTGCATCGCCGTCGGCATAACCGATCAGGCGCTCGCGCGCTTCCGGCGAGAATTCCAGGTCGGCCAGGGCGCGCAACTGCGCACGGTCGAACAGCTCGCCCAGTTCGGCCTCGTCCAAGCTCTTCAGCACATAGACCGAGGCCCGCGACAACAGCGCGGAATTCACTTCGAAGGACGGATTCTCGGTGGTCGCGCCGATGAAGGTCACCGTGCCTTTTTCGACGTAGGGCAGGAAGGCGTCCTGCTGCGCCTTGTTGAAGCGATGCACTTCATCGACGAACAGGATGGTGCGCCGCCCCTGCTGCGCCATGACCTCGGCCTGCTGCATGGCCTCGCGAATATCCTTGACCCCGGAAAACACCGCCGACAGCGCGATGAATTCGGCATCGAAACTGTCGGCCATGAGGCGCGCCAGCGTCGTCTTGCCGACGCCGGGCGGGCCCCAGAGGATCATCGAATGCGGCGTGCCCGAAGAAAACGCCAGACGCAGCGGCTTGCCTTCGCCCAGCAAATGGCGCTGGCCGATCACCTCGTCGAGCGTGCGCGGCCGCATCTGCTCCGCCAGCGGCGCATGCGGGTTCACCGTCTCGAACAGATCAGTCGCCGACAACGTCAGCCCCGGCCGGTGCAACAAAGCGAAACAGCGACGGCGGCAGCACGGGATTGGCCTCGAACTGGGTGAAGCGCAGCACCGTCACCTGACCGAAGCTGTCGTGGATTTCCATGCTCACCGGGCGGTTGGCGGCAAAGCCGATCTTCATGCTCTCGAAGCTGGCGTCGCCGCCCTTGGGTCTGGCCTCGACGAATTCGAGGCCATCCGCGGCAGTACCTTCCTTGAGTTCGAAACTCTTGTCCAGATCCTGGCCCGCCAGAAGGGCTGCCGGACTGGCACCGAAGGCCGAACCGAGCTTCTTCACCGCGACCTGATTGAGTTCGGGGTCGTAGCTCCACAGCTTGTTGCCGTCGCTGACCAACAGCTGCTTGTAGGGCTTTTCGTAGGACCAGCGGAACTTGCCCGGGCGCTGCAGGGCGAAAATGCCGGCCGACTGCTGCGGCTTGCGCCCCGACTTGGAAATCGCCGTCTGCGCGAAGACGCCGCGCGCGCTTCGGTTGGTTTCGAGGAAGGTCTTGAGCTGGTCGAGGCCGGTGGCCGATGCCGGTACGGCGGGGACCGCCAGAATGCAGAAAAGGCAGAGTAGTCGTTTCATGGGGCAATTATCCCCGACTCCACCCATGCGCGGCGGGGTTTATTCCGCGCTTTGTTCCACGCTTTATTCCGCGCTTTACTCCGAACGGTTCGGCGCGAGAACCTCGCGCCCGCCCGCGCCGTTCATGGGCGAGACCAGGCCGGCCCTTTCCATGGCTTCGATCAGCCGCGCGGCGCGGTTGTAGCCGATGCGCAGATTGCGCTGCACCAGCGAGATCGAGGGTCGCCGCGTTTTCAGCACCACTTCGACGGCCTGGTCGTACATCGGATCGCTCTCGGCATCTCCCACCGTGTCACCAGCGCCGACTTCTGCTTCGTCACTGGTCGGACCGTCGAGCAGCCCCTCGATGTAGTCGGGCGGCCCGACCTTCTTCAGGTGATCGACGACGTGGTGCACTTCCTCGTCGGCGACGAAGGCGCCGTGCACGCGAATCGGCAGGCCGGTGCCCGGCGCGAGGAACAGCATGTCGCCCTGCCCGAGCAGCGCTTCGGCGCCCATCTGGTCGAGGATGGTGCGCGAATCGATTTTGCTTGAAACCTGGAAGGCGATGCGCGTCGGAATGTTGGCCTTGATCAGGCCGGTGATCACATCGACGCTCGGCCGTTGCGTGGCGAGTATCAGGTGGATGCCCGAGGCGCGCGCCTTTTGCGCCAGACGTGCGATCAGTTCTTCGATCTTCTTGCCCACCACCATCATCAGGTCGGCCAGTTCGTCGATCACCACGACGATATAAGGCATGGTTTCCAGCGGTTCGGGCCCGATGTCCGTGTTCGCGGTCAACGAGAAGGGATTGGGAATGTGCTCGCCGGTCTTCTTCGCCTCGTTGATCTTGCTGTTGTAGCCCGACAGGTTGCGCACACCCATGGCCGACATCAGCTTGTAGCGCCGTTCCATTTCGCCGACGCACCAGTTCAGCGCATTGGCCGCCTTGGTCATGTCGGTCACCACCGGCGCCAGCAGATGCGGAATGCCCTCGTAGATCGACAACTCCAGCATCTTGGGGTCGACCATGATCATGCGCACGTCCTTCGGCTCGGCCTTGTAGATCAGCGAGAGAATCATGGCGTTGATGCCGACCGATTTGCCTGAGCCCGTGGTTCCCGCCACCAGCAGATGCGGCATCTTGGCCAGATCGACCACCACCGGCTGCCCGCCGATGTCCTTGCCGAGCGCCACCGAGAGCGGGGAATGCATGCCGTGGTAGGCCTGCGAGCCGATGATTTCCGACAGCCGCACGATCTGCCGGCGCGGATTGGGCAGTTCCAGCGCCATGCACGACTTGCCGGGCACCGTCTCGACCACACGGATCGACACCAACGACAGGGCGCGCGCCAGGTCCTTCGCCAGCCCGACGATCTGGCTGCCCTTGACGCCGACGGCCGGTTCGATCTCATAGCGCGTCACCACCGGCCCCGGATGGGCCGTCAGCACTTTGGCCTCGACGTTGAAGTCGGCCAGCTTGCGCTCGATCAGGCGCGAGGTGAATTCGAGGGTTTCGGGGGCCGGCATGTCGGCCGGGTTGTGCACCGGCTCGGCCAGCAGGTGCAGCGGCGGCAATGCGCCTCCGGGTGCGTCGAAGAACAGCGGCTGCTGACGCTCCTTCTCCGCCCGCGCCACGGCTTTGGGTGCCACCGGCACCGCGATTTCAACGGGCTCGATACGCAGCGGCGGCAGCGGACTTTCCTCGACCTTGCGCCGTTCCGTTTCGACCACCTCCTCGCGCTGCTCGGCCACCGCGCGGCCATAGCGACGATCCTGCCAGCTGTCCCACAAACTGCGCAGGCCGACATAGGCCCCTTCCAGCAGGATGCCTGCCTTTTCGGCAATGGTTATCCATGAGGCACCGGTGAACAGGCTGAAGCCGATCATCGCCAGCACCAACAGAACCAGGGTGCCGCCGGTGTAGCCGAGAAACTGCGTCATGTAACGACCGACTTCGGTTCCCAGCATGCCGCCGGGAGCCAACGGCAGCGCCAGCTTCAGGCTCCAGAAGCGCATCGCCTCCAGGCCGCAGCTTGCCAGCAGAAGGAGAATGAAACCCGCGAGGGCGATCAGCAGAGAACGACGATCGCCGCCGAACAGGTGGCTAAGGCGGTGGTAGCCCCATGCCAGCAGGAAAAACGGCAAGGCTACCCACCACCAGGCGGAAAGACCGAACAAATACAGCAGCAAGTCGCTCAGCCAGGCGCCGAAGCGCCCGCCCGGATTGGCAATGCGCTCGACCGTCGCCGCATGCGACCAGCCCGGATCGGTACGCTCGAAACCCCAGAGGACGAGCCCCAGATAAAGCCCGACGAGGCCGACCAGCAGCCAGCGCGCCTCATGCACCAGCAAGGCGATTTTTTCGGGTAACGGAGTCGAAACGGATTCGGATGCGCTGATGGCATTCATGGCAACGAGCCGGTCCGGGAATCAACCCGGACCGGAATGACGGACACTGACGAATTATGTCCGGCTGCCGGGGTGCTCAAGGCCCAAAAAGCCGCCCAAGTCACCCCCTGTTCCGCTCTTGCGGCAAAGCCTCAGTCGCAGATGCCCTTGTTCACGCCGCCGGAGGTGACGGTTTCGACCAGCGACGACTGGGGAATGGAGCCCAAGCCGGGATCAGCCGGCAGGAGCTTCGGCAAGACGTCGTTGGCAGCGATGAAGCCGAATTGCCCGGCCCCGATGGACAGGGCGCCGGCACTGTTGGCCACCCGCACCTCACCGTCGCGCACGCTCACGTAGACGCCTGCCTCATGCGTAGCCTCGCTGCCGGCGCCCTCCTTCTTGCAGAGGCCGGTCTTGCAGTCATCGACATCGAATATCGTGCCGCGAATACCGATGGTGGCCGTCTCCGTTTTCATCTCGTAGGCGTCCTGGTCACCGCGCTTGCTGATCAGGCCGGATACCGCACGCAGGCCGCCCTTCAGCAGCGCGAATACCGCCTTGTCCTCCTTCGGCTTGGCTTGAACGAAGCTATACGCCGCCACGGTGAACTGGGTATTCGGCTTAAGGGTGATGGTTGCGCCATCCGTAAACTTGATTTGCGCATAGCTCCCCTTCTGCGTTTCCAGCGTGTCGCCGGGGATGACCTCCGACTTCAGCGACAGAATCCGCGTAGAACCATCCGCCCGCTTGACCGAAAGCGTCCCCGACAGTTGGATGATCGTGCCATTGGCCAAAGCGCTGCCCGCCATCAGGAACGCCAGTACTGCAACAATAAAACGACTCGTTTTCATGGTCCTCTCCTTAGCTACATTGTCCTGCAATCTTGCGCTTGTAATTGCCCTGATCCGTCGCGCCGCGCCGGCTTTGGGCAATCGTTTCGGTATTGATCGAAAAGTTGATGTAGCCCATCAGGGACTCATCCACTCCGATCGCCGTCCGGGATTTGACCAGTCCAACCGAATGATTGGGCAAATCGGTGATCACCGTGAATGCCCCTCCACCCGTGAACCGGTAGGTGATCGGGTAGACATTGGCCGTCACCGGATTGTCGAAAACATCATAGAGGCCCGACCCCTTGCCGCCGGCGACGATCAGTCCGCCACTGATACCCGGACCCAGCAACGCGGCAACCGCGGCATCGGGATGGGTGAAGGTACCCGCGCCATCGATGGTGAAATCGATCGGCCCGGCGTTCTGGATACTGGCCAGCGCCAGCAGGTTTGCCGAAGCCGATGGCACGGTGCCGCCGACAACCGCGACACTTCCTCCGGTCTTGATCTCCAACGTCAATTCCGGATCGAATACCGCCAGGGCCGTGGCCTTCGCTCCGGTCCCTGCAATGGTGCCGCCGGTCAGGACAAAATCCCCCGTGACATCGAAGCCCTTGCCCGATTTCACGAAGACGATGGAGCTCACGTTGGCTTCACCGCCGGTCAGGTTGGCCGTCCCGCCGTTGATGTAGAAATTGCCGCCGACCTTGAGGTTGAGCTTGTCCGCGCTCAGGAACGCGTTGGCATGCGCCTTGGCCGTGTCGTCTGACGTAGTCGCCGTACCTCCATCCAGCGTCAGATCGCCGGTGGTCGTTATCTTCAGGACTCCGGCCGTTTCGATGACTGCGTCATTCTTGAGGTTCTGGCCGAGTCCGGCGATCGCCGTGCCGCCCGTAACATTCATGCTGACCGCATCGACTTCGAGGTCGCCGGTGGTCTTCACCAATAGATCGTTCGACACGCCGGGATTCAGGGCATTGCTGCCGCCGCTGAAATTGACGGCATTGGCGGACGTGAACTTGATGTTCTTCGCAAGCACCTTGCCCGGTCCGGTAACCGAGATTGCGGATGCGCCTCCGGTGGTGCTCAGCAGTATGTCGCCCGTTCCCGCGTCGACATTCAACGGTCCGCTCCCGGTCACCGGCGCGAGATTCAGGTTGCCGGCCGACGAGAAATCCATGCCGCTGCCTTTGGCCTCAACTATCGTATAGGCAGCATCCTGATAGTAAGCCAGCGCTCCGGGAGCCTCAAGATACAGATTGGTGACGGTATTCAGGTTGTCCTGCAAGGTAATGCCGCCGGCGCCGGTCACCGTGGCATGCAGGGCTCCCGCGGCAATGGGGCCGCTCTGGCTGATCGGCCCGGTGGCGGTGTAGAAGACCTGGCCGCCAGGGCTGTTGACTCCGGAAAGCACCAGCGCCCCTATTTTCCCGATATAGGTAAAGGCATTGCCCGCCTCGGAACTGGTGATCAGCGAGATTGCGTTCGAGCCGACGTGGACCGGCGTCACGGCATCGCCGATATCGCCATAAGACCGCAGCATCACGTTATCCGCTACGTCGATGAGGCCGGCTCCGCTGTCGACAATCCTCCCAACCGTTGGCCCACCCGCGCCCCCGTCGTAGCCGTTGTTGATGGTGAAGCCGCCGGATGCGCCAGCCAGCGGATTGATGGTTCCGCCTACAATGATGTCGCCGGTATGCGCAGGATCACCGATCATCAAGCCGCCGGTCGTGGTCGGCACGTTGAGCTCGGCTTGCGTCAGACCCAACTCCGCGCCTGCGGCAGCGGCGCCGACCCTGATCGTCCGCGCTACCGTGCCGGAGGTCAGGGTAACCAGGGCGGCATGACCGGTGATCGTTCCCCCGGCCAGGACCATGCTGTCTCCCTTCAACACGATCGGTGCCGTGCTTCCGGCAACGCCGTTGATAATCGTCCCGCCGCTATTCGTCAGGGTTCCCGTCCCCGCATCGACGGTAACACTGGTCGTGCCGGTAATCGTGCCGGTATTCGTCAGGCCGACACCCGTGAGGCTCACAGTCGTGCCACTGATATCCCCCGCCGAACTAAGCGCGCCGCCACCAGCGATGCTTACGCCTACGCCGGAGCTGATGTCGCCCGCAGCAGCCGTAGTGACTGTGCCTGATTCGGTGATCGTGACCGCGCCGCCGCCGATAGTGGTGATACCCGCATTCACCACGAGGTTCGTACCGCTGAGGCTGACTCCTCCCGCCCCGGTGGTGATGACCGCTCCATTCAGCGTAGTGGTGCCCGTGCCCGCACTTTGAAGCAGACTACCGGCGTTCACGCTACCGGCGAAACCAACATCTGCAGCACTCGTAACAGTT
>JBAZOF010000089.1:0-10301 GCA_041648855.1 Sulfuritalea sp. | reverse complement strand
GCGCAGCAGACGCGGGTAGTTGGCCGGTCGCAGGCGTCGATAGAACGGGCTGAACGGCCTCAGGCTGGTGCTGATCAGTACCGCTGCGGCGATGTCGCCGGGATACTTGTCGGCCCAGGCGACGGCCACCATGGCACCCAGCGACATCGCCAGCACCCGACAGGGCGACACGATTCCGCGACTTGAGAGTTCGGCGTGACAATAGTCCGCCATGGCCTCGACACTGCGCGGACTCGCCAGATGGTTGAGCTTGCCGTTGCCGGGCAGATCGAGGCAGATCACCCGCGCACTGTCGAAAGCGTCGCCGAAATACTGCGGAAACCTTCCCCAGTGGCGCGATTCGCGCGTCAGTCCGCGCAGCAACACCCAGGTAGTCACGGCGGTTGTCCGCCATACCAGCGCTGCATGGCGCGCCTGCGGTGCGTCTCGCGCGCCTCTCCGACCGGCAGCCAAAGGGCGTGACCGCTGGCCGCGCGGATCATGAAATCGAGCCATTGCAGATGACGCCGCAGTACCCGCTGCCGGCGGTGCTCGATCAGCGGATTGAAGATGCCGTGTCGTGAAAACAGTTGCCGCGGGTTCTTCTTCACCCACAGCCAGGAACCCATTTCGAGCGTCAGCGGCAGAAATACGCATTCGGCCCGCTCCAGCGCGCGCAGATAAAGGTAATCCCACAGGTCGCCGTGTGCCAGGTATTGCCGGCTCTGCGGTTCGAACACGTAGCGATGATGCCGGTGCGTCTGGTCGAGAATTTCCAGCAGTGCATGCATTTCCGCCAGATGGGGAATCGGCGACGCGGTGTGTGCGTATGGAAACCATATGCGGTCGGTGACACCGAAGCCGGAATGGCAATCGACGACCATGCTGAAGCGATGGCTGAGCAACTCGTCGTCAGCCAACCGGCATACGGCGGCGGCTTCAGCCTCCAGCGGCCCGGCGGCAGGGCCGCGGTACCACGGCAGGCGTGGACTGAGTCGATGTCCGCCAACCAGAAAAGGCGCTCTCTCCCGGGCCTCCAGCGGCGCGTTGCGCATCAGGTCGACACCATTCGGATTGGCGCGCGTGCGCCGCCACATGCCTCCGGGATTGACCACAGGTACAAAGACCAGGCGGACGTCTTCCAGTTGACGTTGCAGGGTGCTGTCCCAGCGCAGCCGGCTGATGATGCTCTGCAGGAAGGCGATGACCACCTGGGCGCCGATTCTCTCCAGTCCGTGGACGCCGCCGAAGATGCCGATGGCGGGCACAGCGGGATCCGAGCTGCCCAATGCGATGGCGCGCAACGGCAGGCTCCGGTCGCCGCAAGGGATGTCGCAAAGGGTTCGCGCCTCAAGGCCTGCACCGCCAGCATCGACAATCCGCTCCAGCTCGTCGAGTTCGTGAATGCCCGTCTGCGTCATGGCAAGAGGATAACGCAAGCGCCCACGAATTATTCCGCGGCTGTCCTGATTTGGCGCGGTTTTCACGATTTGTCATGCAGCTGAAAACTATCTGCAACACACGGCGCCTATGTTGCGGGTTGCCGCCACAACCATGAAGGGAACCCGCCATGCAATCCCTGATCGACATATTCTTCCGCGACATCGACCGCCTGTTCGACGACCAGTGGGTGGTGATCTGGCTGCTGGACGATTTCTGAACGCGAGCCTGACCTTTCCCCAAGCCCACCAACCGGCATTCATGATGCGACGATTCATCACCCATCCCGCGCTGGCCCTCGGCAGCACCCTGCTCTGGGGCGCGATCGAGCTTCTGGCCCTGCTGCGCTCGCGCTGGAACCAGCCAGGCCGCCCGCACTGATTCTTGAGCGCCGGCCATATCGGCGTCATGCGCAGCAACAAAAGGAAAGCAAAGACACCATGAGCATTTACAGTCAAGGCGATGAGATCGCTGCAGACGCCAGCCCTCACAGTCGCGCGCTGCGGCGCCTGATGGACGATCGCGGTTTGCATGCGGTGTACCAACCGATCCTCGACGTGCGTCAAGGGCGCCATTTCGCCTGCGAAGCACTGATCCGCGGCCCCGAACATTCGGCCCTGCATACACCGGCCGCCTTGTTCGCCGCCGCAGCCTCCTCGCAATGGACCCACGAACTCGAATGGCTGGCGGTGGAAACCGCCATCCTGCAATTCGCCGAGCAGCATTGTGCGCTGCGACTCTTTGTGAACATGAGCATCGGCTGCCTGCATGCCAGCCGCAAGCGCCTGGTCGCCGTGCGTCAGGATCTGCTGCGCCTCGGCGTGCCGCCGTCGCGGATCGTCATCGAGCTGACCGAAAACGAGTCGGTGACCGATTTCTCCGATCTGCAGGAGACCTTGCAGGACTTTCGCCGGATCGGCATCCAGATCGCCATGGACGACATGGGCGAAGGCTTCTCCAATCTGCGCATGTGGTCCGAAGTGCGCCCGGAGTTCGTCAAGATCGACCGCCACTTCGTTTCCGGCATCGACACCGATCCGCTCAAGCTGCATTTCGTGCGCGCCATGCACGAAATTGCCGATGCGTGCGGCAGCGCCCTGATTGCCGAAGGCGTGGAATCCGGGGCTCAACTGGCGGTGCTGCGCGACCTTGGCATCCCTTATCTGCAGGGCTTCGGCATCGCCCGGCCGGGTCGCATCATTCCTCCCATGTCGCACAGCACCCACCCGGCAGCGGCGAACGACGGCATTCTGGTGCTGCCCTCGCGCCCCAGATCCCAACAGCAAATGCCGCGCATCGACCAGTTGCTGCACGAGGTGCCCCCTGTTTCCCCCGATACTGACAACGACGACGTCTACCGCATCTTCGAGCACCAGCCGACGCTCAACATCGTGCCGGTGGTCGCCAACGGCCAGCCGGTGGGGATGATCACGCGCAGCGCACTGATCGACCGCTTTGCCCGTCCGTTTCGCCGCGAGCTCTATGGCAAGCGTCCCTGCACCATGGTCATGGACCGGCCCCTGCTGTTCGACGAGGCGCAGAGCGTGCAGGAAGTCGCCCGGACCATCGGCAGCCTGCGCGGTACGGAGTTGGGAGAGAGCTTCGTCATCACCCGGCAGGGGCGCTATCGCGGCATCGGTTTCCTGCGCGAACTGATGGCGATCATCACCGACATGCAGATTCGCGCCGCGCGCTATGCCAACCCGCTGACCCAGCTTCCCGGCAACGTGCCGATCAACGAGCAGATGGATCGCCTGATCGAGGCGGAGCTCGGCTTTGTCGCCGCCTACTGCGACCTCGACCATTTCAAGCCCTACAACGACGCGTACGGCTACCGCCGCGGCGACCGGATAATCCAGCAACTCGGCACACTCCTGACCGACGCGGCCGCCGATCACAGGGATTTCGTCGGTCACGTCGGCGGCGACGACTTCATCGTACTGATGCAAAGCCGCGATTGGGAAGCACGCCTGCGACGCGTAATCGACGAGTTCGACGCCGCGCTGCCGCAGCATGTGACGAACGCCATGCACCTTGCGGCTGGCGGCTATTGCGGCGAGGACAGGAGCGGCCAGGCGGTGTTCCACCCGCTGCCGGCATTGTCGATCGGCTGCGTAATGGTGCGGCCGGGCGCCTTCGCCAGCCACCATGATGTTTCCGCCGCGCTCAGCGAAGCAAAGAAGGAGGCCAAGCGCATATCCGGCAGTGCGCTGTTTGTCGAGCGCCGCCAATATCAAGTCCCCGGCGTCTTGCAAGACCCTGATGCCACTCCGGGGGCCGTGTTGCCAGCGCCAGCGCGGTGCGTCCCTGCGGGAACTTTTGTCGGGCCGCTGCCCTGCTGCGAAGTGTAGCCGGCACCTCTGCTGTAATGCCAGCGTCACAGGCATACGGTAGTCTGCCGGCCTCATTCATGCGGAGCGCAATGTGGACTTGATACTGTGGCGTCACGGCGAGGCGAAGGAAGGCAGCGGCCCGATCGCCGACGCCGACCGGGAGCTCACCGCAGGCGGACTCAGGCACGCACAGCAGATGGCCGAATGGCTCCGCCAGCAGCGCTTGCGCGATACCCTCGTGCTTTCCAGTCCCGCCCGGCGCGCGATGCAAACCGCGCAGGCGCTCGGTCTGCCGTTCAAGGTCAAGACGCAGCTCGGCGTCGGCGCCAGCACTGCCGACCTGCTCGGGGCAGCGGACTGGCCGGATCACTCTGGCGCGATCATCCTGGTCAGCCATCAGCCGGCGCTGGGGCGACTGGCCTCGCTGCTGCTGGCCGGCACGGAAGCCGACTGGACCATCAAGAAAGCGGGAATCTGGTGGTTTACAAATCGCGTGCGTCACGACGAAACGCAGACCGTGCTGCGCGCGGTGCACAACCCCTGAGCGCTAGCGCACAAGGCACCGCAATATTCCTGCAACACCCTTGATCGACACTGCGGCACTTCCTCCCTCCACAGGACAAGACATGAAACTCCACCCCATTGCAGCCGCCATCACATTCGCGTTTTCTGCCACGGTAGTCGTGATCCCCGCCGCCACGGCGGCTGACAAAGCAGTCCGGAAGGGCGGCGCGACGGTTACCGGGGTCGAGTTCACCTCGACCCCGGCGCCGAGCGGCGCGGCCGAGATGGCCACCACCTACACCCGCTCGTCCGCGATCGTGAGCTACGGCGACGGCAGCCGCAAGGTCTTCCCGCTGGCCCACCACACGCTGTTCCGCCCGGGCGACCGTATAGGCAGCGGCGAAGCCGGGCTGGTCGTCGATCATGCGGGCAGGCCGATCATGGCTTCCGCGCCCGACGGCAAGGGGGAGCAGGCCAGGGGACCTTTCCACGCCTATGCGCCCGACGCCAATTCGCTGATCCGCGTTCGGGACGGCAAGGTCGATAAGCTGTTCCTGGTCACGCAATATGAATATCACACCGAAGCGCCGCTGGCCTCCGGCAAGGGCACGATGGAGCTCTATGCCCAGCTGCCGGCGTCGATGAGCCTGGCCACGCTGGCGCAGGACCGCAGGAGCGGCGCGCTCAAGGCGACGCAGCTTGCCCGCATCGAAATGAGCGACATCGGTGGCCTGTGGATTCCCTGTGCCGCGTCGCTGACGCCGTGGAACACCCATCTGGCCGGCGAGGAGTACGAGCCCAACGCGCGCCAGTTCGAGCGCGAGCCGCTGGAGTCGATGAACCTCTACCTCGGCACGCCCGGCAAGACTGCCAGTGAGGGCGGCGCCAACCCCTACCGCTACGGTCACCTGGTCGAGGTGAAAGTCGGCGCTGACGGGACGGCGCAGCCAGTCAAGCGCTACGCGATGGGCCGGCTTGCCACCGAACTGGCCGACGTGATGCCGGACGAGCGCACCGCCTACATGGGCGACGACGGCCGCGACACCATGCTGTTCATGTTCGTCGCCGACAAGGCGCGCGACCTGTCCGCCGGCACGCTCTACGCCGCGAAGTGGGAACAGCGTTCGGCCGACAATGGCGGCTCGGCCAACCTCAAGTGGATCCTTCTCGGCCATGACAAGGAGGCCGAGATCAAGGCCCTGGTCGATCGGGGCATCAGATTCTCGGACATCTTCGAGACGGCGACGCCGGCGGACGTGAAGGCCAACCCTGAGCAATTCAAGGACTTCAGACCCGTGTTCGTCTACGAGGGCCAGGGCGGCAGGGGCGCGCCAGGCTCGGGCATGAAGCAGGAAGTGACCTATCTCAAGCTCAAGCCGGGCATGGAAACCGCAGCGGCCTTTCTCGAATCACGTCGCTACGGCGCCATGCTCGGCGCCACCAGCGAATTCACCAAGATGGAAGGCGTGACGCACAACGCCGAGGACCGCAAACTGTATGTGGCGATGTCCTACATCGAAGCCGGCATGCTCGACGGCCAGAATGGCGAGCGACCGCAGGATCACATCAAGCTGAAGGGCGACGCCAAGGATTTCGTCTGCGGCGGCGTCTACCAGTCGCACCTGTCCGGCGCACAGAACGATCTCGGTGGCCAGCCGATCAAGAGCGATTGGGTGGCCGTGACCATGGATCCACTCCTGCTCGGCGCAAAGAAGCCCTTCGGCCAGCCCCAGGGCGCCTATGACATGTGCGACACCGAGCGCGTCGCCAACCCGGACAACATCAAGTACTCGTCCGGCATGCGCACGCTGTTCATCGGCGAGGACTCGGGCAACCACCTCAACAACTTCCTCTGGGCGCTGAACATCGACTCCGGCAATCTGGCGCGCCTGCTCTCGGCGCCGGCCGGCGGCGAACACACCGGCCTCCAGGTGGTATCCAATCTCGGCGGTCACGCCTACATCATGGGCAACATCCAGCACCCCGGCGCGGCCAACGACCTCAAGAAGTATCCCGAAACGATCAAGGTCGAACTGCGAAAGAAGATCGACCAGCGCGGCAGCATCGGCTACCTCGGCGGCTTGCCGGCGATCGGTCCGCAAAACCGCTGACCAAGGCGCCGCACGACGCCCCAGCGGGCAGCCGGTGCGCCCCGGCGTTGCTGCGGCTAGTCGCCGAAAGCGTGCCGCACCGCGCCGGCGATGGCCTCGGCCTGCCCGGTCACGAGTGCGGACTCGCGCCCTTCCACCATCACGCGCAACAGCGGTTCGGTGCCCGACGGACGCAGCAGCACTCGCCCACCGCCATCGAGCTTCGCCTCGGCTGTTTTCACCGCCGACCTGATGCCGGCATCCGCGGCCCAGTCGAAACCGGCCGGCATCTTCACGTTGATGAGTTTTTGCGGATACAGCGTCAGATCGGCACAAGCCTCGGCCAGGGTCTCGTTTGTCGCGCGCAGCGCGGCCAGGACCTGCAAGGCCGCGATGATGCCGTCGCCGGTGGTATGGCGGTCGAGACAAATGATGTGTCCGGAATTCTCGCCGCCGAGCAGCCAGCCTTTGTCCTGCATCATTTCCAGCACGTAGCGGTCGCCCACCTTGGCGCGGCCGACGGCAATGCCCAGTCGCCCCAGCGCGTGTTCGAAGCCTAGATTGCTCATCAGCGTGCCGGCCACGCCGGGCACAGGCTGGCTCTTCGCACGATGGCGGGCAATCACGTAAAGCAACTGGTCGCCGTCGTAGAGTGTCCCCGCAGCGTCGACCATCACCAGGCGGTCGCCGTCGCCGTCGAGCGCGATGCCGCAGTCGGCGCGTGCTTCCAGCACGGCGCGACGCAACGCCTGGGGCGCCGTGGCGCCGACGTCCTGGTTGATGTTGAGCCCGTTCGGCGTGTCGCCAACGCCGACTGTCTCGGCACCCAGTTCATGGAAAACGCTGGGCGCGACGTGATAGGCCGCGCCGTGGGCGCTGTCTACCACGACCTTGAGACCGCGCAGGTCGAGGTCGTTGGGGAAGGTGCTCTTGCAGAATTCGATGTAGCGTCCGGCGGCGTCATCGACCCGGCGGGCCTTGCCGAGCCCGGCCGACTCCATGCAGGTCATCGGCTGCTCGAGCCGCGCTTCGATCTCGAGTTCCACCGCGTCGGGCAGCTTGGTGCCCTGTGCCGAAAAGAACTTGATGCCGTTGTCGTCGTAGGGATTGTGCGAGGCGGAAATAACCACCCCCGCCTGCAGGCGCAGGGCGCGCGTGAGGTAGGCCACGGCCGGTGTCGGCATCGGCCCGCAAAGCATCACATCGACACCTGCTGCGGAAAACCCGGCTTCGAGCGCCGCTTCCAGCATGTAGCCTGAAATGCGCGTGTCCTTGCCGATCAGCACCGTGGGGCGCTCGCCCGCCGGCAGTCCGTCGCGCGCCGCCAGCGCGGAACCTGCGGCAAAACCCAGGCGCATGACGAACTCCGGCGTGATCGGCATCTGTCCGACGCGGCCGCGAATTCCGTCCGTACCAAAATATTTGCGTCCCACTCAGTACTCCTCCACCGCTTGCAGGACCGCCAAAGCGTCGCGCGTCGCCGCGACGTCATGCACTCGCACGATGCGCGCTCCGCGCTCCACCGCCAGGACATTGGCGGCAATTCCGGCATGAACCCGTTCCGGCGCCCCCCGCCCGGTCAGCAGGCCCAGCACCGACTTGCGCGAAAGACCCACCAGCAGGGGCAGGCCCGGCACGACCAGTTCGTCCAGACGGCGCAACAATTCGAGGTTGTGCTCGAGGGTCTTGCCGAAGCCGAAGCCCGGGTCGACCGCAATCCTGTTCAGGGCGATGCCCGCCGCTTCGGCCGCCGCAACGCGCTCGGCGAGGAACTCGGCGACCTCGAGCACGACGTCGGCGTAATGCGGATCGTTCTGCATGGTGCCCGGCGCGCCCTGCATGTGCATCAGGCAGACCCCGGCCCTGCTGGCAGCGACGAGTTCCATGGCCCCCGGCGCGCGCAGCGCATTGATGTCGTTGATCATGTCGGCGCCGGCCGCCAGCGCGGCACGCATCACCTCCGGCTTTACGGTATCGATCGACAGCGGCGTGCCGCAGTCGTGCAGGGCTTCGAAGACCGGCAGCAGACGATCGATCTCCTGCTGCACGGGCACCGGCTCGGCCCCCGGCCGCGAAGACTCGGCGCCGAGGTCGAGGATGTGCGCGCCCTCGTCGATCAGCCGCCGGCCCTGGGCAATGGCGGCTGCGATGTCGCCATGCAGGCCGTCGCCGGAAAACGAGTCGTCCGACAGGTTGACGATGCCCATGATGAGCGGGCGCTCGGCATTGAGGACAAAGCGGCCGCAGTGAAAATTCTGTGTCATGAAAGAACGAGGGCCCCCGAATCGGCAAGTCTTCGGCGGCCCGTCTGGGTTGTCTTCCGGTCAGGCCGGCGCGGGCGCCGTCGGCTCGGGACCCGGCGCGCTGTCGCCCCTGGGCGCGGGCGGCGCACTGGAAGGCTTGGGCGCACGCGGCGGCAGGCCGGCCATGATGTCGTTGATCTGGTCGGCGTCGATGGTCTCCATCTCCAGCAGGGCCGCAGCCATGGCTTCGACCTTGTCGCGGTTGTCTTCGAGCAGTTTGCGCGCACGCGCGTACTGCTCGTCGAGCATGCGACGAATTTCGGTATCCACCTTCTGCATGGTCGATTCCGACATGTTCTTGTGCGTCGTGACGGAACGACCGAGGAATATCTCGCCCTCCTCTTCGCCATACACCATCGGTCCCAGGCTCTCCGACATGCCCCACTGAGTCACCATGCGCCGCGCCAGATCGGTGGCGCGCTGGAAATCGTTGGAAGCGCCGGTCGTCATCTGCTGCATGAACAGCTCTTCGGCAATGCGGCCGCCGAACAGCACGGTAATCGTGCTGAGCAAACGTTCGCGGTCCTGGCTGTAGCGTTCCTGGTCGGGCAACTGCATGGTCAGGCCCAGCGCACGGCCACGCGGGATGATGGTCACCTTGTGCACCGGATCGGTCTTCGGCAGCAGCTTGGCCACCACGGCGTGACCGGATTCGTGATACGCGGTGTTCCGGCGTTCCTCTTCGGGCATGACCATCGAACGGCGCTCGGCGCCCATCATGATCTTGTCCTTGGCGCGCTCGAAGTCTTCCATATCCACCAGGCGCTTGTTGCTGCGCGCGGCAAACAGCGCGGCTTCGTTGACAAGATTGGCCAGGTCGGCGCCGGAAAAACCCGGGCAGCCGCGGGCCAGGATCGATGCGTCGATGTCCGGCGCCACCGGCACCTTGCGCATGTGCACCTTGAGAATCTGTTCGCGGCCGCGAATGTCGGGCAGCGGCACCACCACTTGGCGGTCGAAGCGGCCCGGGCGCAGCAGCGCCGGATCGAGCACGTCGGGACGGTTGGTGGCGGCCACCACGATCACGCCCACCGAGGGCTCGAAGCCGTCCATCTCGACCAGCATCTGGTTCAGCGTCTGTTCGCGCTCGTCGTTGCCACCGCCGAGGCCAGCGCCACGCTGGCGGCCGACGGCGTCGAGTTCGTCGATGAAAATGATGCACGGTGCAGCCTTCTTGGCCTGGTCGAACATGTCGCGCACGCGGGCGGCGCCTACACCGACGAACATTTCGACGAAGTCGGAGCCGGAAATCGAGAAGAAAGGCACCTTGGCCTCGCCGGCAATCGCCTTGGCCAGCAGGGTCTTGCCGGTACCGGGCGAGCCGACCAGCAACACGCCGCGCGGAATGCGGCCGCCGAGTTTCTGGAATTTGGACGGATCGCGCAGGAAGTCGACCATTTCATAGACTTCTTCCTTGGCCTCGTCGCAACCGGCGACGTCGGCGAAGGTAATGGTGTTCGACGATTCATCCATCATCCGCGCGCGGCTCTTGCCGAAGGAGAAAGCACCGCCCTTGCCGCCTCCCTGCATCTGGCGCATGAAGAAGACCCAGACGCCGATCAGCAGCAGCATCGGAAACCAGGAAACGAAAATGCTGGTCAGGAAAGACTGCTCTTCCTCGGGCTTGGCGACTACCTTGACGTTGTTCTTCA
>JBAZOF010000088.1:0-10312 GCA_041648855.1 Sulfuritalea sp. | reverse complement strand
CGGTGGATGATGCCGGGCGAGACGAGGAAGTTCTGCCCGAAGCGCTTGCGCGCTACATGGCCTCGCAGTTCCTCCTGATGTTCCCTCACGCGGCGCTCCGGCGTGATGCCATGTCGATGGCCGCGTCTACGGCGGCAAAAAGACTGGTGGCGGAAGCCTTGCCGGTAGCGGACAGATCGAGTGCGGTACCGTGATCGACCGAGGTGCGGATGATCGGCAGGCCGAGCGTGACATTAATGCCTTCGTCGAACGCCGCGTATTTCAGCACCGCCAGGCCCTGATCGTGATACATCGCCAGCTGCGCGTCGGAGCCGGCGAGGACATTCTTCGTGAATAGCGTGTCGGCCGGCAGCGGCCCGATCAGGTTCATGCCTTCGCCGCGCAGCTTGTCCAGTACCGGACCGATGACCTCGATTTCCTCGCGGCCCATGTGGCCTCCTTCGCCGGCATGGGGGTTGAGGCCGGCGACCAGAATGCGGGGGCGGGCGATGCCGAACTTGGTCTGCATGTCGGCGTGGAGGATGCGGAGAGTGGCCTCCAGATCGCTCCTCGTGATCGCGGCGGGAACATCCTTCAGCGCAAGATGCGTGGTGGCCAGCGCGACGCGCAAGCCGGCGCCTGCCAGCATCATCACCACGCGCGGCGTCGCCGTGTGCTCGGCGAGATATTCGGTATGGCCGCTGAAGGCGATCCCGGCGTCGTTGATGACGCCCTTGTGCACCGGGGCGGTGACCATCGCGGCATACTCGCCGCTGACGCAGCCGGCCAGCGCCACATCGAGGATGTGCAGGACGTAGCGGGCATTGGCGGGATCGAGGCGTCCTGCCAGCGCCGACTTTTGCAGGGGCACATGGCGGATCTCTATGCGCCCGGCGTCGAGGCCGAGCTGGTGCGCGCGCTCGGTCAGCAGGTCGCGGTCGCCCAGCACCACCAGACGCGCGGGCCAGGTGCGCTCCGCCAGCCGCAGGCAGAGGTCCGGGCCGATGCCGGCCGGTTCGCCCGAGGTGACGGCGATCACCGGCGGCGCGGAATGGTTCCGGCTAGCGATCTTCGCTGCGGTATTCGACATAGGCGCGGTCGCGCATTTGCCGGACCCAATCCTGATATGCCTCGTCGGACTTGCGCTCGCGCAGTACCTGCCGTGCGGTGAGCCGCTGGCGCTCTGCCGTCGCATCTTCGGTGCGGCGTTCGAGGACCTGGATCAGGTGGAAGCCGAAGGGCGACTGCACCGGTTCGCTGATCTGGTTGATCTTCAGTGCATCCATGGCCTTCTCGAAATCGGGAACGGTGTCGCCCTGATACAGCCAGCCCAGATCGCCGCCCTTGGCCGCGGAAAGATCATTGGAATGCAGCCGTGCCAGTTCGGCAAAGTCGGCGCCGTTATCGAGCCGTTCCTTGAGCGCGACCAGCTTGCGCCGCGCCTCGGTTTCGGAAACGAGCTCGTTGACCTTGATCAGGATATGCCGGGCGTGAGTCTGTTTCAGCGAGGCCAGCGGTTTGGCGCCGGCATCGCCCTTCTTGTCGATCAGCTTGACGATATGGAAGCCGGCCGGGCTGCGCAGGATATCGCTGGCTTCGCCGGGCTTGAGTTGTTTCACGGCGTCGGCGTACAGCGCCGGCAGCCGATCCAGCGGGCGTGTGCCCATGTCTCCGCCGGAGGTGAGCCCGTCGGGCGCATCGGAATAGCTGGCGGCCACCTTGGCAAAGTTTTCGCCGCCGCGAATCTGCTGCAGGGCGGCTTGCGCCCGCGCGCCGATGCGCATCAGCTGGTCGGGGGAGGCCTGCTCGGGCACCCGCAGGATGATGTGCGCGGTATGCACTTCGACGTTGCCGGCGCTGCCGCCCTGATCCGGGTTGGCCAGGTAGTTGTCGATCTCGCCGTCGGAGACGACGATGCGGCTTTCCACCTCGCGGTCGCGCAGGCGCGAGAGCAGGATTTCCTCGCGGATCTCTTCGCGGAACTTGTTCCAGGCGATGCCGTCCTTCTCCAGCGCGGCGCGAAAGTCCGGCAGGGAGAGGCGGTTGCCTTCGGCGATGCGACGGATGGAGGCATCGAGTTCGATGTCGGAAATGCGCAGGCCGGTCTCCCTGGCGAACTGCAATTGCACGCGATCGGTGATCATGCGTTCAAGGAGTTGCCGTTCGAGGACTTCGCGCGGCGGCAGCTGCACGTCCTGTCCGCGCAACTGGCGTTCCACCTTGGCGAGACGTGCGCGCAATTCGAAGGCGGTAATGGCTTCGTCGTTCACCACGGCGACGATGCGGTCGACCTCCAGCGGCTGGGCGCGCCGCGTCTGGGCGTGGACCGGGAGCACGGAGAGGGCGGACAGCAGGCAAAGCAGCAGAAAACGGAAAGTCATGGTGTGGTCAGGGGGGCCTCGGCCTGCTGGTTGATCACACCATAGCCGGGCACGTTGCGTTTCAGGATATCGAGCGGGTTGGAGCCGACTTTTGCGAATCCGTTCAACTCCAGCTGGAAGAAAAGTGCGGTGTTCGATCCCTGCGACTGGGTGGCGAGGCGCTGCATGACGACGCGCCCGATCCAGCAGCCGCCGTCATATTCGAGGCCGGCGACCGATTCGATCATGCGCCCTTCCTTGGTTGAATAGTTGAAGCGCCCCACTGCATGCCAGCCGCCGAAAACCGGCCACTGGCCCGAAATGTCGAACTGGCCCAGGCCGAGCACGCCCAGCTGGTCCCGGGTATAGCGGTAACCTGCATTGAGCACCTTGCCGGGTTCGGGTTGATAGCGGCCGCCGAGGTTGAAACGCTCCACTTGGGTCAGCCGCGGGTTGTACTGGATGCCGGCGTCGACGTAGGTCTTCGGCAGGACGCGGCCTGAGATCGAGGCAAGGAAGTCGGTCTGGCGGTCGCTGCGCAGCACCTCGGCCGGCGCGGTCGCGCTGGCGGGCAGGCCGACGTTCTGGGTACTGAAATAGAAGCGCTGGCCGAACGCGGCGCGCATGACCTCGGCGCCGCTTACCGGATCCAGCAGGCGCGAGGTGAGCATGACCGTGGCCTGGTTGGCATCGGCGATGCGGTCGCCGCCGCTGTAACGATTCTCGCCGAACATCTGCGCGAAATTGAAGTCGGCGATACCCGTATCGAATATCGGGATCATGCTCTGGTCGCGCACCGGCACATAGAGGTAATAGAGGCGCGGCTCCAGCGTCTGGGTCAGCGCGGTGCCGAACCATTGCATCTCGCGCTCGAAGGTCACTCCGGAATCCACGCTGAAGATCGGCACGTTGCGCGTCAGCTTGTCGGGTGTGCCGGCCGCCTGACGGTCGAGCGTGTAGCGGGTGGAATGCACGCCGATCTTCGGCGTCAGGCTCAGTACCGCGGTCTGCAAGGGCAGGGAAATCTGCGGATACAGCGTAAAGCGTCGCCCTTCCACCAGGGTCGGATTGCTGAAGTTCACGTGTTCGCCGCTGAATGCAAAATTCAGTCCGAACGGCAGGTCGCTGCGGTTGGCATTCACGGTCAGCTGCGGCAGGCGCCGGTACGGTTCCGTCACCGGCGGCAGCGACGGATCCTGCAGTGTCTGATAACTCTGTGCCAGGAGATTGGCCGACCACCAGCCGCCGCCGTAGCTGACCGAACCCTGGCGCAGCAGATTGGTTTGCGACACCACCGACGAACCGCTGGCCAGATCGCTGAAGAAGGTGTCGTCGGAAGCGCCGTTGAGCGAGAGGGCTCCGGAAAAGCCATGGCCGAGATCCTGGCTGTGGTTCAGCGAATACGATGACCGGTGCTTGTGCTCGAGCTTGTCGTCGGGCATGTACTGCCCCTGCATGGTGCCGCTGAAGGAGCGATTCAGATAGCGATACTCGCCATTCCACAGCGTGCCGCGCTTGCTCATGAAGCGTGGCGCGATCGTCGCATCCATGTTCTGTGCGATGTTCCAGTAGAACGGCTGCGTATATTCGACGCCGCCGCGACTGGTGGAGCCGAAGGTCGGGGTCAGCAGCCCGCTCTTGCGTTCATTGTTCAGCGAGAAACTCAACCAGGGCGAGTAGAGGATGGGCACGCCCTTGAAAACCAGGGTGGCGTTGCGCGCGGTACCCTCCTCGCGATCGTAGTCGAGGCGCAGATCGGAGGTGCGTGCGAACCAGTCGGGATCGCTTCCCGCGGCGGGGGCGCAGGTGCTGTAGGTAGCGTCGGCGAGCCGGTACTTGCCTTCACCCTCGAATTCCATGCGCGTCGCCGTGCCCTGCCCGGTGGTGAGTTCCGCCGACGCGCGTTCCTCGGTGCCGGTCCATAGCGTGGCGGCCGACCCGGTCTTGATGCGGCGGATGCTGTATTCGGGCTGTTCGAAAAAGCCGGTGCTCTCGTCCATCCGCATCCGCATCCTGGGTCCGCGCACACGGTCGCCGTCGCGGGAGAGGCGGACGTTGCCCTCGGCCTCCATCTCGTCCGTCTGCTGCCAGTAGGTCAGCCGGTCACTCAGCAGGATCGAGTTGCGCTTGCGCAGTTCCACGTTGCCGTCGGCCACCACCTCGACATCGTTTTTGCCGGCGATGTGGTCGGCCACGATGAAGGTCGGCAGCGTTTCTCCGGGACGCTGGAGATGGGGCATGACGCCTGTGGCCGGCTGCAGCGTGGGCGCCGGCAGATCCCCCGCGGCGACGTGGGCCGAGTAGAGCGGCGGCAGGGATGGGCGTTCTGCAACCTGCGGCGGTTCTTGCGGCTTCTGGATCGGCGTCACGAGCGGCACCGCTTGCTGCTGCGGCACTATCTGCGGCTCTTCCGGGCGGCGCGGCGCTTCGGTGACCGCGGCGGGTGGCAAGGGGGCTTGCCGCGGCGGCGGGGCCGGAAGGGGAGTGCGTGCTGCAGCGGCGGCAGCGACAGGCGCCGCCGCGACGCGGGCCGCCTTCGCGGCTGGCTGCGTGCTGGGTGCGGGCGCGGCTTTGGCCTCCGGCGGAGCCGGCTCGAGCTTTACCGGGGCGGCCAGCGCCGGCTGCGGCGGGACGACGGGTGCGGCAGCGACGGGCGCATCGGGTGGCGGCGGTGTGCCGGCGCCGAGCAGGGCAGGATTGACGCGCAAGGGCGGCAATGGCTCCGCCGCCACGGAGCCGGCGGGAAGCGCCAGCAGGACAAGCAGTGAGACGGGGCCGAATTGTCCGCGATGCGATTGAGACATGCCGTATCGGTAAGTTGGCGCAGCGGTGACAGAAAATTGCAGATGCAAATCGCGCGTACCACACGCGGGAGAAGCCTCTGCCGGCCGATGCTAGAATCGCGAATTCTAACACTTCATGCCTGCGGAACGCGCTCTCCGACAAAGCTTTTGCGCCTTTCCCCCGCATCTCGCGCATCTTCGATATGGAACGCCAGAAGCAAATCAGCACATGGCTTGCCGGCTTGTGGCCGGGCCGCAGTTTCACCCTGGCGCCGGCCTCGGCCGACGCCAGTTTCCGCCGCTATTTTCGCGTCACGCTGGACGACGGTGCGACGCGCATCGTCATGGATGCGCCGCCCGCCAACGAGGACTGCCGTCCCTGGCTGCACGTGCAGCAGCTGTTTCAGGCGGCCGGCGCCCACGTGCCGGAGGTCCTCGCGCAAGACCTCGGGCAAGGTTTCCTGCTGCTCTCCGATCTCGGCGACACGACCTACCTGCAGGCGCTGAATGCCGACAACGCCGTACCGCTTTATGCCGACGCCATCGCTGCGCTGGTGAAGATCCAGCTGGCCAGCCGTCCCGCCATGCTGCCCGAATATGACCGCGCGCTGCTGCGCCGCGAACTCGATCTCTTCCCGCAGTGGTTCCTCGCCGAGTACCACCAGCTGGCCCTGACGCCAAGCGAGAAACAGTCCCTGGAAGCCGTGTTCGAGCGCATCCTCGCGGTGAATCTGGCGGAGCCGAAGGTCTTCGTGCATCGCGACTATCACTCGCGCAACCTGATGCGGATCACGGCGCCGGGCGGTGCCAATCCGGGCATCATCGATTTTCAGGATGCCGTGTATGGGCCGATCAGCTACGACATGGTGTCGCTGCTGAAGGATGCCTACATCGAGTGGGACGAAGATCTCGCGCTGGACTGGCTGGTTCGCTACTGGGAGCAGGCGCGCAAGGCCGGCCTGCCGATCGCCGCGGACTTCGGCGAATTCTTCCGCGACTACGAATGGATGGGGGTGCAGCGCCACGTCAAGGTGCTGGGCATCTTCGCCCGGCTCTATCACCGCGATGGCAAGGACGGCTACCTCAAGGATCTGCCGCTGGTGGCGCGCTACCTGCGCAAGGCCTGCGAGCGCTACAGCGAACTCGGCCCTCTGCGCAAACTGCTCGACCGGGTCGAGGACAAGATCACCGTGCTCGGTTACACGATGGATGCGGGAAGCATCGGGAGTCGTCGTGAGTAGTCAGGCGGGCCCGCGCCCGATGAAAGTGATGATTCTGGCGGCGGGGCGTGGCGAACGCATGAGACCGCTCACCGACCACATGCCGAAACCGCTGCTGCCGGTCGGCGGCAAGCCTTTGATCGTCTGGCATCTGGAGCGCCTGGCGAAGGCCGGGCTGCGCGAGGTGGTGATCAATCACGCGCATCTTGGGGGCCAGATCGAGGCGGCGCTCGGCGACGGCGCGCGCTGGGGTCTGTCGATCCGCTATTCGGCCGAACCCGAAGGCGCGCTGGAGACGGCCGGCGGGATTGCCAACGCCCTGCCGCTGCTCGGCGACGACGAGCCGTTCCTGGTGATCAACGGCGACATCTATTGCGACTGGGATGTGGCGCGCGCCGCGACCGCATTGGCCGCCAACGATCTCGCGCATCTGGTGCTGGTGCCGAATCCGTCGCACCATCCGCGCGGCGACTTTTCCCTGACGGGGACGGAAGTCGGCGCCGACGTCACGGCGGCCGGCGCGCAGGCCTTCACCTTTTCCGGTATCGGCATCTACCGCCCGCAACTTTTTGGCGACATTGGGCGCGGCGAGCGCGCACAGCTGGCGCCGTTGCTGCGCACGGCGATGGCGGCGCGAAAAGTGACTGGAGAGTTGCATGCGGGCCGCTGGGCCGATGTCGGCACGCCGCAGCGGCTGGCCGAACTGGATGCCGAACTCGGCTCGCTATCCCACCAGGGGATACCGTCCCCGGCGCCTGCGCGCGGGGACATATAATCATCCGATGGAACCATCGTCATCCCTCATGGGGAATTCTTTCGAGGCGTATCGCCAGCGCCGACTTGCGCTGATCGAACGCATGAGCCGCGGCGGCGGCGGTATCGCGCTGATTCCCACCTCGCCCGAGCAGCCGCGCAACCGCGATTCTCACTATCCGTATCGCGCCGACAGCTACTTTCAGTACCTCACCGGTTTCACCGAACCGGAAGCCGTGCTGGTAATCGTTGTCGGCCGCGGCGATGCGGCGCCGCAGTCGATCCTATTCTGTCGCGAGAAGAACATGGAGCGGGAAATCTGGGACGGCTTCCGCCATGGTCCTGATGGCGCTCGCGAGGCCTTCGGTTTCGACGCCGCCCATGCCATCGGCGAACTCGACGCCAAGCTGACGGAGATGCTCGCCGACCAGTCCGTGCTGTGGTTTTCGCTAGGGCAGGATGCCGGCTGGGACAGCCGCATCGCCGCAGCCCTGAACCGCGTGCGCGCCGAAAGCCGTAGCGGAAAACACGCGCCGGCAATGATCCGCGACGTGCGCGCCGAGCTCGACGCCATGCGCCTGGTCAAGGACGCGACCGAGCTCGACATCATGCGCCGCGTCGCCGCGATTTCGACGGGCGCCCACAGCCGCGCCATGCGCTTTGTCGCGCCAGGCCGTTTCGAGTACGAAGTCGAGGCCGAACTGCTGCACGAATTCCGTCGTCATGGCTGCGAATTTCCCGCCTACACCTCCATCGTCGCCGGCGGGCCCAATGCCTGCGTCCTGCATTACGTCGGCAACGATCAGGTCCTGCGCGACGGCGATCTGCTGCTGATCGATGCCGGCGGCGAACTCAACGGCTACGCCTCCGACATCACGCGCAGCTTCCCCGTTAATGGCCGCTTCAGCGGGCCGCAGGCGGATGTGTACTCGCTGGTGCTTGCGGCACAGGACGCGGCGATCGCCGCGGTGCGGCCGGGCGCCACCTTCGCCGATCCGCATGAGGCGGCGCTGAAGGTGCTGGCGCAGGGCATGATCGACCTGAAGCTGTTGTCCGGATCGCTGGACGCCGCGATCGAATCGGAAAGCTACAAGCGCTTCTACATGCACCGCACCAGCCATTGGCTGGGCAAGGACGTGCACGATGCCGGCGAATACAAGGCAGGGGAGAACTGGGCACCGCTCGCGCCCGGCATGGTGCTGACCGTCGAGCCCGGCTGCTACATCCGCCCGGCGGACGACGTGCCCAAAGCCTTCTGGAATATCGGCGTGCGCATCGAGGATGACGCGGTGGTGACGGCCGACGGCTGCGAGATCATCACCGACGCCGCACCGAAGAAGATCGCCGACATCGAAGCGCTGATGCGAGATGGGCGTGGTAACTAAATCCTCCGCGAGTGAAGCGAGCTTGGCTGGTAACCCCCTTCCTCGGGAAGGGGGAGAGGGGGATGGTCCATCAGTTTCCCCAAGGGGGGCGCTTGCGCCCCCCCTTTCCAGGAAAGGGGGCTGGGGGGATAGTCCATCAGATACCGCCGACAATGGCGACCGCCAGGTCGCCATTGTCGGTGGGGGGCCTGCGGGCTTGGCGCTGGCCCTGGCGCTGAAGCTCCATGGCGTGAAGGCCGAAATATTCGAGGCCCGCGAACGCGCGGCAGTGCGCCGCGATCCGCGCGTCCTGGCCTTGTCCGACGGCGCGCGGCAAATTCTCGATTGGCTCGGCGTCTGGTCCGGACTCTCCGCGACGCCCATCGAAACCATCCATATCTCGCAGCGCGGCGGTTTCGGCCGCACGCGGTTGCGCGCGGCCGATCTGGACCTGAAGGCGCTCGGCTGGGTGCTGCCGGCAAGCGATCTGATCGCCGCGCTCGACGCCGCGGTGAGCGCTGCCGGAATTGTTTATCGCGAGAACACAAAAGTCGGCGCTGGTGATACGGCGAACTTTGCCCTGACGGCTTTCGCCGAAGGCATGGTTGAGCCTGGTGCCGGAACTTTGCGCGACTATGGGCAGCACGCTGTGCTGTGCAACGTGAGCGTCGCCGAGCCGCATCGCAATGTCGCCTGGGAGCGCTTTACCGGCGAGGGCCCGGTGGCGCTGCTGCCGCTGGGTCGAGATTATTCCGTGGTGCTGACCTGTGCCGATGAGGTCCTCGACGAGGTCAAGGCGCTCGACGATGCGGCGTTTCTCGCTGTGCTGCAAAAGCGCTTCGGCACTCGGCATCGCTTCATCGCGGCCACTCCGCGCGTGGCCTATCCGCTGGGGCTGCGCTACCGGCCCGACCCGGTGGGCGAGCGCCAGGTCTGGCTCGGCAATGCGGCGCAGACCCTGCATCCGGTGGCCGGACAGGGGTTCAACCTGGCACTGCGCGACATCTGGGAGCTGGCACAGCAGGTGGGTGCTGCGGGATATTCCGGGGCACCCGACGTGCTCGCAGATTATGCGCAGGGCCGTCAGGCGGACAGGCGCGGTGCCATCGGCTTTACCGACCTGCTGATCGATGGCTTCGCCTCGGATTTCGCGCCCCTGAAACATGTGCGTGGGGCCGGGCTCCTCGCGCTGGACCTGCTGCCGCCGTTGCGAGCCTTCGTGGCGAAGCGGATGATCTACGGTGCCCGTGCCTGGCCGTGACATTTGCCACGAACCATAGAAAGCTTCGATTGCCGACCTGGCGGTTTGCGTTAAAATCGCGCCCTTCCCCGACCGTATTCCTTTTCTCCGACATGGACTTTCTGGGCTTTCAGCTGCGCAACAATCTGTTTGTCGCGCCCATGGCCGGAGTTACGGATCGTCCCTTTCGCCAGTTGTGCAAGAAGCTCGGCGCCGGGCTGGCGGTTTCCGAAATGGTCACGTCGAACTCCCTGCTCTATGGCAGCGCCAAGACCCGCCGCCGCGCGGATCACGAGGGCGAGGTCGATCCGATCTCGGTGCAGATTGCCGGCGCCGATCCGGCGATGATGGCGCAGGCGGCGAGGTACAACGCCGACAATGGCGCGCAGATCATCGACATCAACATGGGCTGCCCGGCCAAGAAAATCTGCAACGTCATGGCCGGCTCGGCCCTGATGCAGGACGAGCCGCTGGTGGCGCGGATTCTCGAGGCGGTGGTGGCCGCCGTGCCGGACACGCCGGTGACGCTCAAGTTTCGCACCGGCTGGAACAGCCAGAACCGCAACGCGCCGCGCATCGCCCGCATCGCCGAGGAATCCGGCATCCGCGCGAT
>JBAZOF010000087.1:0-10474 GCA_041648855.1 Sulfuritalea sp. | reverse complement strand
GGCATTGCTGCCGGTAAAGGTGATCGCGCCGTCGTTGTTCCATGTCTTGGTGGTCAGCCACACGCCGCCGGTGCTTACCGTGCTTGGGCCGACCGTATTCAAGCTTCCCGAGCCGCGCAAGGTTCCCGCACCGGCGGCACCGGATATGGCGAGGGTCTGGCCCAGGGGAACGGTCAGGTTATCCGTGGCATTGAAGTCGTTGTTGCCGAACGTAAGACCGGCGTTGAAGCTATGGGCATTCCCGGTATTCAGATTCAGCGTGCCGCCGGTCAGCGACACCGGGCTCGCAAAATTGGTGAGGTTGCCGGCACTGAGGTTCACCGTGCCGCCGGTAACGCTCCAGGCATTGTTGTTCAGGATCGAGAAATCGTTGGCGGCTGCGGTATTGATGGTGCCACCACTGAACAGGACAGTGGCGCCGGTGCCTGTCACCGACGCATTGCCATTGAAGGTCTGGGTGCCGCCGGCAAACTGCAACGTGCTGCCGCTGGCGGCGCTGAAGGTGCTGCCGGCGCTGTAGGTGTTGCTGCCGAAAAGCATCAGGGTGCCCGAATTCAGATTGATCGAGCCGCCAGGCTGATTGTTCAGAACAGGTACAAATCCAATGCTGGCCGGCGCGCCATTCAGATTCTTGTTCAACTGGCCATAATTATTGAAGGTGCCGACGCCCGTCGTGTAGTAGGCGAAGGAGTTGTCCAAGGCGGCATTGATGTTGAACACGCCGCTGGCCTGGTTATTGAACACTGCCGTGCCGCCGGTGAGCGTGTCATCGATTTCAAAGGATGCAAGCGCAGCGTCGGCCGGGGTATGGTTCACCGTACCGTAGTTGTCCCAGATGCGGCTGCCACGCAGCGAGGCGGTTTGATTGAATCCCGGCGCAAGCGTCGTCGTGCTGCCCAATAGGGTTGTCAGCGTACCGCTGCCGCTGATCAAACCCTTGCTGAAGGCGAAGGCACCGGAAACACTGATACTGCCGCTGCCGGTGATGGTTCCGCCGCTTACATTCAGATTGGCAAGCGACAGATTGTTGTTCGCCAGGTCCAGCGTCGCACCATAGCCGCCGGCACGCGTCAGCGTCGTGAGGCCAGTCAGGCTGGTGCCGTTGGCAAAGCTGAGGTGGCCTTCGTTGAGTAATCGTGGTCAGATTCTGGAAGCCGGTGGCCGCGCCGCCGGTGATGCCGGCGAAGGACACGTTGGTGATGCCGCCCGACTGGACGTAGCTGCTGCCCAGGTTCGTCACCGTGCCATTGAACAGAAGATCGCCAGAGGTGCCAAGATCATCGAGGGCCGCCGTCGTCGTGCCGCTGATGTTGTAATCGCCGGTAAGGGTATAGACCGCCGTGGCGGTTTGCGGCTTGGAAAACGTGACGTTGCCAGTGCCGCCGATGTTGCCACTGATCGAGCGCGGGCCGCCATGGAACTGCAGGGTGGCGCCATTCGTCAGGGCGTAGTTGCCCGCATCGGTGCCGCCGGTGTCGAAGCGCAAGGTCCCGCTGGTGACGTTGACCACGCCTCCCGATTGATTGTTGAATGTCGGTTCGAAACTGCTGGTGAAGTTCAGATTCTTGTTCAGAACGCCCGCGTTGTTGAACGTGCCGACGCCGGTGATGTGATTGTCGTTGACGGGGGTGTCGAGGTTGAATACCCCTCCGCTCTTGTTGTTGAACTCCGCCGCGCCACCGGTGAGCGTGTCATCGATCTGGAAGTGCGAGAGTGTCGCGACATTGGGTGAAAAGGTCACCGTCCCATAGTTGTCCCAGACGCGGCTGCCGCGCAGCGCTGCAGTCTGGTTGAAACCGGGTGAAAGCGCGGTCGTGCTTCCCACCTGCGTGGTCAGCGTGCCGGAGCCCGCGATCACGCCGTTGCTCCAGCTGAAGCTGCCGCCTGTCGTTACCGTGATGTTGCCGGCGCCGGTCAGCATACCGCCGACGATGTTCAGGCTGCCGATGGTGGCAGCCGAGTCGAGCGTGGCAGTACCCGACGACATGAACGCGATGCCGGGAATGCTGATGCCGCCGCCATTGGCGTTCAGCGTCATGGTGCCGAAGTTGACCGTACCGCCGCCCGTGGCATCCGAATTGGCGTTGAACACCATGTTCAGCAGTCCCGCCGTCGAACCGATGCCGGCGTTGAGATTGATGTTGTTGTGGGCGTTCAGGGTCAGCGTGGCGTCGGTGCCGGCCGTCTTGGCGATGGCATCGGCCACCGTGATGTTGCCGGGCTGGGCATTGGTGCCACCGGTACCGGTAGTGATGGTGACGCTGGTGCCGGCATTCAACGCGGTCTGGATGGTGCCGGTGGTGATGATGGAAGTGTCGTTGGTACTGACAAAACTCGGGTTGCCGCCGACATTGGCGTCGGGTCCGCTGGCCTGGATCATGATGTCGTTGGGGTCGAGCAGCCATTCGCCGCCGCGCGTCCTGACCACAACCCGATCGATGTCGAGTCTCGCCGCCGAGGTCTCGACGAAGCCGCCGCTGCCCGCCCTGCCGTCGCCTTGCGCACTGATCTCGCCCCGTGCCTTGAGTTCGCCGCTGATCTGCCCGTTCTCACTGACGATCGCGGAAACGTTTCCGCCCGCCGTACCGTCAGCGCCGACTTTTGAGCTTTCGGTCAGTTCGATCTTCTTCGTCGCGCGCAGGAATATCCGTCCGCCTTCGCTGACGACGCTGCTGGCGTTCAGCTTGCCGCTGTTCTTCACCGCCACGCCGGCGATGCCGATACGGCCGGCTTCGGCGGTGATCTCGCCGAGGTTTGTGGCATTGCCTTCGGCGCCGGTGATCTCTACCTTGACGCCGGGGGTGGCACTGTCGATCAGTTCAACTTTGCTGCCGGCAGCGAGGATGGTTTCGCCCTCGGGCGTGGTGATGATGCCTTCGTTGCTGACCTGGCTGCCGATCAGGTAAACGCTGCCGCCCATGGGCGTGGTGATCGTGCCCTGGTTGACGACATTGCCGGCCATGCCCGCGCCGGCATCGAACTTCATCCGGTTGGCGAGGAAGTCGGCGTTGCTTACATTGAGCGTGCTGGCAACAAAAGCGGCGGCGTCTATGCGAGCGCCCTGCCCGACGAAGATGCCGGCCGGGTTGACCAGCCAAATCCTGCCGTTGGACGTGAGGTTGCCGAGGATGACCGAAGGGTCGGCTGCCAGGACCCGGTTGAGCACGCTGCTGGACGCCGAGGGCTGGATGAAGCGCGCAGTCTGCCCGGCATCGATGTTGAACTGCTGCCAGTTGATGATGGCGCCGTTGCTGTTGGTGACGGTAAGGACGTTGCCGACCTGATTCAGCGTCGCAGTGCCGTTGACGACCTGGGCGCCGGCCGGCAAAGCAAAGACATCCGCCGAGACAAAGCAGGCGGCAATCGCCAGGCAGGACAAACGCTGGCGCACGGACATTGAGCTTGCCAAAGCACGGGAACGACAAGGGCGAACAGACTTCGACAAGGCCAACCTCCCCACCATTGCGCCGCCCCACGATGACCGGGACATGTTCAACCGACCGATACGATCCAGATTAGCTCTAAAGCATTCATATATCAAGGAATTCCATCACGGCCATCTTTTGCCGCACCGCAGTGCTCGACCGACCGGGACAGCGAAGCGGGAAGCTAAAATAGCCCGCTCGCCAATCCTGACCGCCGCTACCGATTCATGCGCCTGACTGAACTCAAACTCCCGCTCGATCACTCGGCAAGCGACCTGCACGCAGCGATCCTCAAGCGCCTGGGTATTGCCGCGGATGAACTCGTCGGCTATTCGATTTTCCGCCGCAGCCATGACGCCAGAAAACCCTCGGCCATCGTCTTCATCTACACGCTCGATGTCGAGTTAAGGAATGAGCCGGCGGTGCTCAAGCGCCTGCGCGGCGACCGTCATGTCGGCCCGACGCCGGACACGAGTTATCACTTCGTCGCAATGGCGCCGCCGACGCCGCCGACGCCGCGGCCTGTGGTGATCGGCACCGGACCCTGCGGCCTGTTCGCCGGGCTGATCCTGGCGCAGATGGGCTTCCGCCCGCTCATCCTCGAACGCGGCAAGGCCGTGCGCGAGCGCACCAAGGACACGTGGGGCCTGTGGCGCCAGGGACAGCTCAATCCGGAGTCGAATGTGCAGTTCGGCGAAGGCGGCGCCGGCACGTTTTCCGACGGCAAGCTATACAGCCAGATCAAGGACCCGGAGTATCGCGGGCGCAAGGTGCTGACCGAATTCGTCAAGGCCGGCGCGCCGGCGGAAATCCTCTACGTCGCCAAGCCGCACATCGGCACCTTCAAGCTGGTGACCATGGTCGAGAACATGCGCGCCGGGATCGAGGCGCTGGGCGGCGAGATCCGCTTCGGCAGCCGTGTCGAGGACATCGACATCGAGCACGGACAGGTGCGCGGCCTGAAGCTGGCCGACGGCGAAGCCATCGCCGCCACGCACGTCGTGCTGGCGGTCGGCCACAGCGCGCGCGACACCTTTGCGATGCTCCATCAGCGCGGTGTGCATATCGAAGCCAAGCCGTTCTCGATCGGCGTGCGCATCGAGCATCCGCAGTCACTGATCGACCGCGCCCGCCTCGGCAAAAACGCCGGCAACCCGCTGCTCGGCGCGGCCGACTACAAACTGGTGCATCACTGCAAGAACGGCCGCTCGGCCTACAGCTTCTGCATGTGCCCGGGCGGCACGGTGGTGGCGGCCACCTCGGAGCCGGGCCGCGTCGTCACCAACGGCATGAGCCAGTATTCGCGCAACGAACGCAACGCCAACAGCGCGCTGGTGGTCGGCGTCACGCCTGCAGACTATCCCGGCAGCGATACCGATCCGCTGGCCGGCATCGCCTTCCAGCGCCACTGGGAAAGCCTCGCCTTCGAGGCCGGCGGCGGCAACTACAACGCACCGGCACAGCGGGTCGGCGACTTCGTCGCCGGGCGGCCCTCGACGACGCTCGGCTCGGTGGTGCCGTCCTATACCCCGGGCGTGCATCCGACCGATCTGGCGCGCTGCCTGCCGGATTATGTGGTCGCCGCGCTGCGCGAGTCGCTGCCTGCCTTCGGCCGCGAGATCGCCGGCTTCGCGATGGATGACGCGCTGCTGACCGGGGTCGAAACGCGCACCTCGTCGCCGATCCGCATCACGCGCGATGACGAATTCCAGAGCCTCAACACGCGCGGCCTGTTCCCTGCCGGCGAAGGTGCCGGTTACGCCGGCGGTATTCTCTCGGCGGCGGTCGATGGCATCAAGGTCGCCGAAGCAGTGGCCTTGAGCATGACCGCACACGCGACCCCACACCGGACCTCATAGCCACTCCAGTTCCCAGCGCACGCAGGGATCCAGCGCCGCCACGGCGCGGCCGGCGAAAGCTTGCAGTGGCTGTCGATCATTGGCATCGCGCCCAATGAGCCAACCGGCCAGCGGGCCTTGCGGGTGGAAGTTCCATTCGGTCGGTGCGACGATGAAGTAGTCGGCAATCAGCTCGCCGTCAAGCACGATCTCGTGCATCAGCAGGCCGCGTGCGGTTTCGACCAGCGCGCGCCCCCTTCCCGTGCCCGACTGCGCTGCACTCGCCGTACCGCCAGCGCCGACTTTCTCGGTGCCGCTTGCCCAGTCGCGCAATTCCCCGAGGCGCGCCAGCCAGCGCGCGGCGAACGCCGGGAGCTTCGCGCCCGCACCCGGATGCCGCCGCGCGATGGCGCCGGTTTCGGCCGCCGCGCCCTGCCAGTGCGGCATCCGGCAAAAATCCGCATCCAGCCGCGGCCAGCAATCCAGCGAAGCCCTTGCATCCAGCGGCGGCAAAAAGCGCGGCGCGAGCTCGCTTGCATCTTCCATTTCTGCCAATCGACGACACAAGGCTGCGATGCGCGCATCGTTCAGCAGCGCCGCCAGTTCGTCGCGTTGCCCCTTGCCTACCCAGCCCGCCGCGGCCACGAACTCCTCGCGCATCGCCGCTTCGCCGAACTGCGCGGGAAGGTCGAGCAGCCAGCGCCACAAATGCTCGCGCAGGGCTTCGCGCTGAATCGCGGCATCGAGCTGCGCCGGGTAGTCGGTGCCGCGCGCGGCGGCCAGCGCGAGCGTTGCGGCACGCCCCTGCGCCTGGCCGCACAAGGCGAACAGCAGGGGCACCAGGCGCACCGCGTCGTCGGCCGGACGGGCTCGCAGGTAAGACGCCACGGCCGGACGTTCGCTGGCGACGCGGACCTCGCTGACGCGGCCCTTGTCGCTGCCCAGCCGCAGCAGGACGCGACCGGCGTCGATACCAGTCGTCATTTCTGCGCCAGCGGCAGATGCAGGCTGAACAAGGCGCCGCCCTTTGGATGATTGCTCACCGTGAGCTTGCCGCCGTGGCGCTCGACGATGCCGTAGCTGATCGCCAGGCCGAGGCCGGTGCCGCGCCCGACGGGCTTGGTGGTAAAGAAGGGGTCGAACAGCTTGTCGAGGTTTTCCGCAGGAATGCCGGGGCCGCTGTCGCGGAACTCGATGACGGCTTCGCCTTCTTCGACGCGTCCGGATATCTCCAGCCGCCGCTCGCGTGCGTTCTCGGTGGCGTCCGCCGCGTTCTGCACCAGGTTCATGACCACCTGCTGCAACTGGCCGGCGGAACCCGGCACCACGATCGATTCGGGAAGGCTCAGGCTCACCGCGAACTGGTCGGCGGTGGCCTTGCACACCCACTGCACGGCGCGCTCGACCACTTCGACCAGATCGAAAAGCTGCCGCTCGTCGCGGTCGGTGGCCGAGAAGCGCTTCAGCGCATCGACGATGTCCCGTGTGCGCTCGGCGCCTTCCACCGTGCCGTCGATCAGCGACGGCAGGTCGTCGAGCAGGCGGTCGATGCGCAGTTCGCGGCGCAGCGCTTCGCGTTCTTCGCGCGGCATGTCGCCGTGAATCGCGGCCAGGTAGCGCGCAAGCCGCTCGGCATAGCGTTTCATCGCCACCGTGTTGCCGTAGACGAAGCTGATCGGATTGTTCAGCTCGTGCGCCACGCCGGCCACCAGGCGGCCGAGCGAGGCCATCTTCTCGGAATGGATCAGTTGCTGCTGGGTGGTCTTGAGGTCCTCGTGGGCGCGGCGCAGCGCCTGGTAGGCGCGGCGCAACTCGCCCACCGGGCGGCCGGTGATGACCAGGCCCAGCATCTTGCCGACGCCGTTGTAGCGCGGCGTGCAATTGAGCGACACCGGGATCGCGCTGCCGTTGGCCGCCTTCAACTGCATCTCGATGTCTTCCACGGCGTGGCTGCCCTGGTCGGAGAGCAGGCGCCCGGCCTGCTCGCGCGATTCCTCGTCGGCGAACAGATCGAATATCGTCCGTCCGTAAAGCGAGGCCGCATCGACGCCGAGCAAGGAAGCCAGCGCCTCATTGACGCTCTCGATGACCCCGGCCCGGCTGCAGACGATCAGCAGATCCGACATCGACGTCAGCACCGAAGAAATGAACTGCTGGGTGTCTTCCAGCGTGGCGTTCTTCTCCTCCAGCGCGACCTCATACTCGAGCAGGTCGTTATAGACCTCGTCCATCTTGCGGATCACGTCGAGCCAGATGCCGTCCTCGGCCGACGCCCCGGCCGCGGCAGCGAGCATTTCCACGGTCAGCACCGAGCGCGGCTCATCGGGTGCAGCGCCCGACGGCTTCTCGGCCCGGTCGGGCGGCACAGTGGAACCGGATTCTTCGCTCATCGTTGAAATGTACCCTACCCTGTCCGCCAAGGGCAAACCCCTCGCCGGCCGGCGGCGCGCGGCGTCAGCCGAGCGGACGATAGACCTTGCGAAACCTTGCCTCTTCCACGATCCCGAAGTCGCCCGGCGCGTATTGCAGCACCCAGTCCTGCGCCGAACCCTGCAGCACATCGCCGCCGGAGCAACGGGCCAGCGTGAAGACCTCGGCCATCTGCTTCGCCAGCACAGGCACCGGCCTCGCCCGGTAGCGGCCGTCCTCGCCCGCCCCGAGCGGCGCCACGGGAAGGTACTTGGCGTCGAAGCGATCGCGCGAAACGCTCCACCGGTCGCCGGTGGAACCGGCAATCAACGCATCGCCCGCCTGATAGCGATTGGGGCCTTCGCGGCTGACCAGTTCGCCGGCAGCCTTTGCAAAAACGACCTCCACGACCTCGTCTTTGACGAAAAGCGCGGCCGAGGCGTCGCTGGCCAGGTCGATATTCTTGAGTTCAAGCATGGCGGGACGGAGGAAAGATTGACGTCGAAGTTTCTCACAATCGCAACAAGCGATGAAACCCGCCTTCCGTGCACCGGAAAGCAAGGCGGTCGGGGACCTGAGTACAAATTAGGTTAGGCTGCTCGCATGGATTTTCTCGATCTTCTCGGACTCATGCTGCTGGCCGCCACAGGATGGCTTTGGCTCGACAGCCTCAAGGCACGCGAGGCGGCCGTGGCCGCAGCCAAGGCCGCCTGCCACGCGGAGAACCTGTTGCTGCTCGATGACACCGTTGCCATCCAGCGGATCAGTCTGGGTCGGGATGGCGACGGCGCCATGCGCGTCCGTCGCACCTATGATTTCGAGTACAGCGATACCGGCAACGATCGCAGCGCCGGAAGCATTGCCCTGCTCGGCAGCCGGGTGCTCGTGATCAACCTGAACCTGTCGGATACGTCAGCGGGAAACGTGATTCAAGGTCCCTGGAGCTGATTTCCCGCACAATGACGCAGACGTCGGCGGCGAGTATGATGGAAAAGTCTGGAAGCTCTTACCCCTGAAGTCTTCACCGTTCCTTCTCCTGGGGAGACCATCATGATCGAACAAGTCATGAACGATTCAACAGTCGGTCAGATTTTCATCACCTTCGTTTACCGGCTCTTTTTTGTATTCGGAATCGTTGCCTTCGCTGTCGGTGTCGGGCTCATCGTCAACCACGCGCGGATGCGCCTGTTTTGTGACTTCATGAATCGCTGGATATCCACGCGACCCGCCACAAAATGGCTCGCGATACCACACGACACCGTTGCGGTAGAGCACCGCTTTAGATATGCGATTGGCGCAGTTTCGATTTTATTGGCGGGGTTTTCGGTTTTTGTCCTGAATGCGCAAATAGATGTCGAGCAGGTTGCTGCGGCAATTCCCCTGAATGTCCCGCATGACTTTGAAGTCCTGATCGTGGAAAGTGTGCGCAGGATACTGATCGCGGGCAGCCTGCTCGCGATTGCGGTCGGCGTCATGCTGATTTTCTTCCCGAATGCCTTGCGTGCGCTGGAAACACGTGCAAATCGCTGGTACTCCCCTCGTACCATTGCTCGCGACGGGGATCGCATGCACGTGGGCTTCGACAAGTGGCTTGACGGAAATTCACGAGCTGCAGGCTGGATAATCACGTCGGGAGCACTTATCGTCGTGGTGAATTTCGGAATATTGCTGCTCAAGCAGAACTGAGCGACACGCATTTCCGGGAAGGCGCGCCTGCACGCCCAGTGCTGGGTGGTGGATGCGGCGGCAAATGCCGCCCGTTCAATGCATCAGTTGATACTGGACAAGATATACGCCGGCGCCCGCAAAGTAGCCCACGGCGGCCAGCCCGCTGATCTTCCTCACGTACCAGAAGAAGTGGATCTTCTCCAGGCCCATCGCCGCGACGCCGGCTGCCGAACCGATGATCAGTATGGAACCACCGGTACCGGCGCAGTAGGCGAGGAACTCCCACAGGAAGTGATCGGCAGGATAATCGGCCAGGCTATACATGCCCATGGAGGCCGCCACTAGAGGAACGTTATCGACGATCGCGCTGGCAATACCGATGATCAGCACAATGACGTCCAGCCTCCCCACGGTCTGGTCCAGCCACTTGGCGAGGGACGCCAGGATATGCGTGTGCTCCAGCGTGGCCACCGACAGCAGAATGCCGATGAAGAACACCAGCGAACTCATGTCAATTTTGCTCAGTGCATGGCCCAGCGTGAGATGCTGCTTGTGTTCGTCTTCCTTGTGGCGATGCACCAGGTCGCCGACCATCCAAAGGATGCCCAGGCCGAACATGACGCCCATGAAGGGCGGCAGGTGCGTCAGGGTCTTGAAGGCGGGGACCGCCACCAGAACGCCGAGCCCCATGAAGAACATCAGCTTGCGCTCGAACTCGGTGGTGCGCAGACCGTGATCGCTCTCGACCTGCGTGTTGGCGACGACATCGCGCCCGCGCAAGACGTAAGCGGTGATCCCCAACGGCACGATCATGCTGACCAGCGAAGGCAGGAATACCGACTTGATGATGGCCAGCGAGGTGATCTGACCGCCAATCCACAGCATCGTGGTTGTCACGTCGCCGATGGGCGACCAGGCCCCGCCGGAGTTGGCCGCAATGACGATGATGCCGGCAAAGAAAAGGCGGTCCTCGTGCTTCGCCAGGAGCTTGCGCATCAGCGAAATCATTACGATGGTGGTGGTCAGGTTGTCGAGGATGGCACTAAGAAAGAAGGTGACGAACCCGACCAGCCACATCAATGACGACAGCTTGGATGTGTTGATGCGTTTGGTGATGACTTCAAAGCCGTTGTG
>JBAZOF010000086.1:0-10607 GCA_041648855.1 Sulfuritalea sp. | reverse complement strand
CAACCGAGTCATTTCATGGTCAAGCCCGCAAGCCCGACGGCCAAGCCGGCCGCGGTACTCTCTCTCGTCCTGCTGCTGGGCGGCTGCGTCTATATGCCCGAGACGACCACCCGCTACGACCCGAAGTGCGGCATCTACGAGCGAAAAATGACCATGCAGCCCTACCAGGTCGGCTCGCTGATGGGCTGCCGCGACGAAGGATGTGTCACGGGCCTGGTGGCGGCCGGCGTTGTATCGGCCGCATCGGCGGTGATCACCGGCAGCGTGGTTCTCGTCGGCAACGTGGCCTACTGGCTCGAAAAACAGGGGCAGTGCCTGAATCCGCCGCATAAACCCGAAGACGCCGCCGCGCCGCCCGCGAAGTGAGGCGCGGGGCGGCCGATTCCGGCGGCCGGCGCATAGGCGGGTAACATCGGGCCTCACCCACTGAAAGAAGCCGCCCCCGAATGCAAAAAGAAGTCAAAGAGAAGCCCAGATACGCCGTCGTGGCGGCCGTGCAGCTGCCGAACGTGAACGACGTCGAGTTCGAGTCCTCGCTGGCCGAGCTGCGCGACTTGGCGAAGACGCTGGGCTACGTGATCACCGCCACCTTCACCCAGAAACGCACCAGCTTCGACTCGACGGCCTACCTCGGCAAAGGCAAGCGCGAGGAGATACGCGAATTCGTCGATAGCGAACCCGCGCCCGGCACCTTCGAGAAGCCGCTGCACGCCGCCGCCGACCCCGACGCCGGCAAGATCGAGGCCATCTTCGTTGACCACGAAATCTCGCCCTCGCAGGCGCGCGACCTCGAAAAGGAAGTCGGCGCCGAGGTGCTGGACCGCACCATGGTCATCCTCGAAATCTTTCACCGTCACGCCACCTCGCGCGCCGCGCGCGCGCAGGTCGAGATCGCCCGCCTCGGCTACATGGCGCCGCGCCTGCGCGAGGCGGCCAAGCTCGCCGGGCCGCAAGGACGCCAGCGCAGCGGCACCGGCGGCCGCGGTGCCGGCGAATCGCACACCGAGCTGGACAAACGCAAGATCCGCGACCACATCGCCGAGCTGCAGAAAGAAATCGCCGCGATGGACGTCGAGCGCAAGACGCAGCGCTCGCGCCGCCAGGAGCGCCAGGGGCTCGCCACCGTGGCCCTGGTCGGCTACACCAACGCCGGCAAATCAACCCTGATGCGCGCCCTCACCGGCAGCGACGTGCTGGTCGAAAACAAGCTGTTCGCCACGCTCGACACCACCGTGCGCGCGCTGCAGCCCGAAAGCCGGCCGCGCGTGCTGATCAGCGACACGGTCGGCTTCATCAAGAACCTGCCGCACGGCCTGGTCGCTTCCTTCAAATCAACGCTCGAAGAGGCGCTCGATGCCGCGCTGCTGCTCCACGTCATCGACGCCAGCGATCCCGGCTTCGAACGGCAGCTCGCCGTCACCGACAAGGTGCTCAAGGAGATCGGTGCGCAGGACGTGCCGCGCCTGCGCGTCTTCAACAAGATCGATCACGTCGGCGACGCCGCCGCGCAAGCCGAACGTGAAGCGGCGCTGCGCGCCGCCTGGCCCGATTGCATCGTCATGAGCGCCCGCCGCGCCGACGACGTAACGATGCTGCGCGAGGCGATCGTCGAGTTTTTCCGGCAGGATCAGGTCGAGGCCGAGCTGTTTTTGCCCTGGTCGGCACAGCAGCAGCGCGGTCAGATTTTCGCCAGCTGCGAAGTGCTGGAGGAACGTGCCGACGAAGACGGCGCGTTCCTGCGCGTCCGTGGTGCGCCCGAAGCGGTGGAGAAACTGCGCGAGCAGTTCGGCCGGGCTTGAAAGTCGGCGCTGACGATACGGCGGGACGAGGCTTCAAAAAAGCAAATCACGCTGTTTAACAGGGAGCATCGGGTTTGAATTTCGCCATGGTTCGCTGGAACTCACTGAAGACACGGGTAACGCTGTTCACCCTGGCCATCTTCCTGGCCAGCATCTGGTCGCTTGCGCTTTACTCCAGCCGGATGTTGCGCGTTGACCTGGAGCGCCAACTGAGCGAACAGCAGTTTGCGGCGGTTTCCCTGATCGGGACCAATGTCAACAACGAGTTGGCCTTGCGGCTGAAATTGCTGGAAAGCGCTGCCGCGAGCATAAGCCCGGCCATGATGGACAACGCCACCGCGCTGCAGGCACGCCTGCAGCAACTGCCGGCTGTTGAAATCCTGTTCAACGGGGGCGCGCTTGTCGTCAATCTCGACGGCACGGCGATTGCCGAGTTGCCACGCTCGGCACAGCGGATCGGCATCAATTACCGCGACAGGGACTACCTGATCGAAACGCTGACCCAGGGGAAATCCACCATCGGCCAGCCCGTCATCGGCAAGAAACCGCTACTGCCCGTTTTCGACATGGCAGCTCCCATTCGCGACGCAAAGGGCAAAGTCATCGGGGCCTTGGTGGGAGTGATCAATCTGGGCACGCCCAATTTCCTGAGCCAGATTACGGACAGCACCTACGGCAGGACCGGCGGAGCTTTCCTGATTACACCGCAAAACAGGATGATCGTTGCCGCCTTCGACAAATCCCGCATCATGGAAGTGCTCCCTGCCCCTGGCATCAGTCCGTGGATCGACCGCTTCATGCAGGGTTACGAGGGCTCTGCGATCGTCGTCAATCCACACGGGCTGGAAGTGCTGGTCTCGGTAAAGCAGGTGCCCATCGCCGGTTGGTATACGTCGGTCATACTGCCGACGGCGGAAGCCTTTGCCTCGATCAATGTGCTGCAGCAACGCATGCTGCTCGCCACGCTGTTGCTGTCCCTGCTGGCGGGGGGCCTGACATGGTGGATGTTGCGCCGCGAACTTTCGCCGCTGCTCGATGCCGCGAATGCGCTGACCACCCAGTCCGAATCAGGACAGCCGCCGCAGGCCTTGCCCGTCGCGCGGCAGAACGAAATCGGCGATTTGATCGGTGGCTTCAATCACCTGCTGGAAGTCCTGGGGCAGCGCGAAGCGGCGCTCAAGGAGAGCGAATTGCGCCTGCGGACGATCATCGAGAACGAGCCGGAATGCATCAAGATAGTCGACGCGCAAGGGCGGCTGAAGCAGATGAATCCCGCCGGACTGGCGATGATCGAGGCCGACTCGCTGCAGCAGGTGGCGGGCCATTCGATGACTTCGGTCATCACCCCCGAATACCGCGCGGCCTTCGACGAGATGCACCGGCGGGTACTCGCCGGCGAATCGATCCAGATGCAATTCGAGGTGATAGGCCTCAAGGGCGGCCATCGCTGGATGGAAACGCACGCCGTGCCCATGCTGGACAACGGCGAGATGGTGCAGCTGGCCGTCACCCGGGACATAACCGCCCGCAAGCAGGCCGAGGCCGATCTTCGCATCGCCGCTGCCGCCTTCGAATCGCAGGAAGGGATGATGGTCACCGACGCCAATGGCGCGATCCTGCGGGTCAACCGGGCATTTTGCGAGAGCACCGGCTACGCGCCGGACGAACTCGTGGGCCAGACGCCGCGGCTGCTCAAGTCGGGCCGCCACAACAAGGAGTTCTATTGCGACATGTGGGAGACCATCGGCCGTACCGGCGGGTGGCAGGGCGAAATCTGGGACCGGCGCAAGAATGGCGAGATCTACCCGAAGTGGCTCACCATATCGGCGGTCAAAAACGACGATGGCGCGGTGACGCATTACATCGGCACTCATTTCGACATCACGGAACGCAAGAAGGCGGAAGACAGGATCGAGGAGCTGGCCTACTTCGACCAGTTGACCGGCCTGCCGAACAGGACGCTGCTGCTGGATCGCCTGAAGCAGGCCATGACCGCCAGCTCCCGCAACGACCGCCATGGTGCGCTGCTGTTCATCGATCTCGACCATTTCAAGACGCTCAACGACACGCTCGGCCATGACATGGGCGACCTGCTGCTGAGGCAGGTGGCACAGCGCCTGACCCTGTGCGTGCGCGAGGGCGACACGGTGGCGCGGCTGGGCGGCGATGAATTCGTGGTGATGCTGGCGAACCTGAGCGCGATGGAGCGCGATGCCGCCACCGGCATCGAAACGGTGGCCGAGAAAATTCTCGCGGCACTCAACCAGACCTACCAACTCGACACGGTGGCATTCCACAGCACGGCAAGCGTGGGCATCACCTTGTTCCGCGGCCAGCTCGCCGGCATCGACGACCTGATGAAGCAGGCCGACCTCGCCATGTACAAGGCCAAGGAAGCCGGGCGCAACACTTTCCGCTTCTTCGATCCGGCCATGGAGTCAGTCGTCAAGGAACGCGCGGCGCTGGAGGGAGACCTGCGGCGTGCCGTCGAGGGCAACCAGTTCGTGATTCACTACCAAGCCCAGGTGGTCGACAAGGGCCGCGTCACGGGCGCGGAAGCACTGGTGCGCTGGCAGCATCCCGAACGCGGCATGGTTTCGCCTGCCGAGTTCATTCCGCTGGCCGAAGAAACCGGGATGATCCTGCCCCTGGGCCACTGGGTACTGGAGACCGCCTGTACCCAATTGGCGAAATGGGCCGCACAGCCGGAGATGGCCCACCTGACGATCGCCGTCAATGTCAGCGCCCGGCAAATCAACCGGCACGACTTCGTGGTCCGCGTGCTGGAGGTACTCAAGGACACCGGCGCCAATCCGCGGCGGCTGAAACTCGAATTGACCGAGAGCCTGCTGGTGCATAACGTCGAAGAGATCATCAAGAAGATGTTCGCGCTGAGGGGCGTCGGCGTGGGTTTCGCGCTGGACGACTTCGGCATCGGCTATTCGTCGCTCTCCTACCTGAAGCGCCTGCCGCTGGACCAGTTGAAGATCGACCAGTCGTTCGTGCGCGACGTGCTCACCGATCCGAACGACGCCGCAATCGCGCGAACCGTCGTCGCGCTGGCCCAGAGCCTCGGCCTGTCCGTGATCGCCGAAGGCGTCGAAACCGAAGCGCAGCGAGATTTCCTGGCCGGCTCCGGCTGCCATGCCTATCAAGGCTATTTCTTCAGCCGGCCGCTGCCCATCGACGGGTTCGAGCAGTTTGCCCGTCAGTCCGGACTCCCGCCGGAGAACGGCTGACGCCGCGTTCCCGGGCGCGCGTACGGCTCGTTGCCTCCTGCGGCAGTTCGACCCGCCAATCCGGCGATTCGTCGCAATTCGCTCGCCCCACGCATTTGCATTGCGGAAACTGCCTCCACCCCAAACCCACAGGAGGCCGCAATGCAACAAGAATTCACCCCCATGATCCTGATCCACCTCAGCGCAGCCCTCGCTGCGCTGGTTCTCGGCATTGCCGTTTTCATGCGCCGCAAAGGCAATTTCTCCCACCGCGTGCTGGGCCGCACCTGGGTCGGCCTGATGCTGGTCACGGCAGTCTCGACCTACTGGATCCGGGGCGGCGGCAGCTTCTCGTGGATCCACGGCCTGTCCGTGATCTCCCTGGTCGCGCTCTCCTTCGCCGTGTACTTCGCCATGACCGGCAATATCAAGCGCCATCAGAGAATCATGAAGGGCGTATTTTTCGGCGGACTCATCGTTGCCGGCGCCTTTACCTTGCTGCCCACGCGCCTGCTGGGTCAGGCGCTGTGGTCTTCGCTCGGCGTGATCTGACAGCGCCGGGCCGGGCAACGTGGAGCGCGGCAGAAGCTAAAATCGAGCCTCCCCTTTATCGCTACGAGAAGTTCGGCCTGGCGCAATGATTTCGGAATTTCTCGACACCCTCGAATTCTCGCTTTCCGTCACCGGCCCGATCTTCGTCATCCTCGGCCTCGGCGCCTGGCTGCGGCGCATCGGCATGATCAACGACGCCTTCATCGAGGTCGGCTCGCGCCTGGTGTTCAACGTCACCTTGCCGGCCCTGCTGTTCATCAGCGTCAGCAAGACGCATCTGGATGCCACGGCCAACTTCGCCCTGATCGGCTTCGGCCTTGCGGCGACGCTGCTGGTGTGGGGCGCCGGCGAACTGACGGCGCGCCTCGCGGTGCGCGAAGAGCGCGACCGCGGGGTCGTGGTGCAGGGAATCTTCCGTTCCAACATGGCCATCATCGGGCTGGCTTATTGCGTCAATGCCTATGGCGAACCCGGCCTCGCGGCGGCCTCGCTCTATGTCGGGCTGGTCACCATCCTGTTCAACGTGCTCTCCGTCGTCAGCCTGAGCCGGTCGCTGCACGCCAGCCAGAACCCGTGGCGCGTGCTGCGCTCCGTGGCCATGAACCCCCTGATCATCGGCATCGTGCTGGCGCTGCCGGTCTCGATCTCGGGGCTGCAGCTGCCCGGAATCCTGCTCCAGTCCGGCGAATACTTCGCGCGCATGACCCTGCCGCTGGCCCTGCTGTGCACCGGCGCGGCACTGGATTTTCGCAGCCTGCGCCACGACCCGCGCGACGCCGTGCTGGCCGCCGCCGGCAAGCTGGTGGCCGTGCCGCTGCTGTTCGTGCTGGCAGGCATGGCCCTGGGATTTCGCGGCATGGACCTCGGCATCCTGCTGCTGATGTCCTCGGCGCCGAGCGCCGCCGCGGGCTACGTGATGGTGCGCGCGATGGGCGGCAATGCGGCGCTGGCGGCCAACATCATCGCCCTGACCACCGTCGGCTCGCTGTTCACCACCAGCGCCGGAATCGTGGTGCTGAAGGGCATGGGGATGATGTAGCTTCGACGACCGCCCGCCGGTCGTCGGAAGTCGGCGCTGGCGGGACGGTGATTCGAGCCACAATAGGCGCCAATCAAGCCGACCAAAAATCGGTGCATCGATCGGGAAAATTGCAATGCGCAAGACGAAATCAGCGATTCTTGAAGTCGTCCACGACACGGCCAAGGGACTACAAAAGACCGGCGTGATGGATCAGCTCACCCTGCGCGAGTTCGACCGCCTTTGCCAGCCGCCGGTCATGACCCCGGCGCATCCGGATCGGGATCAAACACCGCGTCGATGTCGCGCGCCGAGTGCAACACGCGGATGACGTCGATGCCATCGGGAAGCGGCTCGTAGAAGATAACGTAGCGACCGAACGGCATGCTGCGAATACCTGGCGACAGGTCTTCACGAGCACGGCCCATCAATGGCTGGCTCGACAGCAAACGCAGCTTGCCGTCAAGACGATCGACCCAGGCATCCGCCTGCAAGACGCTATCCTCGGCGATGTAATCCCAGATCTCGGCAATGTCGGCGCCGGCGAGCGGTCGACGCAGGATGCGCGCCATCCTATGGCTTGGTCGCGACTGGTTTGGCCTGGCGCCTGGCGCGCCCGGCACTCTTGACGCCCTCGGCATCCCATGCCGTTGCCGGACCGCTGTCCTGGCCCGCGCGAATATCCTGGCGCAACTGCGCCAGCTTTGCCTCACGCAGATGGTCCTGCTCATCCATGAGGCGCAAGGCTTCGCGCACTACCTCGCTGGCCGATGTGTAAAGCCCCGAGCTGACCTTCTGCCGCACCATTTCTTCAAGGTGCGGAGTGAGATTGACGTTCATGCCCATGTTCGATTCCTCGCTGTGCCGGCCGCCTGGCGGCGACCACTCACAACAATGCTATCAAATATTGTCAAAGATTGACATATTCGCCGACGGCTCCCACGCCAGACGTTGAAAAGTCGGTGCTAGCGACACGGCGATTCGAGGTGTCAGAAAAGCAAATCACTCCGACCCTATATCACCCACACCTGGTCGATCACGTCTTTCTGCCGCTGCGGGTGGGTCAATCCTATGTGCACGATAAGGGCGCGCTTCGGATTCGTTTGCACGGCCTTGTCCAGTCCCAAGAAGTCGGCGCTGACGACACGGCGATTCTTGGTCCCACGAAAGCAAATCACTCTGACCCCATATCGCTATCGAAGTTGGCGGCAAAGGGACCGTATTCAGGGCCGCGCGGGAACAACTCGCGCAGAAGGTACGTGGCCGGACCCCGGACTACCACCTGTCCTTCGAGTCGGCACGGATGCTGTTTGCCGAGCTGACCCCCGCCCGCCTGGATCTCCTCAACACCCTGCGTGGCATGGGCCCGACGAGCGTGTATGCGCTGGCCAAGACGGCCGGGCGAAATTACTCGAATGTCCATGCCGATGTTACCCGCCTCGTCGAACTGGGATTGATCGAACGCACCGACGACGACATGGTGACCGTTCCCTTCGATGCCGTCGAGATTCGCATGGCATTGGCTCAGGCCGCTTGAAAATATTGGGGCCCAGGCATTCTTCGGTGGATCGTTCAAAAGCCGACGCTGACGAGACGGCGATTCAAACCTTCGAAAAAGTAAATCAAGCTGACCCCATATCACCCATTGGCTCAGCCTGCTTGAAAATATTGGAGACCGACCATTTATCGGTGGATCGTTCAAGAGTCGGCGCTGGCGAGACGGTGATTCGAGGTGTCGGAAACGCAAGTCACTCTGACCCCAATGGCACTGGCGGATTGACCTTGCTGACTGTCTTTCCCATTCGACACCTCCAAAGATATTGTCTACCTTCAAATGTGTCCGGGAAAGCCGGTCTACCTCAGGCTGACCCCATATCACTGAAGGCACCTTTCTCGGAGGACGTCACGTGCGGCATTCGCGGCTTGGAAAGCTCCTTCGGCCTCTTCAGCCGTGACATCTCTTTTTCGCCCATGCACAAGATCATTTCTCAGTGACGCAACCTTCTCCTTCCAGTCGCGAAACCGAGAGTCCTGTTTGAAGGCGAAGCCGGTTACTTCTTCAAGCACATGCATTGCAAGGTACTCGACATTGTGGGGAAGTCCATTTTTTTGATTTAGCAGTTTCTCTATCTCCACATCAGACTTGCCGCGCTGTGCAGCAACGAATCTGATCAAACTCGTCAAAAATACCTCAAAGAGGATTGCCGTATCAATCACCACCATTCTCCAGTTGCGAAGGTCGGCGTTGTTCTGAACCTCAGCAAACAAGACTTGGGCAAAGTCTGGAGGATCAGACTGCGCGACAGCGTTTCTGATCTGAACATCAATGTCGTCGGCAATCGCCCCGCCAAATCCGTTCATGTGCCCGCTTCCTCGGCCAGTGGGAACCCAGTTCTCAACGCCTGATCCGTAGTCGGTCCCGATGTGAAATTCCTGGATGACCGCTGGGGTGATCGGCTGCACAAATGGCCGCTTGGCTAGCACGCGGTAGTGCTCGATGAAATGATTGACGGCGTCAACCGCAAGTTCTTCCCAGAAACGCAATTCGTTGTCGTCCTTGGGATCACTCTCCAATAGAGGAGTCACAACGCACATTACCGATGAGAACGATGATCTGCCGGTCCGGTCGCCGAGAACTTCCCCAACTGTAATGATGGATTTTCTTTGGTTGACCCTCTTGAGAAACTGAAGTCCTACATGGCGCCCCCCGTTGAGCACAGCATACGGAGGAGCCAAATCGAGAGGGGGCACATAAACCGGGGAGTTGCTTCCAATTATTAGCTTGCCCATACTGCCCATATTGGGTGCATATAGAGCCGGTGGTGGCTCTCTTCCTTCTCGGCATGCCTTCACCCACTCGTCCAGTTCCAGATCACGCATGCCGTCCTTCACAAATATCACGAAGGGCAAGTCAAATCCGATGAGCTTTGCAATTGGTGTTCTGGTTGCCGCAGCCATCCTGTCAATACCCTCCCAATTGGTCCTGGACGCCCGCCGTCATCAGTTCCTAAACGAACAGCCCGATACCGTGCTGTCGTAACGGAAAGCTTACGTCCAATTTTTCGTCAGCATCGAATTGATTTCAAAAGCAGGCTGAATTGCCGTCCCTCCGGCGCCGACTCTTGGCCAGCAGCCGTTGTCAGTTACCGAGGAACCCCGGCTTCTGCTTCGCGACGAAGGCGCGCACCCCTCGCGCGAAATCCTGCGTCATGGCGCAGGCGGCGGAGCGATTTAGGGTCAGCTTCGAATTGATTTTCACGGCAACCTGAATCGCAGCACCATCAGCGCCGACAGTTGCCGGGACCGGAGCGGCCGGGATCGCGAAATTCAGGCAGCGGCGTGCTGCCCTGGCTCGACTGAAAGCTTCATGCCTACGGCCTTTAACACCGCCAGAAGAGTTTTCAGCGTGGGATTGCCCTTGGCCGACAAGGTGCGGTACAGCGATTCCCTGCTGATGCCGGCTTCGGCCGCCACCGCCCCCAGCCCGCCGTAAGCTTCCGCCACGGTTCGCAGCGCAAGTAGACCCGCGGCCCGGTCATCCGGATCATCCAGCGATTCCATTGCCGCCTTGAGGTATTCCACCGCCAGTTCGCGGTCGGCTCGAAGCTCGGCTACCTCGCGCTCGTGATGAGAAACCGCTGCGGCTATTTTCTTGTTCATGCTTGCCTCCGTTTCCAATCAGCCCAGTAATCCTTGGCCGTCCTGATGTCCTTCGCCTGTGTCTTCTTCGATCCGCCCGACAACAGAATGACGATCGTCCGACCGTGGCGCCCCAAATAGACCCGATACCCGGCGCCGAGATGCTCCCGCAGTTCCAGAACACCATCGCCCACCGGCTCGCAATCGCCAAAATTGCCGGCCTCGATCCGCTTCAAGCGAAGCCGAACCTTGGCTTGCGCCTGCTTGTCGCGCAGTGATAGCAGCCACTCGGTGACCGGCTCATGACCACCGGCGGTTTGGTATCGGAAAACTTCAATCATGAAAAAGTGTAGCTTACAAGCTACATCAATGCAAGCACCG
>JBAZOF010000085.1:0-10629 GCA_041648855.1 Sulfuritalea sp. | reverse complement strand
CCCGCAAAGGAGGGTAGCGTGCGCAAGATTGTTCTGGACACCGAAACCACCGGGCTCGATTTCCGCACCGGCGACCGCGTCATCGAAATCGGCTGCGTCGAACTGCGCGGCCGCCAGCTCACCGGCCAGCGCTTCCACGCCTACATCAATCCGCAGCGGGTGATCGATCCCGGCGCCATCGCGATCCACGGCCTGACCAACGAATTTCTCGCCGACAAGCCGAAGTTCGCCGAGGTCGCCACCGACTTCATGGAGTTCGTCCGCGGCGCCGAGCTGGTGATTCACAACGCCGCCTTCGACGTCGGTTTCCTCAACAACGAACTGGGCCTGCTGCAGCACGAGAGCATCGAGCAGATCTGCGGCGAGGTGATCGACACCTTGCGCATGGCGCGAGAGATGCGGCCCGGCAAGAAGAACAACCTCAACGCCCTGTGTTCCGAATTCGGCGTGGACAATTCCGGCCGCCAGCTCCACGGCGCGCTGCTCGACGCCGAACTGCTGGCCGAGGTCTACCTGGCCATGACCCGCGGCCAGAACTCGCTGGAAATCGAATTCGACAGCCCCGCCGTCGACTACTCGATGGGCGGCACGCGCCAGCGTCCGCCGCTGGTGGTGCTGTCAGCCAGCGAAGCCGAACTCGCCGACCACGCCCGCGTACTGGCCGAAATCGCCAAGGAGAGCAAGGGGCAGTGCCTCTGGCGCGATCTGGAGAGCGCGCCGCAGGCGTGAGTCGAAGCGGACGCCGCAGGCTTGCTGCGAGGGAGCAGGGGAGCAGCGGCACGAGGAGTGTTATCTGAAGGCGCGGGCTCGACCGGGAACCGCTGCCTGGGCTGACGATAGCTGACGCCCTCTCCCCGGGATCCCTTCACCAGGTCGCGGCACTGCACCAATCGGCATCGGAAAAAATGTGGTAGCGTATTTCTACGCCATAACCAAGACCAGCTAAATGACATATCGAGCAGGCGAAGGATTCCATCGGGCGCTTTTTGAACACAGTCTGGACGGAATACTTCTTACGGCACCCGATGGTCAGATTCTTGAGGCCAATCCGGCAGCCTGCCGCATGCTGGGCCGCAGCGTGGAGGAAATCCAGCTCGCCGGCCGATCGGGAGTACTCGACACGACCGATCCCAGGCTCGCCGCGGCCCTGAGCGAGCGCGCGGCGCAGGGACATGCGACGGTTGAGCTTGTTTTCATTCGGGGAGACGGCAGCCGCTTCCCCGCCGAAGTGACTTCCGCGATTTTTGCCGACCAGCAGGGCAATCCGCGCACTTCGATGTTCATTCGCGATATCAGCCCGCGCATCGCGCTGGAAAAAGAGCGCGAGCAGCATTTCCGCTTTTTCATGCTCGCTGACGACCCGATGTGCATCGTCGATCCATTCGGCCGCTTCATGCGTGTGAATCCCGCCATGACCCGCGTGACCGGCTACGGCGAGACGGAGCTCCTGTCCAGGCCGTTTCTCGATTTCGTGGTGGCCGAGGACCGTGAGCGCACCGCCGCGGAGATAAAGCAGCACGTGGCGGCGGGGCTCTCCCTGCATTTCGTGAACCGCTATCGTTGCAACAACGGACGCATAGTGCGGCTGTCATGGACCGCCTATTTCGACAAGGGCGAGGGCCTGACCTACGCCACCGCACGCGACATAACGCAACAGACCGAGGCGGGACAAGCCCTGCGGAAAAACTACGAACTGCTCGATCGCATTTTCGCGACGACGCATTTCAGCCTCGTTTATCTGGACCAGGAATTCAATTTTCTGCGGGTTAACAAGGCATATGCGGAGGCGTGCGGCCATCCACCCGAGTTCTTTCCGGGCAGGAACCATTTCGACTTGTATCCGCACCCGGAGAACGAAGCCATATTTCGCCAGGTGCTGGCGAGCGGCCAACCGTTCACGATCGACGCCAAGCCCTTCGAGTTCAAGGACCATCCCGAACGGGGTGTCACGTATTGGGACTGGAGCCTGCATCCCTTGATGGACGAGACGGGCAACGTCGATGGCCTGCTGTTTGCGCTGCTGGACGTTACTCAGCACAAGCGCGCAGAACAGGGGCTCCGTGCGAACGAGACCAGCCTGCGGGTGGCGCTGAAGGGCGTGGACATGGCCTTGTTTCATCAGGATCGGGATCTGCGCTATACGTGGATGTACTCCCCGCAACTGGGCTACAAGCCGGATGCGGTAATCGGAAGGACAGACTCCGACCTCTTGCCGCCGGCGGATGTGGCGCCGGTCATGGCGTTGAAGCGCAAAGTGCTGGAAACCGGCGTCGGCGCCCGTACGGAAATTCAGATTGCGAGCCCGGACCAGACGCAGTTTTTCGATCTCATCGTCGAGCCGCTGCTCGATGCCGCACAGGGGATTGTGGGGGTGGCCGGAGCGTCGCTCGACATCACCGAGCGCAAGCGCGCCGAGCGGGAACAGGCGCAACTGGCGGCAATCGTCGAATCGAGCAACGACGCGATACTGATTCGCGGCCTGGACCGCAGCATCCACTCCTGGAACCTCGCCGCCGAGCGCCTGTTCGGCTGGTCGGCGCAGGAAGCGGTCGGGCAGCCGTTCGATCTGATCGTGCCGCCCGAGCGCATGGGCAAGCAGCGCAGGTCCATCGAGGGAAAGGAGCGCGAAACAAGCCTGAAGCCGGTCGAGGCCGTTCATTTGCGCAAGGATGGCCTGCGCATTCCCACGCAGGTGACCTTCTCATCCGTCAAGGACCGACAGGGCAAGATAGTTGCGTATTCCTACACGGTGCGCGACATGACGGAACTCAAGCACAAGGAGGAGGCGCTGCAAGACTATGTGACCCGACTTCGTGAGTTGTCACATCGACTGCGGACCGTGGAAGAGAACGAGCGGCATGCGATTGCGCGCGAACTGCACGATCGCATCGGGCAACAGTTGTCCACGCTCGGATTGATAGTCGGATCGATCGAGGCCAGGCTGTCGCCCGAGTCGCTGCGCACGGTCCGCAAGCAACTGCTGGACGCGCAGAAGCTGCTCAAGTCCATGGTCGCCAATGTGCGTGATGTCATGGCCGATCTGCGGCCGCCGGTACTGGACGACTATGGACTGCTTGCCGCGCTGCGACAGCTCACGACGGAGTTTTTCCAACGCAGCGGAATTGCGACGGAGTTGAGCGGCGTTGACCCGCAGCCCCGCCTGCCGTCCATCGTGGAGACCGCGATGTTCCGCATCAGCCAGGAGGCGCTGAACAATATAGCCAAGCACGCCCGGGCCAGCCACGTGGAAATCAGCCTCCATGCGGCCGCCGATCGGGTAATGCTGGACATCACCGATGATGGCATCGGCTTCGACACGACCAGGGCATCACCGGACATGAAGCACTGGGGCCTGCGCACCATGCGCGAACGGGCGGAGGCGGTGGGAGTCCTGTTCCAGCTGGAATCCGCCCCCGGCGCCGGCACCCGGATCGCACTCGAAGTGGAGCGTGCGGCGCCATGAAGATTCGCGTGCTGCTTGCCGATGACCACACCCTGATGCGCGAAGGATTGCGCGCGTTGCTCGGTACCGCAGCCGACATCGAGGTCGTCGGCGAGGTTCGCACCGGCCGCGAGGCGGAGCAGAAGGCACCGCGGCTCGATCCCCATGTCGTGCTGATGGACATTGCCATGCCCGACCTGAACGGGATCGAGGCAACGCGCCTGATCCATGCGAAGTGTCCGGCAGTGCGAATAGTGATTCTGTCCATGCATGCGACCACCGAATATGTTTATCGGGCGTTCGAAGCCGGAGCCTGCGGCTACCTGCTGAAGGAAATGGCGGTCGGCGAGGTGATCGCCGCCGTGCGTGCCGTACACCGTGGCGGGACGTACCTGAGCCCGGCCCTGGCGGCCGTCATGCCGGACCCCACTTCCGGCCATGTGCGCGGCCCGGTCGACAGCCTGAGCACACGCGAAAAGCAGGTATTGCAGCTTGTCGTCGAAGGTCGCACCAGCAACGACATTGCGAAAATGCTTTGCCTTTCGCCGAAATCGATCGATACCTATCGCAGCCGTCTGATGACAAAACTCGGCGTCAGGGACATTTCCTCGCTGGTCAAGTTCGCGCTCGAACACGGCCTGACGTCGCCAAACTAGCGGGCGTGCCTGAAGCAGCCCGGGCCGCATCCGCCTCGGCCGCTTCTGCTCGCGTCGCCGTGAGGCGGTGCGTTGTCCAGTTTCCCCTACAGACGGAGAATCTGCTTCCAAATATCATAATTCGGCAGTCATTAGCGGAAATCCACCCGGAATTGGTGTGGGAGGAGTGTCAGTGACCGGAAGATCTGAAGGCTGGGGTTGCAAGACCGTGCTGATTGTCGAGGATCAAACGCTGATGCGGGAGGCCTTGCTCGACTTTTTGCGGAACCGGTTTCCTGACTGCAGGTTTCTGGAGGCGGCAGACGGGGCGAGCGCGTTCCGGGCGTGCAGCGACTATCGTCCGGTTCTGATTCTCATGGACAAGTGCCTGCCGGACGCCGATGGCATCGAGCTCACCGCCCGGCTGAAAAAGCTGTTTCCCGCGGTCATCGTAATCGTCGTTTCTTGCCGGAGTGGTGCAATCTATGTGCAGCGGGCCCTCGAGGCTGGCGCGCACGCCTTTTTGAACAAGGACAATCTGGCCACCGATCTCATTCCGTTAGTGGAAGAGGCCATCGGCATTTCGGCAGTTTTCGAGTAGCCCTGGATCATCTGATGGATGGCAACAAACCCTTCCTGTCGACGCTGAGCCCTGAGCCCGGTGACCGGCGTGCCGCGAGCCTCGTTTTCATTGCATCGCTGGTGGTGTTTGCGGCTGCGGCGCCGTTTGCAAAGCTTCCCCTGCCGCAGGTTCCGGCTTTCCTGCCGTTCTATCAGTCTGCGTTCGTCATCATCGAAGTGATCACGGCGGTACTGCTGTTCGGGCAATACAACATCCTCCGGTCCCGGGCGCTGCTCGTACTCGCCAGCGGCTATCTGTTCAGTGCCGCGATGGCGGTTTGCCATGCCCTCAGCTTTCCCGGTCTCTTCGCGCCGACCGGTCTTCTCGGCGCCGGGTCACAAAGTACCGCGTGGATTTATTTTATGTGGCATGGCGGCTTTCCGCTGTTCGTCATCGGCTATGCCCTGCTCAAGGATGGCGGCCTCGAGTCGAAATCGAGCCGTCACCCGCGGTCGCCGGTGCTGTTCCATGCGTTCGCGGCATTCGCCCTGGCGGGCGTATTGACATGGCTCGCCACGTCCGGCGAGGACTCACTGCCCGTGATAATGGCGGGGAATATGGATGCCCCGGCGAAGGTGGTCGTCGCCACGACTGTCTGGATGTTCAGTCTCATCGCATTGCTTGCTCTCTGGCGGCAGCGGCCGCACTCATTGCTCGATCTGTGGCTGATGGTTGTCATGTGCGTCTGGATATTCGACAGCGCCCTGGCCGCAGTCCTCAACCATGGCCGCTACGACCTTGGCTGGTACGCCGGCCGCATCTACGGTCTGCTGGCGGGCAGCTTTGTGCTGATGATGCTGCTGCTGGAGAACGGCAAGCTTTACGCCCGACTCGCCGGCTCCCACGAGAGAGAAGTCGGCAGGTCCGCCGAACTGCAACTGCTCACTGCCCAACTTGAATCCGCCAATCAGCAGCTGGGGGAAAAAAATCGGCAATTGGGCGAAGCGAGCCGCCTCAAGTCGGAATTTCTTGCCAATATGTCGCATGAGCTGCGCACCCCGCTCAACGCGATCATCGGCTTCTCCGAGGTACTCAAGGACGGCCTGCTGGGCGAAATGCCGCCGGACCAGCATGAGTATGTCGCGGACATCTTCAGCAGCGGGCAGCACCTGCTGTCCCTGATCAACGACATTCTCGATCTTTCGAAGATCGAGGCCGGCAAGATGGCGCTCGATCTGGAGCCGCTGAATGTAGATGCCATGCTGGGCAACGGCCTGTCCATCGTCAGGGAAAAGGCGGCAGCCCATCGAATCCAGCTGCAACTCGACGTGGAGGGGCGGCTTGGCACCGTGCTGCTGGACGCCCGCAAGACCAAGCAGATTCTCTTCAATCTGCTGTCCAACGCCGTCAAGTTCACTCCCGAAGGCGGCCGCGTAGTGCTGGGCGCCCGGAAAGTGGGTTGTTCCCACATCGAAGCCTGGGCAGCGACTGAGCCGACCAGCCTGAGATTGCCCCTGCCGTCCGGTCCCGTTGCTGAGTTCCTCGAAATTTCGGTGGCGGATACGGGCATCGGCGTTTCCCCTGCGGACGCGCCGCACCTGTTCCGGGCCTTTTCGCAACTCGACTCGTCGCTGTCGCGAAAGATCGAAGGCACGGGGCTCGGACTGGCCCTCGTGCTCAGGCTGGCGCAATTGCAGGGCGGTACCGTGGCGCTGGCCAGCACACCGGGACAGGGGAGCCGGTTTGTCGTCTGGCTCCCTTGGCGTGAAGCAGCCCCGCCGGCCGAAGCGGCAGCGGCACCGAGTCAGGCCGTCCCCTGCGCCGGCCGGCAACTCGCGCTGGTCATCGAAGACAATGACCGCGCTGCCGAGCTGGTGCGCCTGCAGCTGGAACCGGAAGGCTTCGAAATCCTCCGTGCCGCCAGCGCGAAGGAAGGATTGCAGCTGCTGGCGATGCGGCAACCGGCGGTGATCATCCTCGACATCATTCTGCCCGACATGGACGGCTGGGAGCTATTGGACAGGATCAAGCAGCCGGGTTCGCCGTCCGCCAACATTCCCGTGGTCATCGTCTCGATCATCGCCGATGCACAAAAGGGCTTCTCCCTCGGGGCCAGCGCCGTGCTGCAGAAGCCGGTCAGCCGCGAAGACCTGCTCAAGGTCATGGAAGACCTCGGATTGGCGCGGGCGAACCATTCGATCAAGGTACTCGTGGTCGATGACGACCCGAAGGCAGTGGAACTGCTGTCGGCCTATCTCGCCGAACCAGGCTACACGGTGCTGCGAGCCTATGGCGGCGATGAAGGCATCGCCATGGCCCGGCACGAACGGCCCGACCTGCTGGTGCTCGACCTGATGATGCCCGAAGTGAATGGCTTCGACGTCGTCGAAGCGCTCAAGAGCAGTCCCGAGACCGTCACCATCCCCATCGTCGTCGTCACCGCCAAGGCGCTGACCGCGGAGGATCGTGCCACGCTCAACGGTTATGTCGCTGCCATCATGGCAAAGGGCAGCTTCAACCACGGCCGCTTCGCTCGGGAGGTAAAGCGCGCATTGACAGCAAACAGGAGTGCGGAAACATGACGGCAAAAGTGCTGGTGGTGGAAGACACTGCGGCCAACATGAAGCTCGCCAGCATGCTGCTGGGCAAGGCGGGCTACCAGGTGTTCCAGGCGAACAACGCCGCGGACGGCATCGCCCTGGCCCGCGAGCATCTGCCCGACCTGATTCTGATGGACATCCAGTTGCCCGGCATGGATGGCCTGACGGCGACTCGCCTGCTGAAGGCGGAGACCGCGACACGAGACATAAAAGTTGTCGCGCTGACTGCCTTTGCCATGAAGGGCGACGAAGAGAAGATGATCGCCGCCGGTTGCGATGGCTACATCGCCAAGCCGATCCAGTACAAGAGCTTTCTCGCGGAGGTGGCGCGGATACTTGCATTGTCTCGCCGCAAACAGGAGGCAATACCATGACGCCACCGAAGAAGATCCTCGTCGTCGATGACGATCCGCGCAACCGCAAACTGGAGGAAACGCTGGTGCGCGCGGGCGGTCATGAGGCGCGTAGTGTCGACTCGGGGCAGGTGGCGCTGGACGCCATTGCGGCCGACCCGCCCGATCTGATCCTGCTCGACCTGATGATGCCGGGCATGGACGGATTCGAGGTGGTGCGGCGGCTGAAGGTCGATCCCGCCACCCGCGATATTCCGATCATCATGGTGACTGCGCTCGACGACGACGGATCGCGCGCGCGTCTGTCCGCCGCCGGCGTGTCGGATTTGCTCACCAAACCGGTGGACCGCTGGGCCTTGCAGGCCTGCATCGACAAGCTGCTGGGAGACAGCCGTGGAGCCGCTTGACTCGTCCGTCGATCCGCGCAAGACGTTGTCGGAGCTGGAGCGCCTGAACCGGCTCTACGCCATGCTGAGCCACATCAACCGGACCATCGTGCGCACCGATGACCCCCAGGAGTTGTACGCGACAGCCTGCCGCATTGCCATCGAATACGGAGGCTATGCGCTCGCATGGATCAGCCTGCTCGAGCCCGGCAGCGAGCGGGTGGTGCCGGTGGCCTCGGCGGGGGTGATGACGACCGCACAAATGGAAGGCCTCGCCGATGCGTTCGCCGGCCGGGGCGGGCCGACGGTGGATGCCAAACGGGCCGGAAGCCCGGTCATCGTCGATGACACTGGCGGAATGTCCAGCTCCGGGCCATGGCAGGCCATGAAGGAGCTATGGGGCATTCGCTCGGGCGCTTCCTTCCCGATCCGGCTCGAGGGCGACATCATCGGCGCGTTCAATGTCGCTGCCACCGAGCCCAACAGCTTCGGTGACCGCGACATCAACCTCCTGGTGGAAGTGGCCGACGATCTCTCGTTTGCGCTCGACGGTATTCGCCGTACCGAAAAGCACATGGCCGCCGAGACCAAGATGCGCTACCTCGCCTACTACGATTCCCGGACCGGATTGCCACCCGCGTACTTTTCGAGGAAAGGCTGGCCGAGGCATGCCGCAACGCGGCGGGGAAGACGGTGGCCGTCCTGGTTGCCAATCTGCGCCGCTACCATGGCATCGTGCAACTGCTGGGGCCCGGCGCCGGCCTGGACATCGTTCGCGTCATGGCTGCCCGGCTCGAGGCGGCATTGCCGGCGCTGCCTGTCGCGCGCATCAGCGAATCGAAGTTCGCGCTCATGGTCAGCGAACCGACGGGGCTCGATGTGGTGGAGGAACTGGCGTGGAACATCCAGCGCGAACTCGCCACCCCCACGCATGCGGACGGCCAGGAGCTGTTTCTCGATCCCTTTGTCGGCATCGCCGTGTTTCCGCAGGACGGGGAACCGGCGGACATCCTCAAGCATGCGACGCAAGCCGCAGCGGTCCCCCCCGACTATTCCGGCGGCAGTTGCCGCTTCTTCAATTCCGACCTGGGCGACGGTTCGCGCAAGCGCCTCAATCTCGATACCGCCTTGCGCCGGGCCCTCGAACGCAATGAATTCAAACTGCACTACCAGCCGCAGATCGATCTGGCCACCGGCTGCCTCATCGGTGCCGAGGCCCTGCTGCGCTGGCAGCGCCCCGATCACGGCCTGGTCTCGCCGCTGGAGTTCATTCCGCTGCTGGAAGACAACGGGCTGATCGGCGCGGTCGGCGAATGGGCGCTGCACGAGGCCTGCCGGCGCAGCAAGCAATGGCAGGACGAGGGCTTGCCTCCGTTCCGCGTCGCCGTCAACCTTTCGGCGCGACAGTTCCACGACGGCGACATCCGGGCGATCGTGCGGCGTGCACTCGACGCCACCGGGCTCGAACCGCGGTGGCTGGAACTGGAACTCACCGAAGGCATCGTCCTGCTCAATGCGGAGGGCGTCATCCGCACCATGCATGACCTCAATGCCGACGGCGTGAGCCACGCGCTGGACGATTTTGGCACCGGCTACTCATCCCTGAGTTACCTGCAGCGATTGCCGGTTTCCCGCATCAAGATCGATCGCAGCTTCGTCACCCACATCACGTCCAATCCCAACGATGCCGCCATCGCCCGCGCCGTGGTCGGCATGGCCCACAGCCTGGGCTTGTCCGTGATCGCCGAAGGCGTCGAGACCGAAGGTCAACTCGGCTTTCTGCGCGGCATCGGCTGTGAGGAAATCCAGGGCTATTTCTTCAGCCGGCCGCTTCCCGAAGACGATTTCGCCGCGTTGCTGCGCGAAGGACGCTGCATGCCTCCGATGAGCACAGGCAAGCCAGAACGGGTCTTGCTGCTGGTGGATGACGAGGCGAGCATCATTTCGTCACTCAGCCGCCTGTTGCGCCGCCAGGGCTACCGCATCGTCAGCACCACAAGTGCGCGTGAGGGATTCGATCTGCTGGCGATGCACCGTCCGGGTGTCGTCATCTGCGACCAGCGCATGCCGGAAATGACCGGCACCGAGTTCCTCCGCCGCGTAAAGGAACTCCATCCCGACACCGTGCGCATCGTGCTCTCCGGTTATACCGAACTCAATTCCGTGATCGACGCAGTCAATCATGGGGCGGTCTACAAATTCCTCACCAAGCCGTGGGAGGACGATGGCTTGACCGAGTGCATCAAGGATGCCTTTCGCATTTACGAACTGGGCGGCGAAAACCGCGAGCTGGCGAGCCGGCTGCTCGCGGGGCAGGCAAGCGGAAACATAGCTGGCTGATCCCTCGCCGTCGCGCGTGACTACAGGTGTGCTTCCCGGCAGTCGGGGATCACTTCCAGGTGGCGCATCACCTCGTCGCTGATTTCATTGTCGCGCCAACGCCGAATCGGCTCCTTGCGCGCGGGCGGTTTCTTACGCCGGGTCCGGTCGGGGATTCATCCTGGTCGTCCGGGTTCCATGGAGCTAACGCCTGCTTCTGCCTGCGGATTCAACCGGTCGATGCAACACACTGGAAACTGCGAAAGCAGGAGGCGTGTTGCAGATGAAGCAAAGACCACTGCGGCATGCTGTTTCCGGTCGGGGTGCCTCTA
>JBAZOF010000084.1:0-10698 GCA_041648855.1 Sulfuritalea sp. | reverse complement strand
TGGTCGCGAGTATTCATCTCGATACCCTTCTCCCAGGGCAGCGACCGGCCGCCCCAGCTGCCGTCCGGCTTGTCTTCCCAGATGCCTTCGAGGGCAAAGGTGTAGAGCGAACCGATCGAAACCGCGCCAAAACTCTCGAGGTAGCGGAAGATCTTGAGGAAAGACCAGGGCGGCTGCGTATCCGACATCATGCGGCAACGCTCGTTGGGCACCGCCGCGATGCCGCGGGCGACGCGATCCTTCACTTCTTCGTAGAGTTCGTCGTAGAAATCGGCGCACCACTGCGAGGACTTCGACAGGGTAGCCAGGACGTACAGCGAGTACATGGTCTTTTCGTCGAGCGGCGCCGGCTTGACCTTGTTCAGGGCGCAGATGTCGGCCCAGCGGCTGGTCGAGCGCATCTCGTTCTTGACTGCCTTGAGGAATTTTTCGTCGTCGAACGTGCGACCCGTTGATTTCTCCAGGAACTCGATGCCGTCGTGGATCTGGTTGCTGACGTAGTCGAGACGCGCGGCATTCATGTCCTTGTAAGGGCCGACGCCGACGTCGACATAGAACTGCGGCACTTTCTCTTCCTTGGCGACATGCTGGTACCACTTCGAGTGCGAGCAGCAGATCTGCGTCTGGAAAATGAAGTCGGGCTTGGGGAACTTGCCGCCATACAGGTACTTGTCGAGATGCATCCCGCCCCAGTAAATGCGCATGTAGGAGCAAAGATCGCGGGCAAAACCGACCGATTCGGCAGCGTCCATGCATTCCTTGGCAAACTTCTTGTCGTGCGCCACGGCAGCCGCGTAAGGCTCGCCGGTCAGCGAATAGACATCGTCTCCGAGGCCTGCCGGCACCGCATCCAGCGCCCAGGCGGAGCCGGACCAGCGCAAACCGCCGTTGTCCTTGGCCCGCGCATAGTTCTGGTAATACTGCTCGCGCAGCTGCTTCGCCTTGCCCCACAGCTTCAGGGATTCGGTCGGATATTTGTTCTGTGCACTCATTGTTCTCTTATCTCCCGTCAGTGTTAGAACAGCTCTTCGTCGCTCATCGTTTCGAGGAATGCCTCGATACGGATACGGAAGGGGCCGATGGGGTTGGTGATGTCGAATTCGAGGAACAGCGTCGGGATCCCGTTGTCCTCGAGATGCTGTTTCAGGTCGGGGTAGTCGCCCTCGTGCGGATCGCAGAACTTCTGCTGCAGGAAGACCGCGGCGCGCGCGTTGAACTCCTTGGCCAGGCCGAGCACATGATCGAAGCGCGTATGAACCGGATAGTCCTTGGTCGGGCAAGCCGGGCGATCGCAATAACGGTCGGCAATCGCCTTGATCACGTCGTCCTCGGGCTTCGATTCGTTCCAGAAGTAGCGGGTGCCGGAGCACTGGTCGTCGATGACGATGGTCGAGCCGACCGATTCGACCATGGCCATGAAGGCGAGGTCGTCGTTCTCGGAACCGATGGTCATGAAGCGCACGCCTTCGGGGCGGTTCAGATTGCGCGTGGGCAAGGCCGCCAGCACTTTCTTCAGTTGCTCGTTGTGCTCGCGCTTGTCCACGAACTGGGCGGTGATCGACGCATAGAGCGCTTCGACACCGGTGACCTGCGGATTGGCGACCTTGCGGTATTCGAACAGTTCGCGCAGCAGGCGGCGGTTCTCGTCGACCACGGCGAGCGCTTCGCGCAGCATGTCGTCGGTCAGTGGCTTGCCGGTCAGCGCCTGCAGGAAGGTGCGAAAGGACTGGAGCTCGGCGTAGTGCGCCTTGCGTGCATGCGGCGACTGTACGTCGTTCGGCATCGCCACGTAGTAATCCCATTCCACGGTAGGGACATTGCTGCGCCAGGAACTGAAGGTCTGCCGATACTGGATGCAGGATTGCGTCAGGGTAACGCCCTGACAGTAATCGTAGCGACCGAGCAGGCCCTGTGCCAGGGAATCGCGGCAGAACGGGCAGAACATGCCGAAGATGTGCGGCTCGGTGACATTCTGCGGTTCGTGGGCGCCGAGCACGCGGACGGGGAGCATGCCGCAAGCGATCAGCAATTCCTCCGCCGTATAGGTACACATCGTGGCGACCACTTGACCACCGGTACGCGCCTTCCAATCTCGCGCGTAGTCGTGGCGCTTCTCATACCAGTTCTTGAACTGGTCGAACATACCATCAGCCATTGCTGCCTCCTCGTTAGCTGTCCGTTGCACCGCTGTGCTCTGGACGCGGAATTCGTTAGGTTAGTGGAACTTGGAACTATTGTTCCTCTGCTGAACCATACTGCACATTCTGAGCGGAGTATGGGATAAAAAAACGCCCTCGTCAATAGGGCCATGCATTATTTTTCCTGAACCTGCCTGCCACCTGTTTATAGCCTTTGTTCAATAGGTTACAAGTCATAAATACCCATTTTTGGTTTAGGCTTAAAAAAATATTTCACTTCTTGATCTCGATCATGTACTATAGTGCCTATTCGTTAGCCCAATTACTTTCAAGCCCACGCCCGATCACGATGGAATCACCTCCAAAAGCCGACCAGCCGGCGTCATTGCCCTTCATCGACGAAGCAGCCGATGCCGAGTTCATCCAGGCGCTAGGCCTCCGGGTCCGTGAAGCACGCGCACGGCGCGGCATGTCGCGCAAGAGCCTGGCGCTGAACTCCGATGTTTCGGAGCGCTATCTGGCACAGGTGGAAAGCGGCGAGACCAATCCCTCCATCATGGTGCTGCGCCACGTGGCTCATGCACTTGGCGTTTCCCTGATCGAACTTCTGGAACCGCAGCACAGTTCTCCCGAATACCGGCTGATCTCCCGCTTCCTCGAACAGCTCTCGCCCGGCCGGCTCGAGGAAGCGCTGCTGCGTCTGATGCGCGATTTCGGAAACGAAGACGCTTCGCGCCGCAAGCGCATCGCCCTCGTGGGACTGCGCGGCGCGGGCAAGTCGACGCTCGGCCGTGCGCTGGCGAGCGAACTGTCCCTGCCCTTCGTCGAGCTAAACAGCGCGATCGAGGCCGAGGCCGGCATGAGCCTCAACGAGATATTCATGCTCTACGGCCAGCCCGGCTATCGACGCCTGGAACGGGGCTGCCTGGAAAGCTTCATCGCCGAGCATGAGAGCGCGGTCATCACCGTCGGCGGCGGCATCGTTTCCGAGGCTGAAACCTTCAATCTGCTGTTGATGAACTGCTACACCGTCTGGGTCAAGGCGACCCCGGAAGAACACATGTCGCGCGTTGTCGCCCAAGGCGATTTCCGTCCCATGGAAGGCAATACCGAAGCCATGGAAGACATGCGCCGCATCCTTGTCGCGCGCGAGCCCCTCTACTCGAAGGCGGACTTCACACTCGATACCACCGGCCGGAGACCGGAAGATTGCCTCATGCAGTTGCGCCAGGCTCTGACAGCACTGAAGTAAACCACTACACAACACGGAGAAGCGAATGACTTATCCAGAAGCCCCCCGGCAGACCATCATCTATGACACCCATCCCGACCGATACAAGCACTGGCGCCTGAGCTGCGACGGCCCGGTCGCCACGCTGCATCTCGACATCAATGAAGACGCAGGCCTCAAGCCCGGCTACAAGCTGAAGCTGAACTCCTACGACCTGGGTGTCGACATCGAACTCTACGACGCGCTGCAGCGCATCCGCTTCGAGCATCCCGAAGTCCGCAGCGTCGTTGTCACCAGCGCAAAGGAACGCATCTTCTGCTCCGGCGCCAACATCTTCATGCTGGGTGTTTCGACTCATGCGTGGAAGGTGAATTTCTGCAAATTCACCAACGAGACGCGCAACGGCATCGAAGATTCCAGCCGCCATTCCGGGCTCAAGTTCATCGCCGCCTGCAACGGCACCACCGCCGGCGGCGGCTATGAACTGGCACTCGCCTGCGACGAAATCATCCTGATCGACGACCGGTCCTCCGCCGTGAGCCTGCCGGAGGTTCCGCTGCTCGGCGTGCTGCCCGGAACCGGCGGCCTCACCCGCGTCACCGACAAGCGCCACGTCAGGCGCGACCATGCCGACATGTTCTGCACGCTGACCGAAGGCGTGCGGGCGCAGCGTGCCAAGGAATGGCGCCTGATCGACGACTACGCCAAACCCCAGCAATTCGCCGAGAAGGTGCAGCAGCGCGCCACGCAACTCGCCGCGCTGAGCGACCGCCCCGCCGATGCCAAGGGAATCGCCCTGCCCGCGCTCAAGCGCACCATCGACGAGGCCGGCTATCACTACGAAACCGTCGATGTGATCATCGACCGCAAGGCACGTCGCGCCACGCTCACAGTCGCCGCCCCATCCGCGGCTGTGGCTGACAGCATCGACGGAATTGTCGCGGCAGGCGCGTCGTGGTGGCCGCTGCTGATGGCGCGCGAACTCGACGACGCGATCCTGATGCTGCGCACCAACGACCTCGAAATCGGCACCTGGGTATTGAAGGCTACCGGCAATGCCCGCTCCGTCCTCGATGCCGACGCCGCGCTGGCAAAGCACGGGCAGCACTGGTTCGTCCGCGAAGTGACCGGCATGCTGCGGCGGACGCTGGCGCGCCTCGATGTCACCTCACGCACCCTGATCGCGCTGGTCGACCAGGGCAGCTGTTTCGCCGGCACGCTGGCCGAACTGCTGTTTGCCGCGGACCGCAGCTACATGCTCTCGCTGCCCAACGACGAAAAAGCGGAACCAAGGATCACGCTATCCGAAATGAATTTCGACAGCTATCCGATGGTCAATGGGCGCTATCGCATTGCCGCCCGCTTTTATGAGGAAGAGGCGCCGATTGCCGCAGCCCGGGCCGCGACCGGCAAACCGCTGGGCGCCGCCGACGCATCCGCGCTGGGTCTCGTCACCGCCACGCCGGACGACCTCGACTGGGAAGACGAGATCCGCCTCGTCCTGGAGGAGCGCGCCAGCCTCTCTCCTGACGCGCTGACGGCGATGGAGGCCAATCTTCGCTTCGGCCCCGGCGAGACCATGGAAACCCGCGTCTTCGGCCGGCTCTCGGCCTGGCAGAACTGGATTTTCATTCGTCCCAACGCGGTCGGCGAAGCCGGCGCACTGAAGGTCTTCGGCAGCGGCAACAAAGCCAAGTTCAACTGGGAACGCGTCTGACGCTGTCCCACGAAATCACACACAGGAGAATGCCATGAGCATCGATTACAGCCAGAAAATCCCCAACAACGTCGGCCTATCGGAAAACAAGACCCTGCAGCGCGCCCTCGAGCACTGGCAGCCGGAGTTCATCAACTGGTGGAAGGACATGGGTCCCGACGATTCGCAGAACTTCGACGTCTACCTGCGCACCGCGGTCAGCGTCGATCCCGGCGGCTGGGCGCACTTCGACTACGTCAAGATGCCCGACTACCGCTGGGGCATCTTCCTCAACCCCGCCGAGGAAGGCCGCAAGGTGAATTTCGGCGCCCACAAGGGCGAGGCCGCCTGGCAGGAAGTCCCCGGTGAATATCGTTCCAACCTGCGCCGCCTGATCGTGACGCAAGGCGACACCGAGCCCGCCTCGGTCGAGCAGCAGCGCCATCTCGGCCTCACCTGCCCCTCGCTCTACGACATGCGCAACCTGTTCCAGGTGAATGTCGAGGAAGGCCGCCACCTCTGGGCCATGGTCTACCTGCTGCACGCCTACTTCGGCCGCGATGGCCGCGAAGAAGCCGAAGCCCTGCTCGAACGGCGTTCGGGCGATGCCGACAATCCCCGCATCCTCGGCGCCTTCAACGAGAATACGCCGGACTGGCTGTCCTTCTTCATGTTCACCTACTTCACCGACCGCGACGGCAAGTACCAGCTCTGCTCGCTGGCAGAATCCGGCTTCGATCCGCTGGCGCGCACCTGCAAGTTCATGCTGACCGAAGAGGCGCATCACATGTTCGTCGGCGAATCCGGCGTCGGCCGCGTCATCCAGCGCACCTGCGAAGTGATGAATCAGCTCAAGACCGACGACGTGGCGAAGATCCGCGCTGCCGGCGTGATCGACTTGCCGACCATACAGCGCTACCTGAACTTCCATTTCAGCGTGACCATGGACCTGTTCGGCGCCGACGTTTCATCGAATGCCGCGACCTTCTACAACACCGGACTCAAGGGCCGCTACGAGGAAACCAAGCAGGATGACGACCATCAGCTCAGCGATGCGTCGTATCCGGTGCTCGAAGTTGGCGATGGGAAGCTCCTTACCGTCCAGGCGCCCTATCTCAACGCCCTCAACGAGCGCCTGCGGGACGATTACGTGCGCGATGCCGTAGCCGGCATCGAGCGCTGGAACAAGATCCTCCAGAAGCAGGGCATTCCCTTCACGCTCACGGCACCGCACAAGGCCTTCAATCGCAAGATCGGCCCTCTGTCGGCGGCGAAGATTTCCCCCACCGGCCAAGTGCTCTCCGAAGGCGAATGGACGCACCATCATCTGCAGTGGCTGCCTTCGATCGAGGATCGCGCCTTCGTCAGCTCGCTGATGGGCCGAGTCGCAGAGCCGGGCAAGTTCGCCAACTGGATTGCGCCGCCCGCGCGCGGCATCAACAATCAGTCGGTTGACTTCGCCTACGTCCGCTTCAACTAATCAACTATCGATAAATCTACTGCGCGGGCCGGATCGGGGCTTGGGCGGCTCAGTTGGCAAACCCGGCTATCCTCATGTACAAAGAGGTACATTCCGGTAGCTGCGCTCCGGCCGCACCCCGCTGCGGCCCGCTCGCTACGATTTCTCGACAGTTGATGACGCTCTACCGAAGGAAGCAAATATGACCACGGCTACGACAACGCCGGTGACGATCCTGCGCCAGCATCTGATCGATCCCGAGATCTGCATTCGCTGCAACACCTGCGAGGAAACCTGTCCGGTCAACGCGATCAGCCACGACTCGCGCAACTACGTAGTGGACGTCGAGAAATGCAAGTTCTGCTACAACTGCATTTCGCCCTGCCCGACCGGAGCCATCGACAGTTGGCGCAACATGCCCGCAGACAAGGCCTACCCGCTCGCCGAGCAATTGCTGTGGGACAGCCTGCCCGGCCAGGTCGCGCTCGACGCGAGCCCGGAAGTCGGCGCCGGCGACACGGCGACCGTGCTGCCCGACGACGTCGAGCGCATTGCCGCCGCCTCCACCGCCGGCCAGGGCGGCGTCGCACCGCCGCCGTGGTCCGCAGCCCATCCCTACGTCAATCTCTACGGCATCCATGAGCCGGCAGTAGCCACGGTCAGCGGCAATTTCCGCCTCACCGCGGCGGACGCCTCGAGCGACATCCGCCACATCGTGCTCGATTTCGGCAACGCCTCCTTCCCGGTGCTCGAAGGCCAGACCATCGGCATCCTGGCGCCCGGCCTCGATGCCAACGGCAAGGCGCACCATGTCCGCCTGTATTCCGTCGCCAGCCCACGCGACGGCGAGCGCCCCAGGTACAACAATCTCTCGCTGACCGTAAAGCGCGTCACCGAGGACCACGAGGGCAAGGCCGCCAGCGGCGTGGCCTCGAACTATCTCTGCGACCTGAAAAAGGGCGACAAGGTCAACGTCGTCGGCCCCTACGGCACCAGCTTCCTGATGCCCAACCATCCCGGCAGCAAGCTGCTGATGATCTGCACCGGTACCGGTTCGGCGCCGATGCGCGCCATGACCGAACGACGCCGCCGCAAGTTCGTCGCCGGCGAAAGCACGGGCAAGCTGATGCTCTTCTTCGGCGCCCGCAGCCCCGGCGAACTGCCCTACTTCGGACCGCTGACCAAGCTGCCCAAGGAATTCATCGACATCAATTTCGGCTTCTCGCGCGTGCCCGGCGAACCCAAGCGCTACGTGCAGGACCTGCTGCGCGAGCGCGGCGCCGACGTCGCGCATCTGCTGCGCGACGAAAACACCTACGTCTATCTCTGCGGCCTCAAGGGCATGGAAATGGGCGTCGAGGAAGCCTTCACCGGACTTTGCAAGGCCAACGGCCTGGACTGGAGCGCGCTGCGCCCGCAGCTGTTGCAGCAGGGGCGGTACCACGTAGAGACGTACTGAGGCGGCAAGTCAGGAGTCGGCGCTGGCAGGACGGCGCGGGCCTTATCATTGCAGCTTCCTGCCGACGAATGGCCGCCGCTGCGGCCGCAACTGACCGCCTGGGGAGTACGCATGCAAGCCTGTTACATCGAACGCTACGGCGATGCCGACGTGGTCAAGGTCGGCGAGTTGCCGACGCCTGAACCCGGCCCCGGCGAGCTGCTGTTCCGCATGCAGGCGGCGAGCGTGAATCCAGTCGATAACAAGACGCGCATGGGCATGCTGCGGGCTTTGCAGTCCTATCGCATGCCGGCGATTCTCGGCAACGATGCCGCCGGGGTCGTGACGGCGATCGGACCAGGTGTGAAGGGTTTTCAGATCGGTGACCGGGTGGCGGCACGGCTGGACAAGGCGCGCATGGGCGGCTTCGCCGAGTTCGTGCCGGCGCGGCCGGCGCACCTGGCGCGGATTCCCGAGGACGTTAGCTTCGCGCAGGCCGCGGCGGTGGCGCTGGCGGGGCTGACGGCCTGGCAATGCCTGACCGAGGTGCTGCAGGTCGGCGCCGGCGAACGGGTGCTGATCCACGCCGGGGCGGGCGGTGTCGGGCACCTGGCGATCCAGCTCGCCAAAGGCCTGGGCGCCCATGTCACGACCACGGCCTCGGCGGCCAGCCACGACTGGCTGCGCGATCTGGGCGCCGACGAATGCGTGGACTACCGCGACGCCGACTTCAGGCGCGTATGCGCACCCTTCGACGCCGTGCTCGACACCCAGGGCGGCGAGACCCTGCTGCGTTCGATCACCCACACCCGGCGCGGCGGCCGCGTAGTCAGCATCGGCGACCTGCCGACGCCGGAAGTTGCCGCAGAGGTCGGCAAGCCTTGGCTGGCGCCGGTGTTCTGGCTGCTCTCGCGCCGGCCGCGGGCGGCGGCGCGCTCGCGCGGGGTAGCCTACCGCTACTGGTTCATGCGCGAGGACGGCGCACAGCTCGCACTGCTGCTGGACAAGCTGGCGCGCGGCGACCTGCAGGTGCGGATCGAACGGGAATTTCCGCTGGCGCAGGCGCCCGAAGCGCTGCGCCTCTCCGATACCGGCCGCGTGCGCGGCAAGCTGGTGATCCGCCCCTGAGGTGTTGCGGCACGCTCTGTGCCGGCCACCCGCTGCGCGACGGCCGGGGACGTCCGTCCGGCATCGGCGCGGCGATCGAATGGTTCAGCCAGCGCCGTCCCGCCAGCGCCGACTTTCTATAGTTTCAGCGCAATCAGCGCGATCGAGGGCATGAAGACCAGCAGCGCGATCCTCAGGAAATCCGAAGCGAGGAAGGGCACGATGCCGATGAAGGTTTCCTTCATGCTCGTTTCCTTGGCCATGCTGCTGATGATGAATACGTTGAGTCCCACCGGCGGCGTAATCATGCCGATCTCGACCGCCATCAGCGAGAGAATGCCGAACCAGATCGCCTTGGATTCCGGGTCAAGACCCCAGTAGTCCAGCCCCATGATGATGGGAAAGAAGATCGGCACCGTGAGCAGGATCATCGACAGGCTGTCCATGATGCAGCCGAGCACCAGGTAGATGCAGAGGATCACGAAAAGAACCAGGAGCGGCGAGAGGCCGAGGCCTACCACCCATTTGGATAACTCTGCGGGCATCTGGGTCAGCGCCAGGAACACGTTCATGATGTCGGCGCCGAGCAGGATCAGAAAGATCATCGCCGTCGCCTGCGCGGTTCCGTAGAGGCATTCGATGAAGCCATGCTTGCGCAGCCCGCCGGATTTCCAGGCGACGTAGCCGGTGGCGAGAGTGCCGATCGACGCGGCTTCGGTGGGCGTGAAGAAGCCGCCGTAGATGCCGCCGATCACGACGGTGAAGATCAGCAGCACGGGCCAGGTTTCCATCAGCGCGGCCAGTCTCTCGCTCCAGGTGGCGCGATCGCCCGCTGGCGCGGAGGTCGGATCGACGCGGGCCATGATGCCGATCACCATCATGTAGCCGAACATCGCGATCAGTCCCGGGATGAATGCCGAAACGAACAGCTTGGCGATGTTCTGTTCGGTCAGGATGGCGTAGATCACCAGCGGCACCGAGGGCGGGATCAGGATGCCCAGCGTTCCGCCGGCCGCAATCGCCGCAGTGGCCAGCCGCCCCGAGTACTTGTGGTTGCGCAGTTCGGGCAGCGCGACCTGGCCCATGGTGGCTGCCGTCGCCAGCGAGGAGCCGCAGATCGCGCCGAAGCCGGCGCAGGCACCCACCGCCGCCATGGCCATGCCGCCGCGCCAGTGGCCGATCAGGGTGTTGCCGGCGCGAAACAGCGCCTTGGAAAGACCGCCGTGAGTGGCGAACTGCCCCATCAGAAGGAACAGCGGCACCACCGACAGATCGTAGATCGAGTAGCGCGCCCAGGCCGCGGTCTTCATGTAGTTCAGCAGCGTCGCCGGCCCGGCGATCCAGACATAGCCGACGGAACCGGCGACCAGCATCGCCATCGCGATGTGCATGCGCATGGCCATCAGCAGCAGCATCAGGCCGCCGATCAGCATGCCCTGTTCGATGCCAGTCATGCGCGCGCTCCGGTGAAATCGACCCAGGCCGTGTACAGCGCGGCGCAGCCCAGCAGGAAGAAGGACGGCACCATGGGGGCGTAGCCCCACCAGGTTTGCAGATTGAGCAACATGGAAGCATCGCCGTTGCCGTACAGGTCGATCATGCCCAGGGTGATGCGCCAGCAGAAAATGA
>JBAZOF010000083.1:0-10793 GCA_041648855.1 Sulfuritalea sp. | reverse complement strand
GGGCATCATGGTCTCCTTCGTCGGCGTGCTCGGCATCGTCGCCCACGGCGAGCTGCAGCGCCTGCTCGACCTGACGCTGAATGTCGGAGACCTCTGGATCCTCGCCTCGGTGCTGGCGTGGTCGGCTTACACGCTGCTGCTATCGCGCCGCCCGCCGGTTCATGCGCTGTCCTTCGTCACCGCCATCAGCATCACCGGCCTGATTGTGCTGTGCCCCCTCTACGTCTGGGAACTGGCTCAGGGCCGCCACATCGTGCCGACGCCGGGGGCGATTGCGGGCATCGTCTATACGGGGGTATTCCCCGCATTCCTCGGCTACATCCTGTGGAATCGCGGCGTCGCCGAAGTCGGCCCGGCACGCGCCGGACTCTTCATGCACCTGGTGCCGGCCTTCGGCATCGTGCTGTCGATGATCTTTCTCGACGAGAAGCCAGCCCTTTATCACGCCGTCGGCATCGGCCTGATCTTCACCGGCATCTGGCTCAACACCCGGCGCGTGAAATGATCCGCAAGCTGTTCGCATGGTGGCGGCAGCGACAGGCCGATCGCCTCGAAATCCCCGCCGCACTATGGAATGAAGTCGAGGCCGGCCTGCCCTTTCTCGGCCACCTGACGCCGCCCGAGCGCATTCACCTGCGCCGGCTTGCCCGCCAGTTCATCGCCGAAAAGCAATGGAGCGGCGCGCAGGGACTGCATCTGACGCCGCGCATCCAGGTCGCCATCGCCCTCCAGGCTTGCCTGCCGATCCTCCATCTGGGCTTGGGCTGGTATGAGGGCTGGGTCGGCATCGTGGTCTATCCGGGCGACTTCGTCATTCCGCGCAAGGTGATGGACGAAGACGGCGTGGTGCATGAGTACGACGACGAAGTCATGGGCGAAGCCTGGTATGGCGGCCCGGTCCTGGTCTCCTGGTTCGAGCACCCGGAAGACGCCGACGGCATCAACGTGGTGATCCACGAATTCGCCCACAAGCTCGACATGAAAAGCGGCGACGCCAATGGCCTGCCGCCGATGCACGAGGGCATGTCGCGGCAACGCTGGAGCGAGGTCATGAGCCGGGCCTTCGACGACTTCCAGCGGCGCGTCGATCGCGGCGAGGACACGCCGCTCGATCCCTATGGCGCCGAGTTGCCGACCGAGTTCTTCGCCGTCGCCAGCGAAGCCTTTTTCGAAGCGCCGGAAATGCTCAGGAGCGAATACCCGGACGTCTTCGACCAGTTCCGGCTGTTCTACCGGCAGGACCCGTCCGCACCGGCGCGATAACATTGAATCGCGCCGTGCCAGGAAAGACCGCCTAAGCCTGGCTGAGCTGGCTCTTGAGCGGCAGCGAGCGCACGCGCTTGCCGGTCGCGGCGAAGATGGCGTTGCACACGGCAGGGACCAGCGGCAGGATGGCCGGCTCGCCGTGGCCGCCCCAGAATCCGCCGGTGGGCACCAGCACGGTTTCGACCTTGGGCATGTCCGAAATCTGCGGCAGCGGGAAATCATGGAAATTCGATTCCACGATGCGCCCGTTCTTGACGCGGTTCTCCTGATTGATGATGGTGCCGAGACCATAGATGACATTGCCTTCGGCCTGCGCGCGACAGGTGTCGGGGTTCACGACGTGACCCGAGTCGATCGCGACGACAATGCGGTGCACCTTGAGCGTGCCCTTCGCGCCGACCGACACCTCCGCCACCATCGCGGCGAAACTGCCGAAGCCGTCGGAGACCGCGACGCCGCGATGAATGTGCTGCGGCAGCGGTGTTCCCCACCCGGCGGCCTTTGCCGCGGCTTCGAGCACGAGGCGATTCCTGTCGTCCGGCTTCAGCATCGCCCGCCGGTACTCGACCGGGTCCTTGCCTGCCGCGACCGCCAGTTCGTCGATGAAGCACTCGCGGTAGAAGGAATTCTGCTGGCCCGGCGCGCGCCAGAAGCCGACCGGCACATGGCCGTTGCGCATGGCGTAATCGACCTGCTGGTGTGGCACTGCATAGGGCATGTCGGTAAAGGAGCGCACGGCAGTGAAGTCGATCGCCCCATTGCCCATCGCCTGCGGCATCAGCACCTTGAGGATCGACGGACAGGCGATCCGGGTGTGCATGGCGATGAGATTGCCCTTGGCATCGAGGCCCGCCTTCATCCGTACCATGCTCGCCGGGCGGTAGAAGCCGTGCTGCATGTCCTCTTCACGCGACCACATCATTTTCACCGGCGTGCCCGGCAGCGCCATCGCGATCCTGACGCCCTGCCTGACGAAATCCTGCGGGCCGCCGCGGCGGCCGAAACCGCCGCCCAGCATCATCTTGTGCACTTCGACCTTTTCCAGCGGCAGCCCGGCGGTCGCGGCGGCGGCAGCCATCGAGGCTTCACCGTCCTGCGTCGAGGTCCACACTTCGAGGAAGCCCTCCGGCTTCAGCCATGCCGTGCAGGTCTGCGGCTCCATGGTGGCGTGGTTGAGGTAGGGCGAGGAATATTCGGCCTCGATCACACGCGCAGCGGCCGCCATCGCCGTATCGCCATCGCCGACTTTTCGCGCCTGCGGCAGCTTCGGATCGGCGAGTCCGTCGCGCAGCATGGCGGTGATGGTCTCGCTGGAGACGTTGCTGTTGGCGCCGGCATCCCACTCGATCCTGAGCTTCTGCAGCGCCTGGTCGGCGCGCCACCAGCTATCGGCAACGACGGCGACGAAATCGCCCTCGCGTACCACCTTCTTCACGCCGCGCATCTTTTCGGCAACGCTGGCGTCGACGCTCTTCAGCTTGCCGCCGAACACCGGGCACTGCGCAATCGACGCATGCAGCATGCCGGGCAGGACCACATCGACGCCGAATACCGGCTTGCCCATGACCTTGTCCGGAATGTCGAGGCGATGCATCGACTTGCCGGCGATCTTCCAGTCCTTCGGGTCGCGCAGGGGGATATCCTGCGGCGGCTGGAGGCGCGCCGCCTCGGCCGCCACCTCGCCGTAGCGCAGGCTGCGCCTGCTGGGCCCGTGCGTGATCACGCCGCGCTCCACCGTGCACTCGGTCGCCGCCACCTTCCAGCGCGCGGCGGCGGCATTGACCAGCATCATGCGCGCCGCGGCGCCGGCCTTGCGCACGTAGTCCTGCGAGCTGCGCACGCCCTGGCTGCCGCCGGTGGACATCGAGCCCCAGATGCGCTTCCTGCGGATGTGCTCGTTGGGCGAAGCGAACTCGGAACTGACCTTGGCCCAGTCGCAGTCCAGCTCCTCGGCCACCAGTTGCGCCAGCGCGGTATAGGTGCCCTGGCCCATTTCGGAACGCGCGATGCGCACCACCACCTGGTCATCCGGATGGATCACCACCCAGGCATTGACCTCGGTGACCGGCGCCTTCGACGCAATCGCGGCCTTGGCGACCAGCGGAAAGGAAAATTCGAGCGAGAGCCCGCCGCCCAGCGCGACGGACGCCTTGAGAAATTCGCGACGATTGATGTTCATGGCGCCCTCCCCTGGGCCTTCTTCGCCGCGGCCGGTTTGGCGGCGACGGCGTGGATCGCCTCACGGACCCGGGTGTAGGTTCCGCAGCGGCACAGGTTGGTCATCGCTTGGTCGATGTCGGCGTCGGAGGGCTTGGGTGTCTTCGCCAGCAGCGCCGCTGCCGACATGATCATGCCGGTCTGGCAGTAGCCGCACTGCGGCACCTCGTGCTCGATCCAGGCCGCCTGCAGGGGATGCAGGCCACTGCCGCCCAGTCCCTCGATGGTCACCACGGCCTTGCCCACCGCCGCCGAGGCGGGAACGACACAGGAGCGCACCGGCGCGCCGTCGACATGAACCGTGCAGGCGCCGCACAAGGCAACGCCGCAGCCGTATTTGGCGCCGAGCAGGCCGAGATGATCGCGCAACACCCACAAGAGGGGCATGTCCGGCTCGACGTCGACCTGATGCTGCTTGCCATTCACGTTCAGTTTGAGCATGTGACCTCCCCTGAAGATGTGACGATGCCATTGATGCGGGGGCTACGGATTGGCTACGCTACCTGATGCCACGAAAAATTGTACTCCCGGCACAATTGCGCGGCTGTTATCGCCACGACCCGCCAATAGTCAATGCTTGATGGTCGAAAATGAGAATTTGATGGCGCGGCGGTGCAGGCAGCGCAAAAATGGGCTGCGCCAAACTAAAATCCGGCAGTGCCAATTACAAACTTGATGACAGCAAAGAGTTCGCTCCAGATCGGGTGGTGGATCCTGGTTGTGGTGGCTTTGAGCCTCTTTGGCTGGGTCGGATGGGATCTGGCTCAGGCGAGCCAACTCGAACAGGCCGCCGCCGATTGGCGTCAACGCCGGGCAATCTATGCAATGCTGGGGCTGGGCCTGCTGGGGGCGCTGTCAGCCATCGCCTGGAGCTGGAAGCGCAGCTACCATCAGACGACCGACCTGGCCAAAAAACTGACAGAGGCCTTCAACGAAAAGTCCCGCGAGAGCCGCGCATTGCTGGACGCGATCCCGGATCCGGCCTGGCTGGTCGATACCCAGGGGCACTTCCTGGCAATCAACGAAGCCTTTTGCCGGCTGGTACACAGGCCCATGGATCAGGTCCTCGGCACAACCGCCAGGGATCTCTGGTCGCCTGAAATTGCCGACAAGCTGCTGGAAAGCCAGGCAGCGGTCCTGAGGGAACGCCGCCCGCTGCGCGAGGAGCGCTGGTTCGACATCGGCAGCGGCCCGCAACCTTTCGAATTCCTGCGCGCCCCGGTCTACAATGAAAGCGGCGAACCCAAGGGCATTGCCGGCGTGGTCTGGGACATCTCGGAACGCTACGTCGCCGAAGAAAGGCGCCGGCTGATCGCCCACGTATTCGATCACAGCAACGAGGCGATCCTGATCATGGACGCGGAGGGCAAGATCATTGCCCTCAACAAATCCTTCTCGACCATCACCGGCTACGTCATAGACGATGCAAAGGGACACCTTCCCACGCTGGTTGCCGCCGAGCGCCACGACACCAATTTCTTCGAGGCCATCGCCCAAAGCCTTGCCGCGCATAGCGTATGGCGCGGCGAAGCCTGGCTGCGCCGCAAGAACGGAGCGGATTGCCCGGTATGGTGCAATGTCAGCCTGATCAGGGACGAACAAGGCAGGATCGTCAACCTGATTGCATTCATCAACGATCTCTCCGAGCGCAAGGCGGCCGAAGCCCGCATCGAGTCGCTGGCCAACATCGACCAGATGACACTGCTGCCGAATCGCCAGGGCTTCTCACGCGAACTGGACGACTGGCTGGCGACGGCTGCCACTGGCGCCCTGCTGGTATTCGATCTCGACCAACTGGGTCGCATCAACGATGCCTTCGGCCATCTGGCGGGAGACGAACTGCTGGGGACGATCTGCGTTCGCCTGCGGGCCTTGCTGCCGGACGACGACCTGCTTGGCCGCCTCGGCGGTGGCCAGTTCGCCGTGCTGCTCAAGCAGACCCGCAACCGGTCGGCGGTGGAAGCCGTGACCAGAACCCTGATCGACGCGATAGCCCAGCCCGTGGAAATCCACGGCAGCGACGTGGTCACCAAGGCCTGCGCCGGAATCTGCCTGATCCCCGAGGATGGCGGTGACAGCGCCACCCTGCTGCGCAACGCCGACACCGCGATGCACAAGGCCAAGACCAACGGCCAGGGCGTCCATCGTTTCTTCGCCGCCGACATGAGCGAGGAGGCGGCGGAACGACTGCGCCTGGAAAGCGACTTGCGCTGGGCTCTGCAGCGCAGGGAACTGGTACTCCACTACCAGCCGCAAGTGGATATCGCCAGCGGAAGGATCATCGGCTTCGAGGGTCTGCTGCGCTGGCGCCATCCGGAACTGGGCATGCTCCCGCCCGACAGTTTCATTCCGCTGGCCGAGGAAAGCCGCCTGATCATTCCCATCGGTACCTGGGTTCTTGAAGAAGCCTGCCGGCAGAATCGCGCCTGGCAGGATGAAGGGCTGCCGGCCATGGTGGTGGCGGTCAACCTCTCCGCCGTGCAGTTCCACGAGAACGACATCGTCGCCATCGTCGCGCGAAGCCTCATCGCAGCGGACCTCGAGCCGCGCTGGCTGGAACTCGAAATCACCGAAGGCGTGATCATGCAGGAGCCGGAACGGGTCGTCCGCGTCCTGCAGGAATTGCGCGATCTCGGCGTCAGGCTGTCGATCGACGACTTCGGCACCGGTTATTCCAGCCTTTCCTATCTCAAACGCTTCCCGATCGACAAGATCAAGATCGACAAATCCTTTGTCCGCGATCTCGATCGCAGCACCGGCGACGCCGCTATCGTGCGCATGGTGATTGCCATTGCCGGCGAACTGGAACACAAGGTCATTGCCGAGGGCGTCGAGACTCCGGAGCAACTGGAATTCCTGCGGCAGCACAACTGCCTCGAATATCAGGGCTATCTTTGCAGCCAGGCAGTCCCGCCGGGAGAGGCCCGGCGCTTGCTCGGCCTCGGCCCTTGACCGCGCGATTCCGCGCCGGGGAAATGCCGAAAAAAAACGGAGCCCGCGGGCTCCGTTTTGCATTCGGGTGGGGTGGCTGATGGGACTCGAACCCACGACAACTGGAATCACAATCCAGGACTCTACCAACTGAGCTACAGCCACCACCGAAACTGCTCGCCGCCCGGAAAGATGACCCGATTCAGCAAGGGGGCGAATTATGGAAGATGGCAGCGAAAGAATCAAGCAATCGACAATCCCGAGCTTGTCACCCCATCTGAACTCGCGTAAGATATTTGCAGAACATTGTTCCACTATGCAGTTCTGCAGGCTTTTCAGTCGCAAGACGGCACCCATCATAGGACCCGAAATCCATGGATCTCAATTTCACTGCCGCGGAGCAGTCGTTCAGGGAAGACGTGCGCCGCTTCCTGCGCGCGAAACTGCCTGCCGAAATCAGCCGCAAGGTGCTCGGCGGCAAGCGTCTGGAGAAGGACGATTTCGTCCGCTGGCAACAAATACTGCACGCGCAGGGATGGGGTGCGGTGGGATGGCCCACGGCCTTCGGCGGCACCGGCTGGAATGCCGTGCAGCAGCATATTTTCGACGAGGAATGCGCCGACGCGGGCGCGCCGATGCAACTGCCCTTCGGCCTCAAGATGGTGGCGCCGGTGATCATGGCCTTCGGCAATCCGGCGCAGCAGCAGCACTTTCTGCCGCGCATCGTCGACGGCAGCGACTGGTGGTGCCAGGGCTATTCCGAACCCGGCTCCGGCTCCGACCTGGCCTCGCTGAAGATGCGGGCGGTCAGGGACGGCGACCATTACGTGGTCAATGGCCAGAAGACCTGGAACACCCTCGGGCAGTACGCCGACTGGATTTTCTGCCTGGTGCGCACCAGCACGGAAGGCCGCCAGCAGGAAGGCATTTCCTTCCTGCTGATCGACATGAAGACGCCGGGCATCACGGTGCGCCCGATCATCATGCTGGACGGCGAACACGAGATCAACGAGGTCTGGTTCGAGGACGTCCGCGTTCCCGCGCAGAATCTGATCGGCGAAGAAAACAAGGGCTGGACCTATGCCAAGTTCCTGCTCGGCCACGAACGCACCGGCATCGCCGGCGTCGGCCGTTCCAAGCGCGAATTGAAGAAGCTGAAGGACATCGCCAAGAAGGAAACCGCCAACGGCCGGCCGCTGATCGAGGATCAGCGCTTCCGCGACCGCGTCGCGCAGGTCGAACTCGAACTGATGGCGCTGGAAATCACCAACCTGCGCGTCATATCGACTGAAAGCGCCGCCGACGGCAAGAAGCGCGCACCGGGGCCGGAGGCCTCGATCCTCAAGATCAAGGGTTCGGAAATCCAGCAGATGCTGACCGAATTGCAAATGCAGGCGCTGGGACACTATGCCCTGCCCTGGATCGACGAAGCTCTGGATGCGGACTGGACCGGCGACGCGTTGATGGAAGCCTACGCCGACCATGCCGCGCCGCTCTCCGGCCGCTACTTCAACGTCCGCAAGACCACCATCTACGGCGGCTCCAACGAAATTCAGAAAAACATCATCTCGCAGATGATCCTGGGACTGTAACCATGGACTTCAACTACACCGAAGAACAGCTCGCACTGCAGGACACCCTGCGCCGTTTCATCGCCAAGGATTACCCTTTCGAACACCGCCGCGCGCTGGCAGAATCCGCCGACGGCTTCGATCGCCAAGCGTGGAAAACCTTCGCCGATTTCGGCATCCTCGCCCTGCCCTTTCATGAGGATTTCGGAGGATTGAACGGCAACGCCGTCGACACCATGCTGGTCATGGAAATGCTCGGCCGCGGGCTCGCCCTCGAACCCTATGTCGCGACCGTCGTGCTCTGCGGCGGGCTGATCCGCGACGCCGGCACCACGGCGCAGAAGGAAGAACTGCTGCCCGCCATCGCCGGCGGCGAACTGATGCTGGCCCTGGCGCACTTCGAACCCGGCGCCCGCTACGAAGTCGATCGCGTCGCCACCACGGCGACCGCCTCCGGCACCGGCTGGCAGCTCGACGGCGCCAAGGCCGTGGTGCTGGGCGCGCCGTCGGCCGACAAGCTGATCGTTTCCGCCCGGGACGGCAAAGGCCTGTCGCTGTTCCTGGTCGACGCCAGGGCGCCCGGCGTCACGCTGCGCGCCTATCCGACGCAGGACGGCGCCCGCGCCGCCGACATCAGGCTGAGCAAGGTCACGGTCGGCGCCGACGCGCTTATCGGCACCGCCGGCGGGGCGCTGCCGGCCATCGAGCGCGCGATCGACTACGCCAATGCCGCCCTCTGCGCCGAGGCCGTCGGCATCATGTCGGCGCTGAACGAAGTCACACTTGAATACCTGAAGACGCGCAAGCAGTTCGGCGTGCCGATCGGCAAATTCCAGGCTCTGCAGCACCGCATGGCCGACATGGTGATCGCCACCGAGCAGGCCCGCTCCATGGCCACGCTGGCCGCGGTGCGGGTCGACTCGCGTGACGCCGCCGAGCGCAGCCGTTCTGTGGCCGCCGCCAAGGCCTACGTCACGCAGTCGGCGCGACTGGTCGGGCAGCAGGCGGTGCAACTGCATGGCGGCATGGGCGTGGTCGATGAGCTGAACGTCGCGCATTACTTCAAGCGCCTGACCATGATCGGCCTGACTTTCGGCGACGCGGACTACCATTTGGGCAAGTTCAGCGACACCCTGCTGGCCGCCTGAACATGGCCGGAATCATCAATCGCCGCGACCTGGAATTCCAGCTCTTCGAAGTCCTCGATACCGAGTCCCTGACATCCCGCCCGCGCTACGCCGAGCACAGCAAGGAAACCTTCCTCGCCGTGCTCGACACGGCCGAGGCCATGGCGACCGAGAAGTTCGCGCCGCACAACCACAAGGCCGACGAGAACGAACCGACCTTCGACGGCAGCAGTGTGTGCATGATCCCCGAGGTCAAGGAAGCGCTGAAGCACTTCTGCGAAGCCGGCTTCATCGCCGCGGCGCACGATTTCGAACGCGGCGGCATGCAGTTGCCGGTGGTCATGACGCAGGCCGCCTTCTCGCTGTTCAAGAGCGCCAACGTCGGCACCGCCGCCTATCCCTTCCTCACCATCGGCAACGCCAACGTCATTCACCGCTTCGGCACCGAGGCGCAGCACAGAAAGTACCTGGAACCACTGCTCGCCGGCCGCTTTTTCGGCACCATGGCGCTGACCGAGCCGCAAGCCGGGTCGAGCCTGTCCGACATCACGACTAGCGCCACGCCCAATCCCGACGGCACGTATTCGATCAGCGGCAACAAGATTTTCATTTCCGCCGGCGACCACGAACTGTCCGAAAACATCGTGCATCTGGTGCTGGCAAAAATTCCCGGCGGGCCGCCCGGGGTCAAGGGAATTTCGCTGTTCATCGTGCCGAAATTCCGCGTCAATGACGACGGCACACTCGGCGCCAGGAACGACGTCACCCTGACCGGCCTGATCCACAAGATGGGCTACCGCGGCACCACCTCGACCATGCTGGCTTTCGGCGAACAGGGGCAATGCGTCGGGGAACTGGTGGGCGAGGCGCACAAGGGCCTGTCCTACATGTTCCACATGATGAACGAGGCGCGCATCGGCGTCGGCATGGGCGCCGTGATGCTCGGCTATCGCGGCTACCTCGCCTCGCTGGACTACGCCCGCGAGCGCCCGCAGGGACGGGCGCCGACCAACAAGAACCCGGCCGATCCGCAGGTGCCGATCATCGAGCATGCCGACGTCAAGCGCATGCTGCTGGCGCAGAAAGCCTATGTCGAGGCGGGCTATGCGCTGTGCCTGTATTGCGCAAGGCTGGTGGACGAAACAAGAGTTCCCGCAGGGACGCAGAGCGCTGGCGCTGGGGCTTTGCACGCTCGGGATTCCGCTTCGCGGGCGAGCGATACGGCGACTGAAGCCAGTGCGCTGCTCGACCTGCTGACGCCGATCGCCAAGTCCTGGCCCTCGCAGTGGTGCCTCGAAGCCAACAGCCTCGCCATCCAGATTCACGGCGGCTACGGCTATACCCGCGAATATCCGGTCGAGCAGTTTTACCGCGACAATCGCCTCAATCCGATCCACGAAGGCACGCACGGCATCCAGGCATTGGACCTGCTGGGACGCAAGGCGGTGATGAACGGCGGCGCGGCGATGAAGCTGTTCGTGCGCGAGGCGCAGCAGACCATCGCCGCAGCGAAAACCGACACGGCCCTCGCCGGCCATGCTGCCGAACTGGATGCCGCGCTGGGCGAGATTGCGGCCACGCTGCAGGCTCTCGGCCCAGTGCTGGCGAGCAACCCGACGCTGGCGCTGGCCAACGCCGTGCTCTTCCTCGAAGCCTTCGGGCATACGGTCATCGCCTGGAT
>JBAZOF010000082.1:0-10826 GCA_041648855.1 Sulfuritalea sp. | reverse complement strand
CCCGTCGCCCACTTTTTGGCCTGGCCCGGCGGCATGCAACCGTTGTTCTTCTTGGCCAGGCCCGGGGGGCACTTGCCCTTGCGGAACTGCGATCCGTAATACTCATTGACGTGGCGCCGGGCATCGTCGTTGAAGCCGTATCCGGTCGCCGCCACCGGCGCGCTCGCCGGCCGGCCGGCTTCCTGGCCGTTCTTGTTCGCCTTGGCCGGCTTGCCCTGTCCCGCCCACTCGGGCTTGTCGGCCAGCGCGCTGCCGGCGCAAAGCCCTGTCAACACGGCGAACAACGCTGCGCGCGACACCAGGTTGAATCCTTTGATCATGATTGATGTTCCGATGATGAGAAGCGATGGCCAACTTTACAGACCGACGCGCTCCACCGCCAGCGACATCGCCCGGCCGCCGTGACATCAGTCACGCCCGCCGGAAATTGGCCTTGGCGGCGGCTCGCCCGGTCAGATCGCCAGGGTCAGGCCGCCATCGACGACGAAGATGTGCCCGGTGGCATAGCGGGTGCGCAGCAGCCCAAGCGTGGCTTCGACGCAGTCGTCCGGCGTGGCGGAGCGCTTCAGCGGTGCCCGGGCCTTGACGCCTTCGTGCTGCGCCTGCCAGTCCCTGGTCCAGGGCGTTTCGACCAGGCCGGGCGCGACGGCATTGACGCGCACCGGCGCGCAGGACTTGGCCAGCAGGCGCGTCATCTGGTTGAGCGCGGCCTTCGCCATCGAATAGGCGATCGAGCTGCCCACCGGTCGCACGCCGGCGATCGAGGTGATGTTGATGACATTGCCGTCGTCGCTGCGCATCAGGTGCGGCATCGCCGCCTTGGTCAGCATCCAGGTGCCGGTGACGTTGATGTCGAAGGTTTTGGCGAAGATCTCGTCGGTCAGCGCCGCGAGGTCGTTGTGCGGCACGACCGTGGTCCAGCCGGCATTGTTTACCAGGATGTCGAGCTTGCCGAAGCGTTCGATGGTCGCCGCCAGCAGCCTTTCGCCGGCCACCTTGTCGCTGATGTCGGCCTGCACGTAAAGGGCGTTGGGACCGAGTTCCGCCGCGATGCGCTGGCCGGCTTCCACCGAGCTCGCCGAGTTGATCACCACCGAGGCGCCGAGCGCCGACAGCCGCCGCGCGATGGCCTCGCCGATGCCGCTGCTGGAACCCGTGACCAGGGCCACTCTGTTGGAAAACTCGCCTGAAGACTCGTTCATTTTTCCTCCTTGGGGAATGCCGGCTCAGCCGGTCAGCTTGCGGTAGATCTCGGCAATTTTTTGCGGCAGCTTTTTCGCGTCGTCGATCACCGAATAGTGCGCCGGGCCGTAGAGCTGCGGCAGGTAGTCGGCGCCGTGGCGGTCGATGGTGACGCAGTAGCTGCGGATGCCTTTTTCGCGCGCTTCGAGCAGGGCGCGGCGGGTGTCCTCGATGCCGTAGCGGCCGCGGTATTCGTCGCCGTAGTCATCGGGGCGGCCGTCGGAAAGCGTCACCAGCAGCTTGTGGCGCGTGTTCTGCCGCATCAGCAGGCCGGAGAGGTGGCGCACCGCGACGCCCATGCGCGTGTAGTCCTTGGCCTCGATGCCGGCGATGCGCTGGCGCGTTTCGGCATCGTAGCGATCGCCGAAACGCTTGATGCGGTAGATGTCGCAGTGGGTGCGCGTCCAGCCGGAAAAGCCGTAGATGGCGTAGCTGTCGCCCAGCGCCTCGATGGCTTCGCACAGCAGCACCAGCGATTCGCGCTCGGCGTCATTGACCCAGCCTTTGGTCGAGCCGCTCATGTCGACCATGAACATCACGGCCAGCGAACGCTCGATGCGGCGGCGGTGGATGAACAGGCGCGGCGAAGGTTCGCTGCCGCTCTTGCGGTCGGCGCGCGCCTCGACCTGCGCGTCGAGGTCGATTTCCTCGCCGTCGAACTGGCGCTTCTGCGGCTTGTCCTCGCCGCGCAAGGCCTCGAAGCGGCGACGGATGCTGCGGATCAGGTGGGCGTGGCGGGTGCGCACTTCATCGACCCATTCGGGGTCGCCGGACCGCGCCTCCATCTCGTACAGATGGCACCAGCCGCGCCGCCACGAGGCGCGCCGGTAGTCCCATTCATCATAGAAGGCATCGGGCTGGGTGGTGACGCCGGGCGCGATGGATTCATCGACGCCATCGACCGGCTGCCACGCGCCCGGCCCGGCCGGATGCAGGGCTTCGGGAGGAATCTCGCCGAGATCCTGCATCAGCGACTTGGCCGCCTCGCGCGCCGCGGGCGGCATCGCCAGCAAATCGGCCTGCGGGTCGGGCACCTGCAGCTCGCCTTCCGCTGCCAGCGGCGGATAGTCGGAATTTTCCGCGGCGCCGGCCTTGGTATCCGTCGCCGCGATCACATTGAGGGCGCGGCGCACGATAGCCAGCTCGCGCGTGATGCGTGCGGCGCGCACGCGGCGGGCGGCCACCGGATCGAGCGTGCCGATGTGCGGCAAAGTCGGCGCCGGCGACACGCCGATTTCCCGCTGCGCCGCCATGCAGGCGAGGCTGTCGGCGACCGTGGCATCGGGTCGCGCCAGCTTCGCCGCGGCAGCCGCCAGCTCGGCCGGCCACGGCCCGCGCAGGCCGGCGATTTCCAGCGCGAGGCCGGGCAGCTCGACGGCGATGCAGGCTTCGAGGCGCATGGCTTCGAACACGGCGAACCAGGCCAGCGCGCGCTCGCGGTCGGGCCACTGTTCCAGCTCGGGTTCGGGGTCGAGCCTGAAAGTGCCGAAGCGCGTCTGCGCCCAGAGCAGCGCCGCGATGGCCTTGTAGAGGCGGCGGTTGCCTGCGGCGTCATTCGCCGCGTCAAGCCGTTCCGGCAGCCACAGGGTTTCGGTATCGGTCCAGGCCTTGGTACCGCTGACCAGCCGCAGCGGCCGGCCGTCGAGCGCCTGCAGGAAGCGCGACAAACGGCCCTCGATCGCGCCGAATGCAACGCTGTACTGCGAACGCAACGCGCTGGCCTTGCTCGCTGCGGTGAACTCGTTCAGGGCCTTGCGCGTGGCGGCGAGGCCGCTGCGGTCGTAGGCATCGAGCCCGGCGCGCACCCAGTCGTCGAGCTGCTCACCGAGGCCGGCGGCCTGCGTCGCGGCCAGCGATGCGATCAGCCAGCCGAGGTCATCCGAGGTTTGCGCCGCGACGCCGGCCCAGTGCAGCACGCGCTCCTGCAGTTCGCGCGGCAGGGCTTCGAGCAGCGCCGCCGGCACCGCCGCGGAACGCTGGCGCAGGGAAAGCAGCAGCAGTTCGTCGAGCCGCGCTTCGAGTTCATGAGCGAAAAGCTTGCGTTCGCTCATGCGGGTTTAGAACACTGCCGCTATGAGGTCGTCCAGGGCATCGCGCGTGTCGGTCTCGTCGGCCAGCGGGCGGGCGATCGCGGCGGTGCAGGCGATCGCCGGGGCCATGCCGCTGGCGATCAGTTGCGCGGCATGCACCAGCAGGCGCGTGCCGGCGCCTTCGTCGAGCCCGGCGCCCTTGAGCTTGCGCGTGAGCCCGCCGAGCTTGACCAGCTTCTGCGCAGTATCGGCATCGACGCCGCCTTCGTGGGCGACGATGCGCGCTTCGGTCGCGGCTTCCGGATAGTCGAAATCCAGCGCGACGAAGCGCTGCCGCGTGCTCGGCTTCATTTCCTTGAGCACGCTCTGGTAGCCGGGGTTGTAGGAAATCACCAGCATGAAATCCGGCGGCGCGCTGATGTACTCGCCGCGCTTTTCGACCGGCAGCGCGCGGCGCGAATCGGTCAGCGGATGGATCACCACGGTGGTGTCCTTGCGCGCCTCGACGATCTCGTCGAGATAGCAGATGGCGCCGGCGCGCACGGCGGCGGTGAGCGGGCCGTCCATCCAGACGGTTTCGTCGCCGACGATCAGGTAACGGCCGACGAGGTCGGCGGTGGTCAGGTCGTCGTGGCAGGCCACCGTCACCAGCGGCCGCTTCAGGCGCCAGGCCATGTGCTCGACGAAGCGCGTCTTGCCGCAGCCGGTGGGGCCTTTCAGCATGACCGGCAGGCCGCTTTTGGCGGCGGCCGCGAAGACGTCGAGCTCATCGCCGGTGGCATGGTAGTAGGGCTCGCTGGAGAGGTGCACGAGCGGTGTGGAGGGTGCGTGGGCATCGGCCCGGCTGGCTGGATTGGCAGTGTTCATGGGGCTATTTCTTTGCTTCCCTGGTCTGTTTGGCTTCGTCCGCCATGCGCTTCTTCAGCTCGCGCAAGCGCGAATCCACCTGCGACTGTTCGTAGAAATTTCCGTCGCCGGCCTTTTGCGCCAGCTCCAGCTGTTCCACCGCGGCCGGCACCTGGCCTTGCAGGGCATAGGCTTCCGCGAGGGCACGATGCTGCTGCAGGCGCTTGCCGAGCACGGACCAGGTCTTCGCCTGCAAGGCGTGCATCTTCGGGTCGGACGGGTAGGACATCAGCTCGTCTTCCGTGAACTTGATCGCTTCCGCCGGCTGGCGGGCTTCCAGCAGCGCCTCGACCAGGCCGTAGGCGATCGCGCGTTCCTGCGGGAAGCGCGGCTGCGCGGCGCGCAGTATCTTCACCGCCGTCGCGGGATCGCCCTGCTTGAGGCGCAGCTGGGCCGCGAGCGTCTCGATCATCGGCGACTGGGTCTTCAGCCGGCGCAATTCGCCGACCTCGCGTTCGGCGGCGGCCATATTGCCGTCGCGCAGATGCGCCTGCGCCAGGCCGTAGCGGATGGCGGCTTCGTTGCCGGCAAAACCGATGCCCTTGAGCCGGGTTTCGAACTCCGTCACCGCATCGCGCGAGATGCCTTCCTGCGCGCGCAGCTTGGCGCGCACCAGCTGGAACTCGAGCGAATCCGGCACCTGCTTGTAGGGCCGCGCCTGGATGCGGTTGCCCATGTCGGCCAGACGCTCGGTGGTCAGCGGGTGGGTGCGCAGATAGCCCGGCGCGTTGTTTTCATACAGGCGGCCGGACTTCTGCAGGCGCTCGAAGAAACTGCTCATGCCGCGAATGTCGAAATTGGATCTTTCAAGCAGGCGCAGGCCGATGCGGTCCGCCTCGCGTTCGAAGTCGCGCGAGTAGTTGAGCTGGTTCTGGATCGCAACGCCCTGCCCGGCCATCATCGCACCCATCGCGAGATCGGGACTGCTGCGCGCAGCAAGAATCGCCACCGCCATGGCCAGGAGGCTGGTGACCTGGCCCTGCCCCGACTTGTTGACGAGGCGCGCCAGGTGATGCTGCGTGACGTGCGAAATTTCGTGCGCCAGCACCGAGGCAAGCTCCGATTCGGAAGCAGCGGCGAGGATCAGCCCGGTGTGCACACCGACGTAGCCGCCGGGCATGGCGAAGGCATTGAGCGTGGAGTCGCGCAGTGCGAAGAACTCGAACTCCTGCCGCCCTTCTTCGCTCTGCGAGGAGAGCCGGTTGCCGATCCGGTTGAGGTAGCTGACGACCTCGGGATCGTCGAGCCAGGCAGGATCGCGGCGAATCTCGAGCATCACCGATTCGCCGATGCGGCGTTCCATCGCCGGGGAGAATTCGGTTTGCGCCGCTTCGCCCAGGTCGGGCAGGCCTTCGGCCACGGAAAACGGCGCGCAGAGGATGCCGAAGCCGAGGAAGGCGGCGCTGGCAAGCGGATAAAATTTCATACCGCTATGATAGCGGCTTCACCAAAACGAGTTGTGACAGCGTATTTCATGAAGCCACCTCCCAAGTCATCCCTCAAGCCGTCCACCCAGCCTCGCGCTGCGTCGCTGACCCATTTCGATGCCGCCGGCCAGGCGCACATGGTCGATGTCGGCGCCAAGGCGGAAACCAGCCGCGTGGCGCGGGCGCGCGGCCACATCCGCATGGCGCCCGCCACCTTCGCCCTGATCCAGAGCGGCTCGGCAAAAAAGGGCGACGTCCTCGGCATTGCGCGCATCGCGGCAATCCAGGGAGCCAAGCGCACCTCCGAGCTGATCCCGCTGTGCCATCCGATCGCACTCACACGCGTCGCCGCCGAGCTGACGCTGGACTCCGCCCGCCATCGCGTGATGATCGAGGTCACGGCGGAAACCTTCGGCCGCACCGGCGTCGAGATGGAGGCGCTGACCGCCGTCTCGGTCGGCCTGCTTACCATCTATGACATGTGCAAGGCAGCCGATCGCGGCATGATCATCGAAGACATTCGCCTGCTGGAAAAGGCCGGCGGCAAATCGGGACACTGGCTGGCAGATGCGGACCGCAAATGAACACTGATAACCAACAACGCGCCGTGGCATGGTGGCTGTTCGCCTGCTGCGCCATGGTTTTCCTGACCATGGTGGTCGGCGGCGTGACGCGCCTGACGCACTCGGGCCTTTCCATCGTCGAATGGAAGCCGCTGATCGGCGCCCTGCCGCCGCTGTCCCACGCCGACTGGCTGGAACTCTTCGCCAAGTATCAGCAGACGCCGGAGTTCATCAAGCGCAATCACGACATGACGCTCGACGGCTTCCAGTTCATCTTCTGGTGGGAATGGGCGCACCGCCTGATTGGCCGGAGCATCGGCGTGGTGTTTTTTGTTCCCTATGTGTGGTTTCTCATTCGCGGAAAACTGCGCGGCGCGCTGGCGGCCAAAGTGTTCGGCTTCTTCATCCTCGGCGGCCTGCAGGGCGCCATGGGCTGGTACATGGTCAAGAGCGGGCTGGTGGATGATCCGCGCGTGTCGCAATACCGGCTGGCGGCGCACCTCGGGCTGGCCTTCATCCTGTTCGGCCTGATGGGCTGGACGGGACTGGGCATGTTGCAGCCGCGCAAGGCCTCAACCGCCGTAGCACCAGCGCCGACTTTCACCATGCGCCTGGGCAACTGGCTGGTGGTGCTGGTGTTCATCATGGTGCTGTCGGGCGCGCTGGTGGCCGGCATCCACGCCGGACTGGCCTACAACACCTTCCCGCTGATGAACGGAGATTTCGTCCCGCCCGAGATTTTCATGGTCGAGCCGTTGTGGCTGAACTTCTTCACCAACATGGCCACCGTGCAGTTCGACCACCGCATGATCGCCTGGGCCTTGATGGGGCTGATTCCCTGGTATTCCTGGCGCATCTGGAACGAAACGCCGGACGCGCGGCCGGCCGCCGTGCTGCTGACGCTATGGCTGGCGGTGCAAGTGAGCCTCGGCATCGCCACGCTGCTGCTGCAGGTGCCGGTGGCCCTCGCCGCCTCGCATCAGGCCGGGGCGATGGTGCTGTTCGGGCTGCTGATCTGGGCCAACCACGCCATCAGGCGCGCCTGAGCTATTCGTAGCGAACCTCGATGATGTCGATTTCGCGCAGGCCCCCGGGGCTGTCGAAGCGCACCGTGTCGCCTTCGCGCGCCTTGAGCAGGGCGCGCGCCAAGGGCGAAATCCAGCTGATGCGGCCTTCAACGGCATTGGCCTCGTCGATGCCGACGATCTGGTAGGTGGCTTCGGCGCCATCGGCGTCGCAGACCGTCACGGTGGCGGCGAAAAAAACCTGATCGCAGTTGCGCTGCTCCGCCGGGTCGACGATCACCGCCGAGTCCAGCCGCTTGGCCAGAAAACGAATGCGCCGGTCGATCTCGCGCAGCCGCTTCTTGCCGTAGATGTAGTCGCCGTTTTCCGAGCGGTCGCCATTGCCCGCCGCCCACGAAACCACCTGCACCATGGCAGGACGCTCGACCTTGACCAGATGCTCGAATTCGGCGCGAATCTGGGCATGACCGCGTACCGTCATGTAGTTTTTGGTACCGGCGGGAATCTGCGACTCGGGCGCTTCTTCCTCGTCCTCGTCATCCGATTCTTTGACAAAAGCCTTGTTCACGTGATGGAAATAGCCGACAAAATTAAATGTTAACATCCAACGCATGACAAATCCCGCCACGCCGCTGCCGCAACGTCCGCTCTCCACCGTGCTCGTATACGCGGCCCTGATCGTCTGCGTCGCGATGGGCATCCGCCATACCTTCGGCCTGTTCCTGACGCCGATGAGCATGGAGCACCAATGGAGCCGCGAAGTCTTCTCCTTCGCCCTGGCGCTGCAGAACCTGATGTGGGGCGCCTCGCAGCCCTTCGCCGGCTGGCTCGCCGACCGCTACGGCGCACGCCGCGTGCTGTGGAGCGCCAGCCTGCTCTACGCGCTCGGGCTGCTCGGCATGGCCTACTCCGCCACCGGCACCGGGCTCGCGGCCACGGCCGGCCTGATGATAGGCGCGGCGCAAAGCGGCTGCACCTACAGCGTGGTATTCGCCGCGATGGGCAAGCTGGTGCCCGAAGCGAAACGCGGCTGGGCGATGGGTGTAGTGGCCGCGGCCGGTTCCTTCGGCCAGTTCCTGATGATCCCGGTCGCATCGGGCCTGATCGGCGGGCTGGGCTGGTTCGGCACGCTGCTGGTGTTCGCCGCCGGCGCCTTCCTGATCATTCCGCTGGGCGGAGCGCTGACCAAGGGGCTGGTCGCCGGCGCTTCCGGCCACGGCCAGACCGCGCGCGAGGCGCTGGGCGAAGCGATGAGCGAGAAAAGCTTCGTGCTGCTGATCGCTGGCTACTTCGTCTGCGGCTTTCAGGTGGTGTTCATCGGCGTGCATTTCCCGACCTACCTGATCGACAAGGGCATGGGCGCCAGCGTCGGCATGACGGCCCTGGCGCTGATCGGCCTGTTCAATGTGTTCGGCAGCTACACCGCGGGGCATCTGGGCGGCCGCTGGCCCAAGCGCCACGTGCTGGCCGGCATCTATGCCGCGCGCAGCGTGGTCATCTCGCTCTTCCTCTGGGCGCCGCTGACGCCCGCCAGCGTCTATATGTTCTCGGCGGCCATGGGCCTGCTGTGGCTGTCCACCGTGCCGCTGACCAATGCGATCGTCGCCCAGGTGTTCGGCGTGCGTTATCTGGGCATGCTGTCCGGGCTGGTGTTCTTCAGCCACCAGGTGGGCAGCTTCCTCGGCGTCTGGCTGGGCGGGCTGCTGTTCGATGCCACCGGCGCCTACGACACGGTATGGGGCATCTGCATCCTGCTCGGGGTGCTGTCGGCGCTGATCCACCTGCCGATCGACGAACGCAGCCTGGAATCGCGGCGCTTGGCGCCGGCCGCCTAAACCTTCCGGATCGGCTGCACCGCGCCGATCTGCGGGGTGATTTGGCCGCAATTCGAAACACGGTCCGCCCGCCCTGCCGAGCCCCGGGGCGCCCGGACAGAAATAGCCAATTATCCTGCCGCAGCTTGCCGCAACAAGCCTGCCGCAGGATGGCTAGGATGCTCCGGATGCCTTCCCAAATCGAACTCTACGAAGAAATGAGCCTGCTTTCGTCGCGCATGGTCGCGGCGGCGCGCGCCAGTGCGTGGGACAGCCTGAAGGAGCTCGAACAACGGATTGCCGGCCTGCGCAGCCGCTTGCCGACGGTTGCCGATGACGGCAACCTGCCGGCCGCCGACCTGGCGCGCAAGCACAGCCTGATCCAGCGCATCCTCGACGACGACGCCGAAGTGCGCCGCCACACCGAACCCTGGATGGAGCAACTGTGCCAGCTCCTCAGCGACAGCGCGCGTCGCCGCGACATCCTGAAGGCCTACGCCGCCAGCGTCGGCAGGTGCTCTCCCGACAGCCGCAGCCCGTAGTCCTCGGCGCCCTACCGCCAGCGCCGTCCCACTTGGGGATACCGCTGCGCATAACTCTCGTCAGTTTGTCTTGCGCGCCGCCAGGTAGAGCGGCATCACCTGCGGCAGGTGCTTCTCGATTTCCTTGATGCGCTGATCGCCCGCCGGGTGGGTCGAGAGGAATTCCAGCGGCGCCCTGTTGTTGGCGGCCGCCATCTTCTGCCACAGCGTGACCGCGGCGCGCGGATCGAAACCCGCCCGGGCCGCCAGATCGAGGCCGACCACGTCGGCTTCGGATTCATCGTTGCGCGAAAACTTGAGCGTCAGCAGATTGCCGCCGAGCTGGAAGGCTCCGGAATAGCGGCCACCGCCGACCAGTTCGCCGAGCAGGCTGGCGCCCAGCTGGGTGATCTGGCTCTTCGCCATGCGTTCGCGGGCGTGCTCGCGCAGGGCGTGGGCGATTTCGTGGCCCATCACCATTGCCGCCTCGTCGTCGGTCAGCTTGAGCGTGTCGAGGATGCCGCTGTAGAAGGCGATCTTGCCTCCGGGCATGCAGAAGGCATTGATCTGCTTCGAGCCGATCAGGTTGACCTCCCATTGCCACTGGCGGGCGCGGGGATTGAAGCGCTCGACGAAGGGAATCATGCGCGCGGCGATCGCGCGCAGCCGCCGTACCTGCGGATGATCGTCCGGCCCCAGCGCATGTTTGGCGGCGGCCTGACTCTTGAGCTGCGAATACTGCTGCGCCGCCTGGTTTTCGATCGCGCCGGCCGGCACCAGATTGCGCACACTGGAAGGCTTGCCGACGTCGACGCCGTCCGCCAGCGCCGGCAATCCGGACACCAGCAGGGCAAGGGCGATCAGCGCGCGCAACAATCTATTCGCCTTCGCCGCCCAGCACGTCGATCAGATGGGCCAGCAGTTGCGCCAGCTCGCCGCACATCAGGGTGAAATCGGCCGCAAACAGATCGTCGGCGTTCTCCGCCTGACGCTCGGCATCCTCCTTCAGCAAATCGAGGAAGGCCAGTTTCTTGATCTGCAACTGCTCGGTCAGCACGAAGGAAATGCGGTCGTTCCAGGTCAGCGCCAGACGCGTTGCCGACTTGCCGCCGGCAATGTGGGCGCGCACCTCGTCGCTGTCGAGGTTGTGCCGCACATAGCGCACGGCGGCACGCTCTTCGGCCGCGGCACGCAGTTCGCAATCGCGGTCGATGCTGAAACTGCCGGGAGCCTCGCCCGCCGCCAGCCACTGGGTCATCGCCGTGGACGGCGCCAGTTGGGTCTTGATCAGGGTCACC